>CAZVYC010000259.1:0-6822 GCA_964631425.1 uncultured Rhodospirillales bacterium
TCGGCCACGACGCCGAGGCGGCCTTGCGCAGCAATTCGGCGGCGATGGGGGTGGGTTAGCGCCTTCATCATTGCTTTTCTGATCTCGTCATGCCGGCGGAAGCCGGAACCCATGGACCGGCCGTCGCGATGCCGGTAAATGGGTCCCGACTTTCGCCGCAGGGGTTGTGGGTAGCTGGGACTGTTGCCTACTATCCAGCGGCGGGCTTAAAAGCCCGCCATGGTGCTACAGATCGATTCGGACTTCGACGGCGGCAATATCGAGACTCTCAGGGTCGACGGTGATGCCGCCGATCTCGCGATTCGCCCGGACTCGAACGGTCCTTGGTATCAGTGGTTCTTCTTCCGCGCTCGCGGCTACGCGGGACGGGCGTTGACTTTCCGCATCGTCAACGCCGCTGGGTCGGCTTATCCGGGCGGATGGCCAGGCTATCGTGCCTGTGTATCAGACGATCGCGAGACCTGGAGGCGGACCGAGACGGAATATGCCAACGGCGTGCTTACCATCCGGTCTCGGGCCGCCAGTGATGAGATCTGGGTCGCGTATTTTGCGCCCTATGATTTGACGCGGCTCGGCCGGTTCTTGGACCGGGCGGCGACCCTACCGGGAGTGGCGTTGAGTCGGCTCGGCCGATCGGTAGAGGGCCGGGAGATTTCATCCCTCGCCTTGGGAGGCGGCCCGCGACATGTCTGGCTGATCGGCCGGCAGCATTCGGGCGAGACGATGGCAAGCTGGTGGACGGAGGGGGCGTTCGATCGCCTGGTCGGCACCGATCCGGTGGCTATGCACCTGCGCCAGATCGCGCGCATTCATCTGGTGCCGTTGGTCAACATCGATGGCGCGGCGCACGGCAACCTGCGCGGCAACGCGGCCGGGTTGGACCTGAACCGACAGTGGCATGGGCCAGACGTGGAAAAGGCGCCCGAGATCGCGGCTGTGCTGGCGGCGATGGACAGGGCAGGGGTGGATCTTTGCCTGGACGTGCATGGCGACGAGACACTGCCACATGTTTTCGTCGACGGCTGCGACTCCGATCCGGCCTCTTCTCCAGCGCAGGTGGCGGGCGTGGCGATCTTCAAGGCTGCGCTGCTCAAGGCCAGTTCGGCATTTCAAACCAAGGTCGGCTACCCCGTAACCTATGGCGGGGAAGGGGGCAAAGGCATGTGCAACCGCGCCGTCGCGCGCCGCTTCGGCGCGGTCGGGCTAACGTTGGAGATGCCGTTCAAGGACAGCCTCGAAGCCCCCGACCCGGTGGCCGGCTGGTCGCCCGCCGCCTCGGCGCGGCTGGGGCGGGATAGCCTGGATGCGATATTGGCGGTCTTGGAACGCATGTAGGATGGGTAGAGCGTAGCGAAACCCATGCTGCTGTACCGATGAGTTTCGCTTGCGCTCTACCCATCCTACAGAATCATTACTGTCCGTCCGAGCTGGGCTTTCGGCAGGTTCTGCAGCGCCATCGCTACATCGTCGAAGCCGATCGTGCTGGTGGTCAGCCGGCCGATCCTCCCCTGCCGGTACAGTTCCATCAGCCCCTGATGGATCTCCCGATGCACCTTCCCGCCATAGGAACGCCCGGCGTAAACGCCGACCAGTGACGAGTTCTTGATCAGCGTTCTCCAGGCGGGGATGTCGGGCCAGCGGCCGCAGGCCCAGCCGACCAGCAGGAAGCGTCCCTGCATGGCGATGGCCTCGAAGGCCTGCTCGCCCGCCTCGCCGCCGACCGGGTCATAGATCAGGTCCGCGCCATGACCGCCTGTCAGCTTCATGACCGTGTCGACGACATTCTCCTTTGTCCGGTCGATGACCTCATCGGCGCCGAGCTTGCGGCAATAGTCGATCTTCTCCTGGCTGCTCGCCACCGCGATGACGTGCGCGCCGAACGCCTTGCCGAGCTCGATCGCCGCTGCGCCGGTGCCGCCGGCGGCGCCCAGCACCAGCATCGTCTCGCCCGGCTGGACCTTGCCGTTGCGCACGATGCCGACCCAGCCAGTGTGATAGGCGATGCGCAAACCTGCCGCGGCCGCGTCGGCGATGAAGTCGGGCGCCGGGTTGATCTCGTCCTCGCGCACGATGCACTCCTCGGCCAAGCTGCCGTAACCGCGCCAGAAATCGGTCATGCCCATCACTCGGGTGCCGACCGGCATTCTGACACCGGGCCCTACGGCGATTACCGTGCCGACCACTTCGCCGCCGGGCGTAAACGGCCCGTCCTTCGGATTAGCGGGATACTGCCCGGTGCACATAAAATAGTCCGGCAGGCCCAGCGCCGCGGCGGCGACCTTGACCCGCATCTCACCGGGCCCAAGCATCGGCAACTCGGCCGCGCTGGTCACGCGCAGCACGTCGCGCGGCTGGCCCTCGCCGTGAATCTTCCATGCCTTGAACATATCGCTTCCCCGGGTGCAGATCGTTGTTCGATGCATTCAATAGAGGCGGAACCCCGCTTGTCCAGGGGGCCGCTTCGCCAAGGAATGATCGCATGCCCGCTGAACTTGCACCCTTCATATTGCTTTTCCGGTGGACGACCTCGCGGCGGCACGACGCTTCTACGGCGGCCTGCTGGGATGCAGGGAAGGGCGTAGTGCCGACAGCTGGGTAGATTTCGACTTCTATGGCCATCAGATCGTCGCCCATCTGGCGCCGAGCGTGGCGTGTCACAGCAATCCGGTCGATGGCGGCGATGTGCCTGTCCCGCATTTCGGCGTGGTGTTGATGATGCCTGGCTGGCAAGCACTGGCCGACCGGCTCACTGCGGCCCGAGTCGATCTCATTGTGAAGCCTCATATTCGTTTCGAGGGCCAGGCCGGCGAGCAGGCCACCATGTTCTTTCGCGATCCGGCCGGTAACGCGCTGGAATTCAAGGGGTTCGCCGATATGGGGCAACTGTTCGCTCGATAGGTACTGGGGCGAGTTCCGGAGTCCGATCGGCGTTATTCGGGCGGAGAGCCGATTGACGTTCCGGCCATTGCGCAAGCTCAGGCCACGGCGCCCGGTCCCGCCCGGATGAATTCTGCGCGGGCGATTGCAAGATTTTTATTGCGAATAATTTGCAACTGGCCTTGACCGAGCGATGCCTAACTCCAATGTAGTCTCTGTCAGTTTAGAATAGTTCTAAGGAGTTTCAGTTCCATGCTCGCCCCCGGCAGCCAGTTCCCCAAATTTTCCCTCGCCGCGACCACATCGCTTGATCATCCCAGGGTGCCATTCCCGACCATCACCAATGAGAGCTACGAGGGCAAGTGGCTGGTCGTGTTCTTCTGGCCCAAGGATTTCACCTTCGTTTGTCCAACCGAGATCGCCGCGTTCGGCAAGCTGAACGGCGAGTTCGCGGATCGCGATACGCAGATTCTCGGCGTCTCAACCGACAGCGAGTTTGTCCACCATGCCTGGCGTACTCACCATGAGGATCTGCGCAACCTGCCGTTCCCGATGCTGGCGGATGTGAAGCGCGAGCTGTCGACGGCGCTGGGCGTGCTCGACCCGGTCGAGGGCGTGGCGCTGCGGGCTACGTTCATCGTCGACCCGGATGGCGTGATCCAGCATGTGTCGGTCAACGGGCTCGATGTCGGCCGCAACCCGAACGAGACGCTCCGGCTGCTCGACGCCTTCCAGACGGGCGAGCTCTGCCCGTGCAACTGGAAGAAGGGCGAAGAGGTTCTACGCCCGGCCGCGTAATTGTCGTCGCTGAGTGAACGGCCCGGTCACCCCACCTAGCTTCCCCATCGAGGGGGAGTTGGGTGGGGTGAACGCCTTCTCGACATCGAAAGGAAATCCCATGTCCCTCGACACACTCAAAGCTCGCTTGCCGGATTACGCCAAGGACCTCCGGCTCAATCTGAGCAGCATCCCGTCCATCACCAGCCTGACGCCGCAGCAGCTCTGGGGCACTGTGCTGGCCACCGCCATCGCGTCGCGTAACCCTGAGGTGGTGCGTGCGGTCGACGCCGCATCCTCCGAGTTCCTGTCCGGCCAGGCCAAGACTGCGGTGCGCTCGGCTGCGGCGATCATGGCGATGAATAATATCTATTATCGCTTCACCCACCTCTCTAAGCATCCGGACTTCCTCACCATGCCGGCCAGGCTGCGGATGAACGTGATCGCCAATCCCGGTGTGGAGAAGGTCGACTTCGAGCTCTGGTCGCTCGCGGTGTCGGCCGTCAATGGCTGCGGCCGCTGCATCGAGGCGCATGAGGACGTGCTCTTGAAGGCCGGCGTGGCGAAAGAGGCGATCCAGGATGCGATCCGCATCGCGGCCATCGTCTTTTCGGTCGCGGTTACCTTGGATGACCCGGCGATGGCCGATCAGGGCCTGCCCGCCGCGGCCTAGCCGTGCTCGCCGTCACAGCCCATATTGGGCCGATGGCGACGGTCAAAGTGGAAAGCTGGGTTCGCGTGATGCCGCAGGGCCTCTATGTCGAACCCGGCAATTTCTTCATCGATCCGATACGCGAGGCAGACCGCGCGGTCATTACGCACGGCCACGCGGATCATGCGCGACCGGGACACCGGCATGTGCTGGCGACACCGGAGACGCTGGCGATCATGGCGGCGCGCTATGGCGACGCAGCAGGTGAAGTCCGCCAGCCGCTCGCCTATGACACGCCGATCGACATCGACGGCGTGAAGCTGTGGCTGGCGCCCGCCGGACATGTGCTGGGGAGCGCCCAGGCAGTTCTTGAGTGGCGGGGCTGCCGGGTCGTCGTCTCCGGGGACTATAAGCGGCGCGGCGACCCGACCTGCGCGTCCTTCGAGGTGGTGCCGTGCGACGTTTTCGTCACCGAGGCGACGTTCGGGCTGCCGGTTTTCCGTCACCCGCCCGATGGCGAGGAGATCGGGAAGGTGCTTCGCTCTATTGAACTGTTTCCCGATCGGGCGCACCTGATCGGCGTCTACGCGCTGGGCAAGTGCCAGCGGGTCATCGCGCTGCTGCGCCGGGCGGGCTATGACCGGCCAATCTATATCCATGGCGCGTTGGCCAGCTTATGCGCGCTTTATCAGCGGCTGGGCATTCATCTGGGCGAGCTCAGGCCGGCAATGGAGGCGACGAAGGAGGAGCTCAAGGGGCAGATCGTGCTGTCGCCTCCGGCAGCCAGCGCCGATCGCTGGTCGCGCCGTTTGCCGGATCCGATCACCGCCGTGGCCTCCGGCTGGATGCGCGTGCGCCAGCGCGCGCGGCAGCGCGGCGTGGAGATGCCGCTGGTCATCTCCGACCATGCCGACTGGGACGAGCTGCTGCAAACCATGGACGACGTACAGTCACCCGAGATCTGGGTGACGCACGGACGGGAAGAGGCTCTGATCCATGCCGCCACGCTGAAGGGTAGGCACGCTCGCGCGCTTACCCTGGTCGGGTATGAAGACGAAGAAGACTGAATGATCCTGTTCTCCCGGCTTATCGACGCGCTGGTTTTCATGCCGTCGCGCAACGGCAAGCTGAGACTGATGAAGGATTATTTCGCCAGCACACAGGACCCGGACCGTGGCTGGGCGCTGGCGGCCCTGACGGGTACGCTCGACCTCCCGACCGCGAAGCCTGCCATGATCCGCGATCTGGCGTACACGCGGGTCGATGCCGAACTATTTGGCTGGTCGCACGACTATGTCGGAGATTTCGCGGAGACGGTGGCGCTGATCTGGCCGGCGCGGAACACCGAGGAGTCAGCCCCATCGATCACGGAGGTGGTAACCGGGATCACCGGAGCAAGCCGGGCCGAGACGCCGGCAATGATCGAGCGCTGGCTGGATGCCTGCACCGCCGACCAGCGCTTTGCGCTGCTGAAGCTGATTACCGGCGGCATGCGCATCGGTGTCTCCGCTCGCCTGGCCAAGACCGCGCTCGCCGAATGGGCGGGGCGGGAGGTCGACGAGATCGAGGAGGTCTGGCACGGGCTCGAACCTCCCTTTGGCGACCTGTTCGACTGGCTGGAGGGCAAGGGCGAGAAGCCCGATCCCGCGCACCACGCCGCGTTCCGGCCGCTGATGCTCGCTAATCCGCTAGAGGCCGAGGATTTAGCGGGCCTTGAGCCCGCCGCCTATCGCGCGGAATGGAAGTGGGATGGCATCCGCGTCCAGCTCGTGGGGAAGGAACGGCCGAACGGCCTGATCGAGCGGCGCATCTATTCCCGCTCGGGCGATGAGGTTACCCGCGTCTTTCCCGAGATCGTCGACGCGCTCTCGTTCGACGTGGTCCTGGATGGCGAGATGCTGGTGCTGCGCCACGGCGAGGTCATGCCGTTCAACGAGCTGCAGCAGCGGCTGAACCGCAAGATTGTGACGCGCAAGATGCTGGAGCAGTATCCGGCCCATGTCCGCCTCTATGACATCCTGTCGGAGGACGGAGAGGATTTGCGCCGTCTGCCATTCGATCAGCGGCGCCAGCGGCTAGAGGAATGGTACGCGAAGGTGCGGCCGGCACGGATGGATCTCTCGCCGATGGTGCCGTTCGCCGATTGGCCCGACCTGGCGGCGCTGCGCGATGAGGCGCGCGAGAACGGCATCGAAGGCTTGATGCTGAAGCGGGCGGACAGCACCTACGTTCCTGGCCGTCCGAAAGGGCCGTGGTTCAAGTGGAAACGCGGGGCGCTGACGCTCGACTGCGTGATGATGTATGCGCAACGCGGGCACGGCAAGCGGTCGAGCTTTTATTCCGACTACACCTTCGGGTGCTGGCGTCCGAACGACGACGGCGTGCTGGAGCTGGTGCCGGTGGGCAAGGCCTATTCGGGCTTCACCGACGAGGAACTGCTAACTCTCGACCGCTGGGTGCGGGCGCACACCACGAACCGCTTCGGCCCGGTGCGCGAGGTCGAGCCCGGGCTGGTG
>CAZVYC010000260.1:0-6689 GCA_964631425.1 uncultured Rhodospirillales bacterium
GCGCCGTCTATGTCAACGACCCGCTGGTGCGCGAGCAGTTCACCAAGCAGATCGCCTTCAACGTCATCCCGCATATCGACGTCTTCATGGAAGACGGGATGACCAAGGAGGAATGGAAGATGATGGTTGAGACCAAGAAAATTCTCGACCCGGCGATCAAGGTGACCGCGACCTGCGTGCGCGTGCCGGTCTTCATCGGCCATGCCGAGGCGGTGAATGTCGAGTTCGAGCGCCCGATCAGCGCCGAGCAGGCGCGCCGGGCGCTCAGAGCCGCGCCCGGCGTCACCGTAATCGACCATCGCGCCGACGAGGGCTATGTCACCCCCGTCGAGTGCGCCGGCGACGACGCCGTCTATGTGAGCCGCATCCGCGAGGACCAGACGGTCGAGAACGGGCTCAGCCTCTGGGTCGTTTCGGATAATATCCGCAAGGGTGCGGCCTTGAATGCTGTGCAGATTGCCGAACGGCTGGTCGCGAAAGATTATGGATCGTAAGAGATCACCGAACGCCCCCCGATTGGGGGGGCGTTTCGGTACCGTTTCTTTGAAGGACTCGGTCGGATCAGATCCGGCCGATGAACCAGGCCACCGTGGCCAGGGGGGCCAGAGCGGCAGCGACGATGGTGGCGGCGCTTTCCACAATTTCCCAATTGATCTTCATCTGAATTCTCCTCTCTGAGTTTCGTCCCAAAGGCGAGAAGCATCCTGTTCACATTGTGAAATATAGGGATTACCGGTCTTAGGAACAGGGACTTTTCGATTTAAGATCAACCCACTCCCGCATTGCAGTCATGAGGTTGTTGCAATGCGGCAACGGGTGCGGCGAAGCGGCTACATGCCGAAAAGCAAGAAAGTGATAAGGTCCGCCGCCTCTAAATGTGGAATTGTGAGCGCCGCCATGCCTGATTTGGACTTTTCGAACAATCTCGACGCTTTCTGGATGCCGTTCACGGCCAACCGGCAGTTCAAGAACGCGCCGCGCCTGCTCGTCTCGGCCAAAGGCATGCACTACACGAGCCATGACGGCCGGCAGATCCTGGACGGCACGGCGGGCCTGTGGTGCGTCAATGCCGGCCACTGCCATCCCAAGATCGTCGAGGCGATCCGCGCCCAGGCCGGAGAGCTGGACTATGCGCCGCCGTTCCAGATGGGTCATCCCAAGGCGTTCGAGCTGTCATCCCGCCTTGTGACGATGACGCCGGGCGACCTCGACCATGTCTTTTACGGCAATTCGGGCTCCGAGGCGGTGGACACCGCGCTCAAGATCGCGCTTGCCTATCACCGGGCGCGCGGCGACGCCGGACGGGTCAGGCTGATCGGGCGCGAGCGCGGCTACCACGGCGTCGGCTTCGGCGGCATCGCGGTGGGCGGCATGGTGGCCAACCGCCGGCAGTTCGGCACCTTGATGGCCGGCGTCGATCACTTGCCCCACACCTATGATCCGAAACGCCAAGCCTATAGCCGCGGTCAACCCGACGAGGGGGCCGAATTCGCCGACGCGCTGGAGCGGCTGGTGGGCCTGCATGACGCCTCGACCATCGCCGCGGTAATCGTCGAGCCAGTAGCCGGTTCGACCGGCGTGCTGATCCCGCCCAAGGGCTATCTGGAGCGGCTCAGGGCGATCTGCGACAAGTACGGCATCCTGCTGATCTTCGACGAGGTGATCACCGGGTTCGGCCGGTTGGGCGCGGCGTTCGCGGCCGAATATTTCGGCGTGCTGCCCGACATGATGACGGTGGCCAAGGGGATCACCAGCGCGACCGTGCCGATGAGCGCGGTGTTCGTGCGCAAGGGCATCTATGACACGCTTATCAACGCGACGCCCGAAGGCGGCGTGGAGCTGGCGCATGGCTATACGTATTCCAGCCATCCCCTGGCGGTCGCGGCCTCGCTGGCGACGCTCGACGTCTACAAGGAAGAAGGCCTGTTCGAGCGGGCGCGCGACATCTCTCCTTATTGGGAAGAGGCGATTCACAGCCTGAAGGGCGCACGCCATGTCATCGATCTGCGCAACCTGGGCCTGGTCGGTGCGATCGAGATCGAACCGCGTCCGGGGGCGCCCATGAAGCGGACCTACGAGATCTTCACCGGCTGCTACAAGGCAGGCGTGCTGGTGCGGCAGGCCGGAGACATCATCTGCCTGTCACCGCCGCTGATCGTCGAGAAGGGACAGATCGACCAGATCGTCGACACGTTGCGCACGGTGCTGGCGAGCGTTGAATAGGCCGGTCGCGTTCCGACTCCTGCGGCGGGGTCGGTTGCGCGATAATGGACAAAAACCGGCCGCACGCAGGGAGCCAATAAATGCACGACGATGCAGGATCCAACCGCCGCGCCTTCCTGGCGGGCGCAACTACCGTTCTCGCGGCGGCCGCCATGACCGAGAGCGCGGCGGGACAGAAGCTGGCGCCGCATCCACTGGCTGCGCCGACCGCGCACACCACCTGGGACCTGTCGTGGGTCGACCGCGTAAGCCACGCAAAGCACAAGGCGGTGTTCGATTCGCCCGAGATCGCCGGCGGCACGGCCTTGGTCAATGCCTTCTTCTACCTGCGCGACTACAAGGACGTCTATAACGCCGACGATGCCGACATGGGAGTTGTCATCGTGGTCCGGCACTTCGCGCTGCCGATCGTGTTCGGCGACGCAAGCTGGGCGCAGTTCCAGCTTGGCACGATGGCCAAGATCAAGGATCCGGTCACCGGACAGGACGCGACCAGCAACCCCTTCGCGCGCGTGAGGCCGGGCGACAAGACCATACTTTATGATACGGGCGCCGCAGTCGACACACTGATCGGGCGCGGCGTCACCGTGCTCTGCTGCAACGAGGCGCTGAAACACTTCGCCGAGATGGTCGGCAAGACGGCCAACATGTCGGCCGAAGACGCCCGCCGCGCGCTGATCGCAACGATGATTCCGGGCGTGCGGCTCGTGCCGTCGGGCATCTTCGGCCTCGCCCGGGCGGGCGAGGCCGGATGCCATTATATCCGCTCGAGCTGAGGCCTCAGCGCTCAGCCGTCTGCTGCTTCTCGATCGACTGGGCCATCGAGAGGTGCTTGTGCAGCGTCGGCAGCGTCTCCGAGGCGAATTGCGCCACCTGTCCGTCGCTCTTGTTGTCGGCTTCCTGCTGGAAGTCCTTGATGTCCTTCTCGTGGTCCTTGACCATATAGCTGGCGAATTCCTTGTCGAACTGCTTGCCCGAGAGCTGCGACAGCTTCTGGTATTCCTGCTGCGCTTCGTCGGTTGGCTGGTTCGGCGGCGTTACGCCTTCAGCCTTAGCCAGGCTGTCAGCCTTCTGCTCGTGAGCGGAGTGGTCGGTGACCAGCGTCTTGCCGAAATCGCGGACCTGCGCTGTGCCCCCCTTCTCTTCGGCCAGTTTGCCGAGCTGCACCTCGGAGACATCGCCCTGGATGGCCTGCTTGACGAAGTCCTTGCCGCTGTCGGGAGCGGCCTGAACCGCCGGTGCGATCGAGAGCAGCGCTACGCCGGCCAGCCCAGCTAAAATCGATCTGTTGATCATGTGAACCTCCCCTTGCTGTGCGTCAGCCCGATGTCAGGTGAACGAGCGGAGGCAGCGACAGTTCCTGCACATAACCCGTGTTAACCGTACAGCACGGATGGGTCGCCCTTCTGCATCAGCCAGCGCGCATCGCGGCGCGCTATACGCCAGCCCTCCGGCCGACGTTCCCAGCGATCGATATATTCGCCGTTCGAATCGTAGAAGAGGTGTGCCTTGCCGCCGGCACCCTGGTGGCGCGCCTGGACATAGGACCGGCTCACCGCCGTATCGTCGATGACCGTAATCACAATGCTGCCCAGGAGATGCTGCGACGGTCCGCAAGGGTCGAGGAATTGCTGGAACTGTGCCGTGAGCGCGTCGATTCCCTGCTGCTCACGCCCATCACCATAGTTGAAGCCGATATCGGCGGCGAAGACATCCGACACCGCCGACCATTCGCGACCATCGAGGATGCGGGCGAACCGGCCGAGCAGCCGAGTGATCTCGCGTTCATCCAGGAGCGTCTGCAGGTCCATGGGAGCCTCCGTTCGACATGGTGTCTTCACCGTGCCTAGGTAGGCGGACAGGCCGGCGCCAGCAAGTCCCGCGGCCAAGCCCGAGACACTATGAAAAGGTCAAGAAATGGGACAATAAACACCAGATCATAGTAGCTATAAGTGCCTCGACCGGGTAGAAGACGGCGTCCGCGAGCCATCTCCCAGGGAGCCCCATGACCCCCGCAAAAGTCCTGGCCTTGGCCCTTTCCGTGTCGCTTTTTCCGTCGGCCGCCGGTGCCCAGCCGGTCCCGAAATCCGCTCCGCCGCACAATGTCATCCTGTTCATCGCCGACGGGCTGCGATCGGTCATGGTCGACAAGGCGACCGCGCCCGCCATTGCCGAGCTGCGCGACAGCGGAGTCGACTTCCACGACAGCCATTCCCTGTTTCCCACTGTGACGACGGCTAACGCCTCGGCCTTCGCGACCGGCCATTATCTCGGTGATACCGGCGATTTCGGAAACACGCTCTATGTCGGCTTCCCGGTACGCAAGGCACTGGATAGCGTGACCCCGTTCCTTGAGAACGATACGGTGCTGGCCGAAATGGACCAGCATTTCGCGGGCGACTATCTCGGTCAACAGACCGTGCTCGCGGCGGCGCGGGCTGCCGGATATGCCACCGCAGTGGTCGGCAAGGTCGGGCCGGCGCTGATCCAGGATCATGCGGCGCGGGATGGCCAGACCACGATCGTCATCGACGACGCCACCGGCAAAAACGAGCCGAGCGACGGCCCCCGCCGCGGCATCCCGCTGTCGAAAGAGGTCAGCGATGCGCTCGACGCGCTCAACCTGCCCTTGGCGGCACCGCCGACCGACATACCAAATCGGGATCAGCAGGATTATTTCACGACGGCCTTCACCAAGGCGGTGCTGCCGCTGCTCAAGGCAAAGGGCAAGCCGTTCTATGCCGTGTTCTGGTCGCGCGACCCGGACGGCAGCCAGCACGGCCAGACCGACGGCAGGGGCCGGCTCACGCCCGGTGTCGACGGGCTGACCTCGCTCGCCGCCATCGGGAACGCCGACGACGACCTCGCGCGTATCCGCGCCGCGCTGAAGGAGCTGGGCCTCGACCAGTCGACGGACATCGTGGTCGCGGCCGACCATGGCTTCTCGACGATCTATAAGGAAAGCGCGACCTCGATCGCGTCCCGGATGCAGTTCGAGGACACGCCGCTCGGGAACTTGCCGGCCGGGTTCCTGGCAATCGACCTGTCGCGCGCGCTTGGGATGAAGCTGTTCGACCCGGACGACGGCGGCGTCAGGCTGACCGACTTTCATCCGAAACGCGGCAACGGGCTGCTGGGCAGCGATCCCGCGAGCCCTGAGATCATCGTGGCGGCCAACGGCGGTTCGGACCTTCTCTACCTGCCGCAATCCGACGCGGCTGCCCTTGTGCCCAAGGTCATCGAGGCGCTGCTGGCCGAGGATTACGTGAGCGGCATTTTCCTGCGCGACGATTTGGGCAAGCTGCCCGGGACCTTGCCGCTGTCGGCGATCAACCTGGTGGGCGCGGCGCGCACGCCGACTCCGGCGATCGTCGTCAACTTCAAATCGTTTGTGGTCGGCTGCGACGAGCCGCTGAAATGCACGGCCGAGATCGCCGACACGGGCCTCGGACAGGGTCAGGGCATGCACGGATCGCTGAGCCGCGCCGACACCTACAACTTCCAGGCGGCGATCGGCCCGGATTTCAAGGCCAGGTTCGTCGATACAGCCCCCAGCAGCAACGCCGACCTCGCCGTCACCATTGCACATATCCTGAGGCTGAAGCTCGATAGCACCGGCAAGCTCACCGGGCGGGTGCTGACGGAGGCGCTGAACGGCGGGGCCATGCCCATGGTGAAGCGGCAGACCCTCAAGTCCGCGCCCGCCGCCAACGGGCTCGTGACCGTGCTCGACCTGCAATCGGTCGGCGACACCCACTATTTCGCCGCGGCGGGCTTCCCTGGGCGTACGGTGGGCTTGAGCGAGCCGGTCGCGTCGCGCTGAGGCCGGGAAAACCGGGCCGGTTGCGCAACCGGCCCGTGCCGTGCGATGTGCTGCCCTCATGGCAACCTTCGGCACACGGGAATTCGGCCGCAACGTCCTGATCACGACCGTCGCGGCCTTCGCGCTGGCGAGCGCCGCGGCCTGGGGCACGATCGCGCTCTTGCGCCACTTCGCTCATCCGTCGCCTCCGTCAGTCGATCACGGCGCCGCGATCTATCTCAAAAATTGCGCGTCGTGCCATGGCGCCAGCCTTGAGGGCCAGCCGGACTGGCGACATCTCAACGCCGCCGGCCGCCTGCCCGCGCCGCCGCTCAACGGCACTGGTCACGCCTGGCGGCATAGCGACGCCGAGCTGTTCCACCTGATCAAGTTCAGCGTCCTGGACCAGGCCGGTCCCGGCTACCAGACCGACATGCCGGCGTGGGACGGCAAGCTCAGCGACGACGACATCCGTGCTGTTGTCGTGTTCGTCAAGTCGACCTGGCCCGCCGGCGTGCAGGCAGCGCAATCCTTCCTCAACCCTGGCCACGCCGGCATGCCTGCGCACGTCGAAGGCGATTGGCGCCTGCCGCCGGATTGCGAGGAGCCGGATCGCGGGAAGAAGAAGGCGGCTCCTTGAAAATGCATGCGATCGGCAAGATAG
>CAZVYC010000261.1:0-6678 GCA_964631425.1 uncultured Rhodospirillales bacterium
GGCTCCGGACCGGCGCCGCTGTTCGACCCGACATCGCCTTTCTATAGCCGCATACCGCTCTACCTTTACGTTCAGCACAGCCCCGGGCCGAGCAACGCTGCGACCGTCAATGGCGGATACGCCAATGGACGGCCGTTCGAGGTCGCCGGTATCCGGGCCCATTCCCTGACGGCGAACTGGGACGTCAACGACGAGCTGACCTTGAAGTCGATCAGCTCCTATCGCTGGATCGACTGGTCGAACAGCCTCGACCTCGACGGATCGCCGCTGCCGGTCGCCGGCACGCAGCTCTTCACCCATTACCATGCCGCGTCCGAAGAGCTGCAGGCCGCGGGGCAGATCGACCGCTTCCACTACACGGTCGGTGCCTTCTATTTCGCAGACGGCGGCTTCACGCAGAACCCGCAAAGCTTCTTCTATGGCGGCGCGATCGAAGATTCGCAGTATGGCTACGGCACGCAGAACTACGCGTTCTACACCCAGGTCGACTATAACCCGCCGGTTCTCGACGATAAGCTGACCCTCACCTTCGGCCTGCGGTACAACAACGAAAGCAAGTACGGCACGCGCTTCCTCGCGGTCGGCACCGCGTTTGCCCCGCTATTCACGACCATTTCAGGCCTGAACGTCTCGAAGAATTACGATTCGACCACGCCGATGGGCGTCGTGAAGTACGCCATCACCAATGACATCAACGTCTACGCCAAATACGCTCAAGGCTTCAAAAGCGGCGGCTTCAATGGCGAGGCGACATCGGTGACCGAGGCGGCAACCCCGTTCGCCCCGGAATCGGTCGACGAGTACGAGGTCGGCTTGAAGACCCGCTGGCTCGACGGCTTGCTGAACGTCAACCTGGCCGGATATTACGACCAGCACAGCAATATGCAGCTCTCGATCTTCCTGGCGAACAACGGCACGACGCAGTCGGTGGTCCGCAATGCCGGCTCGGCGGATATCGATGGCCTCGAGCTCGACTTCCAGGCTCTGCCCGTCTCCTGGCTCAGCCTCTCAGGCCAGGTCGGCTACACCAACACCACCTACAACTCGCTCATGGAAAACGGCGTCAATGTCGCCGTCGGCACGGCCTTCCCTTATGCGCCGCAGTTCACTGCGAGCATGAGTGCCGACGCGACCCTGATGGACAATGAGTTCGGCAAGCTGAACTTCATCGTCGATTACCGGCATTCCGACGCTTATTACGAGTACCCGTATTCGACCAGCCCCAATCCCGCGGTGGACGGCGGCTATTATGCCGGCTCGACCAAGGCCAGCCCGCAGAACATCTTCGATGCCCGCCTGCGGCTCAGCAATATCCAGGTGCCGGACGGCACGGTCGATATCGAGATGTGGGGCCGGAACATCTTCAACGACAAGTACCGCATCAACGGCATCGATTTCGGTCCGGGCTTCGGCAACCTGACGATCTCGTATTACGGCGACCCGCCGACCTTCGGCGGCGACGTGACCTATCATTTCGGCAAGCATGAAGAGGCCGCGGCCGAGACCGCCGCCTACACCCCGCCGCCGCCCACGGCGCCGGCCCCGGCCCCGGTCGCGCACAGCTACATGGTGTTCTTCGACTTCAACAAGTCGGACCTGACGCCCCAGGCCGTGCAGATCGTCGACCAGGCCGCGGCCAATGCGGGGCCGGCGCATGTGACGCAGCTGACGGTCACCGGCCACACCGACACGGTGGGCTCGGACGCCTACAATATGCGCCTCAGCCGCCGGCGCGCGGAATCGGTCGCGGCGGAGCTCGAAGCCAAGGGCATCCCGTCCTCGGAGATCGAGATCGTCGCGAAGGGCAAGCACGACCTGCTGGTGCCCACCGCCGACGGCGTGCGCGAGCCGCAGAACCGGCGCGTCCAGATCGTCTATGGAGGCGGCGCGACGTCGTAACGGTCCGGCATAGCGCTTGCGAACGGCGTCCTCGCAAGAGGGCGCCGTTTTCGTTGGGGCGCGGCATGATGCTCGTCGACCTCGTTGCGCCCAAAATGGGCACATGATATCATTCTGCCATGCGCATCATCGCCCGACGCACCTTGCGGAGTTTCGTCGAGTCGCTAGGCGGGCACAAAGATCAACCGGCTGTGAAGGCCGCCTTGGATGCTTGGTTCGATGAGGCGAAGAAGGCTCGGTGGAAAAGTACCGCCGAGATCAAGCGATCCTACGCCAGCGCGAGCGTCGTGACGTCCGAACGAGTCGTCTTCAATATCAAGGGCAATGCTTATCGGCTGGTGGTGGCGGTCGATTTCGAAAAAGGCATCGTTTGGAGCAAATGGATCGGTACACACAGGGATTACGACCGCATCGACGTGACGGAGGTGGAGCATGATGCGTGAACTGAAGCCGATTCGGACGGAGGCGGATTACGACGCTGCCCTGGCCGAGCTCGAGCGGCTTTGGGGCGCAAAGATCGGGACGCCGGAGGGCGACAGGCTGGACGTCCTGGCGACGTTGATCGATGCTTATGAGAGTGAGCACCATTCGATGGACCCGCCTGATCCATTGGAAGCCATCAAATTCCGCATGGAACAGCAGGGCCTCTCGCGCAAGGATCTGGAGCCCCTGATCGGCACCCGTACTCGCGTCGCGGAAGTTCTGAACGGCAAGCGCAGCTTATCGATCGGCATGATCCGTCGCCTACACGATGGGCTCGGCATTTCTGCCGACGTTTTGATACGCCCGTCGCAAAAGAACAAGGCGGCTTGAGCCGGCCGGTTTCAACCGATCTGACCCTCTTCTTCCGCCGAAGGCGCAGCTCGGCAATTCCCCAACTCACGCCGTCAGCACCGTGTCGAAAGCGACCGGGAGGCGGTAGGCGCCGCGGAGGATGCCGCCGGTGCCGGTGAGGCGGGCGGTGCCGTCTTCGATCAGCCTGAGGCCGGGAAGGCGGTCGAGCAGCAGCGACAGCGCGATGCGCATCTCCTCGCGCGCCAGATGCGAGCCGATGCAGAAATGCGGGCCCTTGCCGAAGGCGAGGTGCCGGTTGCCCTCGCGGCCGAGCAGGAAGGACTCGGGCTCGGTCCAGGCCTCAGGGTCGTGGCCGGCTGGGCCGTTGCCGTAGAGCAGCCAGCTGTCGGCCGGGATGGTCACGCCGGCGATGGTCACCTCCCGCTCGGTGAAGCGCGGCAGCACGGCGAGCGGCCCCGCCTTGCGCAGCGATTCCTCCACCGCATCCGCCCGCGCCGCCGGGTCGGCGCGGAGCCGCGCCAGCACGGGCGGATTGGTCAGCACCTCGTACATCATGCCGCTGATCGCGAGGAAGGTGGTCTCCGCGCCGGCCGGATAGAGCACGCGCACGAAGGTCAGTATCTGGTCCTCGGTCAGGCGGTGGCCCTCCACCTCGGCCACGGTCAAGCGCGAGATGATGTCGTCGCCGGGTGCCAGCCGGCGGGCGGCGATGATCGGCCTGACATAGTCGTCGAGCCTGGCGCGGGCCGCCATCGCCTTCTCCGGCTCCCAGAAATAGCGCAGGATCATGAAGACCCAGTCGATGACGGCTTTCTCGTCGGAAATGGGGATGTCCAGCATGTGGCTGATCACGCTGAACGGGTAGACCCGCGCGAACTCCGCGGCGAGGTCGGCCTCGGGGCGGCCCTGGAAGGCGTCGATCAGCCGGTTGGCGATCGGCCTGAGCGCGCGCTCGGCCAGGCGGCGTATGGCGCCCGGCTGGAACGCGGCCGAGACCAGCGCCCGCTGGATGCGATGCTCCTCCCCGGTCATGGCGAGCAGCGTGCGCCCCTCGATCGGCACGGTGTGCCGCTCATAGGCGGGCGCGGCCGGCAATCCCTCTTCGTCGGCATAGCATTCGGCAAGCTCGGCATGCCGCAGGATCAGCCAGGCGACGCCGCCATTGAAGCGCACCGGCACCACCCGATGGCCGGCGGCCTGCAGCGCCGCCGTGCGCTCATAGAAATCCTCGATCGGATCGACCCCGAAATCGACCTCGGGCATGACCGGCACGATCGGTTCCGCCGCCAAGGTTTGACTCATCCGGCGCGCCCTCCCCCTCCCCGGTGTCCTGCAAAGTCGGCCGGTCAACCTCACTCCCCCGGCCCCCAACCGGCCTTGCTCGTCAAACTGCCCGTCGGCAGCCCCATCGCCTCCAGGCGCAGGCGCATTTCGTCGACCACGTTGTCCGGCGCCGCCGCCTGGACCTTCGAGGTCAGCGCCGCCGCGTGCTCGGCCCAGGCCTCCGGGGTTTCGGGGTTGGCGACGAATACGGGTGCAGCCTCGGCCAGATAGACATGCGCAGCCTGGCCGCCGCCGACCACGAAGGTGTGGCCCGACAGCGTGTTGTCCTTGTGCGCCAGCCAACCGAGGAAGCCCGCCACCTTCTCGGGCTGAAAATGCTCGCGGTAGACCCGGACCAGCTCCGGGTCGGGCAGGTTGTCGTTCATCTGGCTGATCGCGGTCGGCATGATCGTGTTGACGCGGATGTTCTGCGAGCGGCCTTCCAGCGCCCAGGCCCGGCCGGCGGCGAAGATGGCGCCCTTGGGCGCGATATAGGCGCTGCAATACTCGCCGCCGAAAATCGTGGTCGAGGCGGCGTTGATCAGGCGTCCGTTGCCCGATGCCGAAAGGGCCGGCCACGCCGCCCGCGCCAGCTCCAGGGTCGAGGTGAAATGCGACGCGAACACGCGGTTCCAATCCTCCGCCGCGATCGTGTGAAACAGGCCGACGTGCGTCAGGCCGGTCACATTCAACACGACGTCGATGCGGCCGAACGCGTCCAGCGCCGTCTGGACGATCTCCCTGGCGTCAGTGGCCGCCGAGGCAATCGACGCGATCGCGACACCTCCGGCGGCGGTGATGCGATTGCAGACCCCGTGCGCGCTGTCGCTGATATCGTTGACGACGATTTTCGCCCCGCGCGCCGCGAACTGGAGGGCCGCGGCGCCCCCGATGGCGCCGCCCCCGCCGGCCACCACGACCACCGCGCCGTCATAGCGCAGTGCGCCACTGGTCATGAGCGCTGGTCTCGCAGCTCGAATTCCGACAGGCGGCGGCCCAGCGCGTAATCGCCGGCGATCGTGGTACGCTGCATCTCCCGCACGCAGTCCTCGGGAACGCCCTCGGCGCAGTGCAATGTCCGCCAGTTGTCCCAGAGCACCAGATCGTTCTCCTCCCAGTCATGCCAGTAGGCGAGCGCGGGATCGAGGGCGTAGCAGATGACCTCCTCCAGCAGCGCGTCGCCCTCGGGGTTCTGCATCTCATGGATGCCGATCGCGGAGGCCGGCGAGACGTTCAGAACCTTGCGGCCGGTTTCCCGCTGGACATAGACCATCGGATGGACCACGGGCGGAAAATCCTGGTCGATGCGGGCCGCCATCGATTCCAGAGTCGCCGCATTCACGATCAGCCTCAGGCTTGCGGGCTTGCCGAACTTCTCCTGCGTGAAGTCCGAACGAAGCTGATAGACGACGTGCAGATTTTCGATCCGCCGCCTCAGCGATTCCGGCAGCGTGGCATAGGCGGCGATCTGATCGACAAAGCCGGTCCGGCCGCCTTCGCGCGGCGTTTTGATCGATCGCAGGATGCCGCCGCGATTGATGCTGCTCATATATTTGAGATCGGAGTGCCAGGGCAGCCAGCCGCCGCGGCGTTGCCCGTCGACCTCGTAGAGCGCCACCGTGGATGCGCCCTGGAGCCCCGGGCGATAGGATATGTCCACCAGCTCGGGATACCCGTCCGCCCAGCTCTCGCGGATAGGATGACGCTGCAGCTCCCCGAAGCAGCGGCTCAATGCCAGGTGGGCCTCCGGACTGGTTCCGGCGCGCCGGAACACAAGGATACCGGCCTGCAGGAAGGCATCCTGAAGCGCCTTGCGGGTGGCTCCGTCCAACGGCACGTCAAGGTCGACGCCGCTGACCTCGAGCCCGACCTTTTCCGTCAGCGGCTTGATCGTGAGAGCCATCTGTCCCCCTCGTCGTCAACCTCCCCATCAAGAGCTGTCAGATTGACACATCTCGGTTTGGAACGCCTCCCCCCTCAAGCGAGGAGGCGGAGGTCGGCCCAGTGACACGAGCATCGAGGTGGAGTGGCCAACCTGCCCGCGAGTTTGTTAGAAAGCAGGGAACACCGTCGAAAGGCCACCATGCCTGGGCCAACATCGCAGACCTATTTCTCGCAGCGCCTTCGGCTGCACTATGTCGACTGGGGCAACGAGGGCGCGCCGCCGCTGCTCCTGATCCATGGCGGCCGCGATCACTGCCGCAACTGGGACTGGGTGGCCGAGCGGCTCTGCCGCGACTACCACATCATCGCGCCCGATCTGCGCGGCCACGGCGACTCGGCTTGGGCAATCGGCGGCAGCTATGCGCTGGCCGACTTCGTCTATGACATCGCCCAGCTGTTACGGCAGAAGCAGCCGGGGCCGGTCTCGATCATCAGCCATTCCATGGGCGGCGCGATCAGCCTGCTTTATGCCGGCACCTATCCTGAGACGGTCAGCAAACTGGTGGTGATCGAAGGCATCATCATGTCGTACGAACAGTACGCCAAGATGCGCGCAGCGCCGCTGCGCGAGCGTATGACCGCCTGGGTCGAACAGCTGCGCAACCTGTCGAGCCGCGTGCCGCGCAGATACAAGTCGCTGGAAGAGGCGCTGGAGCGCATGCGCTCGGAAAACCCGTTCCTGTCGCCCGAGCAGGCGCGCCATCTGACCGTCCACTG
>CAZVYC010000262.1:0-6661 GCA_964631425.1 uncultured Rhodospirillales bacterium
CGGCACGGCGAAAGCCGGGTGGCAAAAGCGGCGATCGTGAGCGCGGTCCCGCCATTGATGGTGAAGACGGCGAACAATCCGGGCGGGCTGCCCAAGGAGGTTTTCGACGGACTTCAGGCACAGGTCGCCGCCAATCGCGCGCAGTTCTACTACGATCTGCCGGCCGGGCCGTTCTACGGCTATAACCGGCCCGGCGCGAAAGTCTCGCAGGCGGTGATCTGGAATTGGTGGCGCCAAGGTATGATGGGCGGCGCCAAGGCGCATTATGACGGTATCGTCGCCTTCTCGCAGACCGACTTCACCGAAGACCTGAAGAAGATCACGGTGCCGGTGCTGGTGATGCACGGCGATGACGACCAGATCGTGCCTTATGCGGATGCTGGGCCGCTGTCGGCAAAGCTGCTGAAAAATGGCACGCTCAAAACCTATCACGGCTTTCCGCACGGCATGCCCACGACCGAGGCCGAGACCATAAACACCGACCTGCTGGCTTTCATCCAAGGCTAGCAATGTCGCGGCGCCGGGACTTCGGTCCCGGCGCCCATATGCGGCACAGAGGCGGCGCCACCACCGCGTCGAAACGCTCCCCCGCTGGTCCAATGGCGGGAAGGGACGTCGCGAACGTTAATCACCCCTCCATATCGCCTGATCAACGGCAACTGGAATGTCGTTCGGAACAATCATAGGAAAGTATATGTTGACTCCCGTTCCACGCAGAAATCTAACTGCAGGGAACGACTCGCCGAATCCAGCGTAGCGTGTCCTGACGATCACAATTGGCTTGGACAAGGGCAGAAAGCGGCGCTTTTTCAAGCGTGTTTGGATTTACAGTACAAAGGGGTTGCTATATAGAGCCAGCCGAGGCTCAACCAAGCCCATCCTGGAATTGAAGAAGAGGATAAGATGACGACGATCCTGCATAAGCTGAGCGCTGCCGCCATGTTGATCGCGGCGACTGCCATCGTTCCGGCCTGCACTCATGACACGGACAAGGCCGAAATGGACAAAATGTCCAAAGACGTCTCCGACGCGAAGATGGCCGCCGAGAGCGCGGCGCGCAGCGCGGCGCAGGCCGCCGACGCGGCCAAGGCCGCTCAGCAGGCCGCCGATCAGGCCAGCATGACCCAGACCCATGCCACCGGCAAGGGTATGCGCAACAAGTAATTGATTTCGTAATAAGCGGGCTCCCCCCTGGGGGAGCCCAGCCTTTTTTCTGTTGCGACCGCGTCAGCGCGTGATCGCGACCGGAATGCCGTTACGGCCCTTGGCCGCTTGCCGAATCGCCGCCCAGTCCAACCGACCGGCGGAGTCCTTGGCAGCGGCCAAAATTGTTTTTGTCAGCCCCGCCGGGTCGACGAAGTCGTCGATATTGTCCATCTCCAGCTGATCCGCCTGGTGCGCCGTCGGCTGGACCTCCATATAGAGCTGGCCGTCGATCCAGGCGAACTTGACCGGCTGGTTGACCACGGTCACCTTCGTCCCGATTGGCACCTCCCGGAAAAGCTTTTCTATATCCTCCGGGTACGCGCCCATGCAGCCGCGGCTGTCCCGCCGACCGACCCGTCGCCAATCGTCGGTTCCATGGATGAGGACCGCAGGCCAGCCGAGATAAAGTGCATAAAGGCCCAGGGGATTGTCAGGTCCCGGCGGCACGATCTTGGGCGCCCAGGGCTTCTTCGCGATCTCGCCCTTGGTCCGGTACCAGGTGGGGTTCGCCTGTTTCCGCACGATGCGCGTCTGCCCGTTAGGCGTGGTGGTGCCTTCGTCGCCGATGCCGATCGGATAGGTCTCCGGAATGCCGTCCTTCTGCGGAAAATAATAGAGCCGCATCTCGGCGAGGTTGACGACGATGCCCTCGTGCGGCGCATCCGGCAGCAGGTGCATCGTCGGCACTGTGATCGTCGTGCCGTTCCCCGGATACCATGGGTCCACGTTTGGGTTGGCGGCGATCATGGCGACATAGCCGACATCGTACTTGCGTGCGAGATCGAGCAGCGAATCATCGTCTGTCGTACGATAGGTCTGCACCTCGCCGACAGCGGGCGGGCTCACCGCCCGGGCCATGGGCGCCAGGGCCAGCGCGCCGCTCAAGAGTGTCGCAGGGATTGAAAACCACGAAAGACTAGCCATCACAACCCACTCCGGGTTACATTGCGCTTAAATAATGCGAGTCATAAACACTTAGTACCATGACGCGATCCCGCTTCGTCCCCCTGCGGCAGTTTGGACCGCTGTGGCAGTTTGGAATGCAACTCATCCCCGTGGCTCTGCTTGCCGGGGCAGCGACGTCGGCGTGCACGGCAACGAGCCTGGCTGAGGGCGCGGGCATCACCGCCGACTGGGAGAGGTACACCACGCCCAAGGCAGACAAGATCGTCATCTACAAGGCGCAGCGTCGGCTCGAGCTGCTGCGCGGCAATTCGGTCATCAAGAGTTATCACATTGCGCTCGGCCGGCGGCCTTTCGGGCAGAAGACCGAGGCGGGCGACGGCCGCACGCCCGAAGGCACCTACTACATCGACGGTCGCAATCTGCTCAGCGACTATCACCTGGCGCTGCACATCTCCTATCCCGACGAGGCGGATATCGAGCGGGCGGCCGCGCTCGGCGTGGCGCCCGGCGGCGCCATCATGATCCATGGCGCGCCGAACGACCTGCTGCCATCCGAACGGCTGGCCAAGGATTGGACCGCCGGCTGCATCGCGCTGACCAACGCCGAGATCGAGGAGGTCTCGCGGCTGGTTGATGACGGCGTGACGGTCGAGATCGATCCCTAAGACTCGCTTTTTCGCAGTGTGGCGGGCCTCCGTGCCCGCCTTCCCATGGAGGATGGCGGGCACCGAGGCCGGCCCGACTGTTACCGCTGTTTCGCGACTTGCTTCGGGTCGACCGCGCTGCCCTGGTTGCCCCAGCTGTTGCGCACATAGTCGGCCAGCACGGCGATCGTGTCGTCGTCCATACCGAGGCCGAAATCGAGCTCGAAGCCGGGCATCTTTGGCCAGGACTTGTCGTTCAGCACCGGCTCGTGTGCACCATAGAGGATGACGTTGATCAGGCTTGCCGGGTCCGGCGCCTGGATGATCGCGTTGTTGAGCAGCGGCGGCGAAACCTTGGTCGGATCGGCGTCGGGAGTCTTGGCGATGCCAAGGCCGGTTGGGAGATGGCAGTCGCCGCACCGTACCGTATAGGCGATCTCGCCCTTCTGCATCTGGTCGGACGTCACCTTCTTGTCGAAGTCTTGCGCCTTGGGTGGCAAGCTCTTCAGGTAGACCGCCATCGCATGCGCGTCGGCATCGGTCAGAAACTTCGTGCTGTTGTTGATGACCTTCGCCATCGGCCCGAACGCGCCGGCATAATCCGTATGCCCCGTCTTGAGATAGAGGGCGATCTCCTCCACTGACCAGGAGCCGATGCCGCGCGGCGAAGACGTCAAATCGACTGCCGACCAGGGGCGGACGATGTCGTCTTCCTTGACGATCTCCTGCTCGTGCACCGAATCGGCGATCTCGTCCTGGTAGACGCCGCCGGTGAGGGCCATGTCGGCCTTCTCGGCGCCCAACAGATTGCGCGGCGTATGGCACGCGCCGCAATGGCCGAGGCCCTGCACCAGATAGGCGCCGCGATTCCATTCCGGCGACTGCGCCGCGTCCGGCGTGTAGGGGCCTTCCTTCAGGAAAAGCTTATTCCAGATCGCCATCAGGCCGCGCTGGCTGAAGGGGAACGGCATGTCGTCCTTGGGCGGCGTGTATTTCACCGCGTTCAGCGTCTTCAGGTACGCATAGATCGCCTGGACATCCTCGTCGGTCACCTTGGTATAGGCGGTATAGGGGAATGCCGGGTACAGGTGATCGCCGTCGTCGTCGATCCCTTCGCGCATGGCGCGGGCGAACTGCTGCTCGGTCCAGCCGCCGATGCCGGTTTCCTTGTCCGGCGTGATGTTCGCCGTATAGAGCGTGCCGAACGGCGTCTTGAGCGGCAACCCGCCCGCGAAGGGTTCGCCGCCCGGGCGCGTATGACAGGATACGCAGTCGCCGATCGTGGCGAGATAGAGCCCCTTCTGCACCGCCGGATCCTGCGGCGTCGCCGAAGCGGCGGCCGCCGGAGCGGGAGGCGTTTCAGCCGGAGCGGTCGCCGCCTGCGGATTAGGGGCGGGCGGGTTTGCCGGCGGCGGTGCCGCATCCTGGGCCAGGGCGGTTGCGCCTATCAGCAGGCCGACGCAGAGTCCCGCGGCCACGTTTTCCATGAAACGACGTGCCAGAATGCGCTGGTACATTTATTGCCTCGGTTGATCGAGATCTGATGACACTGGCCTCACGGCGGATTTCCCCAGGCCGAAGCGGGATCATTTAAAATCCCACTTAAACTAATCGATATTCCGCGGGCAAAGTTGGATCAAGCCCCTGCCCCGTCACAAATGGCCGCGCACCACCAGGGCCACGGCAAGGCCGGCGGCAATGATGCCGGGCAGCGCCCACCAGAGCGGTGCAAAATGGAGGCCGGTCGCCCGCTCGTCGCCCACCAGGCGCTTGCGGCCGCCGATCATCGCCCCGAGCAAGTTGTCCCGTCTGTAGACGACGTAGAACAGGATGGCGGCCAGGTGCAGCCCGATCAGCACCAGCAGCAGATCAAAGACCAGCGCGTGCAGGCCCGCGATCTGCCGTCCCGCTTCGAAGCTGACGTAATGATCGAGCGGCCCGGAGTTGACGCCGTCCACGTCGATCGCGAACAGCCCCAGCACGGTCTGGGTGAGCAGAAGAATGAGCATGACGAGCACGCTCCACCCGCCCATCGGATTATGGCCGCGCATCGGATCATGGCCGACCGAACCCTTGCCCGAGCCGGAGAACAAGGTCACAGCATAGATCAGGAACGTCTTGGGCCCCTTAAGGAATGTGCCGAAGCGGGCGGTCGTGCTGCCGACGAAGCCCCAATAAATGCGGAAAAGGATCAGTCCCAGAATGGCGTAGCCGGACAGCATGTGCCAGTCGAGCTGGTCATTCTCGGCCGTCCACCACGAAAAGGCGAAAAGGATCACGATCAGCCAGTGGAACAGCCTCGTCGGCAAATCCCAGATGCGTACGCGAGCCCCTTCGCCCGTTCGAGTGGCGTCCGCGGATGGTTCCGCGGCTGTCAGGCGTTCGCGGATCAATGCTGCTCAGGCGGGGGAACGCGATAGACCTTGTGGCAGGCGCCGCAGGCCTTTCCAGTCGCCTGCATCTGCGCGCCGATCGCGGCGGCGTCGCCGGTGGCCGCGACCTGGACCAGCTTGTCCGCTTCCGGCGCCAAAGCCTCGGCCTTGGTCTTGAAATCGTCCGGCGTCGTCCAGATTTCAGGCTTGGCCGCTGTCTTCACGCCTGCTTCGGGCCCGGTGCCCTTCGGGAACCACGTCGGCAGCTGCTTGGCGAAGGCATCGACCTTCTTGGCGTTCTCCTCGACGACCACCTTGTCCGGCATGCCCGACTTCAGCTGATCGCCCATGGCCTTCATGGCGCCGCCCATCGCCTTCAGGTCGTCCTGACGGGTCTTGATGATCTCGGTGGGCGTGGGCTCAGCCGCGACGACAGCACCGCCCGAAGCCATCAGCATGGCACCGGCCACGACAAACCCTGTTGTCCGTCCCCTAAATCGCATCGTCGAATGGTCCTTTCGGTTAAAGAGCGTTGCGCCGCCCTTGACGGCAAGCGAGGAAGGCCCGAAGCGTGCTCATCCTGGCGTAGCGGCCGGAGACGAGTCACTGCGGCAAACTTGCCGAATCAGTATTGGAAAACAAGCGGATTTCGATGACCAAGCCCCCCACCGTCTGCGTCTATTGCGGCTCTTCGGCCGACGTGGCGCAGGTTTATCGCGATACCGCCGCCAACCTAGGCCGCCTGCTCGCGGAGAACCGCATCGGCGTCGTCTATGGCGGCGGCCGGGTTGGACTGATGGGCCTGCTGGCCGACGCGGCGCTCGCCGCGGGCGGCGCCGTCACCGGAATCATCCCCCGCCACATCGAAGAGATGGAGGTCGCGCACCAGATGCTGACGGAACTGGTCGTCGTGGACACCATGCACCAGCGCAAGCGCCTGATGGTGGATCGCTCCGAAGCCTTTGTGATCCTACCCGGCGGCCTCGGCACGCTGGACGAAGCCTTCGAGATCCTGACCTGGAAGCAGCTCGGTCTGCACGACAGGCCGATTGTCATCGTCAACATCCGAGGCTATTGGGACCCACTGCTGGCGCTGATCCGCCACGCCGTGCGTGAAGGATTCATCCGGGCGCAGCACGCGACCTTGTTCCGTGAAGTGACCGAGGTGCGCGCCGTTCTGCCGGCGCTGGCGGGAACGCGGCCAGGCCACGGCGAGCACCACGAGCTGATCTGAGCCGGCCCCGCGAGTCCAGCGACCAACCGGCGGGCCTGCGGGCTCGATTCGCAGGAAAAGCGTCGCTATGTTCGCAAATCCGCGGATGGCCCAATTCCAACCAAGCGTGCCACCGCCATTATCGGAAGGATGAGAATCGATGTCGAAGATCAAGGTGCTCAAGCCCGTTGTCGAGCTTGACGGCGACGAAATGACGCGCGTGATCTGGAAGCTGATCAAGGACAAGCTGATCCTGCCTTACCTCGACATCGATCTGCACTATTACGACCTCGGGATCGAAGAGCGGGACCGCACGGACG
>CAZVYC010000263.1:0-6645 GCA_964631425.1 uncultured Rhodospirillales bacterium
GCCGAGCTGAATGCGGCGAGCGGACTCGACGTTGCGCTCAGGACCGACGGCACGTTGTCGGTCGCGCTGACGCAAGACGATCTGGGCCGGCTGCGCCAGACCTATGCATTGCAGCAACGGTTGGGAATCGCGTCACGCTGGCTTGGCCGCGCCGAGGCGCTGGAACTCGAACCCTGGATCAATCCTAGGCTGGCGGGCGCGGTGCTGGTCGCCGGCGACCATCAGGTCGAAAACCGGGTCGTCACTGAGGCGCTGAAGATCGCCTTCGCCAGGGCGGGCGGGACGCTTCACGAAGATGCTGGCGAAGTCGGGATCAAGGTCGTAGGCGCGCGCGCCGTAGGCGTCGATGCCGAGACCGTGGTCCATCCTGCCGATACCGTGATCGTCGCCGCCGGTGCGTGGACACCTGACGTACCCGGCCTGCCTAAGGAAATCCAGCCGCCGGTCAGGCCGGTCAAAGGGCAGATGATCGCGGTCGCGATGAAACCCGAGGCGCCGATCCTGACGCGCGTGCTGTGGACGCCAAAGGCCTATCTCGTGCCGCGCCGCGACGGGCGGCTGATCATCGGCGCGACGACGGAGGAGTGTGGGTTCGACTCGACCTTGACCGCGGGCGCCATGCTGTCCCTGCTCGAAGCGGCCTGGCGGGCGTTGCCGGGCATCGAGGAATTGCCGATGCTCGAGAGCTGGGTCGGCTTCCGCCCCGGCTCGCGCGACGACGCGCCGATCCTGGGCACCACGGATGTCGAGAACCTGATCCTGGCGACCGGCCATCACCGCAACGGCATCCTGCTGGCCCCGATCACGGCGGAGGCGGTTGCCGAGCTGGCGCTGACCGGCCGCACCGATTCGCTTATCGCCGGCTTCGGGCTGGGCCGTTTCCGGCCGGAACCTGATATCAAGAGGGCTTCATCATGGAAATCAGGCTGAACGGCGCACCACATTGCCTCAGCGACGCGAGCCTGGCCAACCTTTTGGCCAAGCAGGCGATCGACACGTCCAGGCGCGGCATCGCCGTCGCGATCAACGATGCCATCGTGCCGCGCGCCGAATGGCCGACCACGTTCCTCAAGGGTGGCGACGTGGTCGAGATCGTCAGGCCGCATTCCGGTGGTTGAGATGGCACCTGTGCTGAGCATCAGCGGCCAGAAATTCGGCTCGGCCCTGATGGCGGGAACGGCCGGATACCCCAACCGGCAAGTTATGCTCGATGCGCTGGCCGCGAGCGGCGCCGAGATCGTGACCGTCTCCATTCGACGGGTCGATCTGGCCGGGCCGCGCGAAAGCTTGGTCGACCTGCTGGTCGGCAAGTATCGGTTACTGCCCAACACGGCCGGCTGCGCCACCGCGCGCGAAGCAGTCCTGACCGCCGGGCTGGCGCGCGAGGCGCTGGAGACCAGCTGGGTCAAGCTCGAGGTCGTGGGCGACCGTGAGACGCTGTACCCCGATGTCGAGCAGTTGCTGAGGGCGGCCGGGCAATTGGTGGAGCAGGGTTTCACAGTGCTGGCCTATACGAACGACGACCCGATCACCTGCGAGAAACTCGCCCAGATGGGCTGCGCGGCAGTGATGCCCCTTGGCGCGCCGATCGGCTCCGGTCTCGGCATTCTCAACCCGTACAATATCGAGTCGATCTGCCGCCGGCTGGAAGGAACGCCCGTGATCTTGGATGCCGGGATCGGCACGGCGTCGGACGCGGCACTGGCGATGGAGCTGGGCTGCTCCGGCGTGCTGCTCAACACGGCGATCGCGCGGGCGGATGACCCGGTGGGAATGGCGCGCGCTATGCGGCTCGCGGTCTCCGCCGGAATGGAAGCTCGCGCAGCCGGACGAATCCCCAAGCGGCGCTTCGCCGAGGCGTCGAGTCCGGAGTTGGGCCTGATCGGGTCGTGATCCTTCCCGACCCGCCGATCCTGGTGATCACCAATCGGCGGCAATGCTCCGAGCCGTTGGAGATGAGGACTGCGGCCCTGTTCCAGGGCGGTTGCCGCTGGTTGTCGGTTCGGGAAAAAGATCTCGCGCCTAACGACCGCCTGGCGCTGTTGCGGCGGCTGATGCGAATCGGACAGGATTACGGTGCCCGGGTTGGCGTGCATGGCGACACTGAGGCTGCCGCGCTGCTCGGCATCCCGCTCCACCTGCCGGCAGTCGCCGATGTCAAGCCAGCACGCGCGCTCCTGGGCCACGATGCGCTTATTGGCCAATCCTGCCACGACGGTGCAGAGCTGGCCGGCGCGTTGGCGGCGGGCGTGCAGTATGCGACCCTGAGCCCGACCTTCGAAAGTGCCAGCAAACCCGGGTATCGTCCCATGTTCGATGTTGACGATCTCGCAGCGATAACCGCCAAAGCCGGTCTGCCGGTCATCGCCCTGGGCGGCATCGCGGTTGCCACCTTGCCCAGGCTTGCCGGCTCAGGAATCGCCGGTCTCGCGGTCATGGGAGAAGCCATGCGCAGCCCCGATCCCACCGCGTGTGTCGCACGGCTTGTCGAGGCTTGGCGGAGGCTGCCCGCCTGACGATCCGCCGGCAATTCCTGATTGTCGAAAAGAGGCTGTTCCGGCCCTGACCAAAGGAAGTATCCTCTCGGAAGTGGCGGACAAAGCCCAGCGGGAGGAGAACAGCGCTTGCAAGCCCACGGCAAAAACATCAGCGAGGGCGTACGCATGCGGACGACTATGTTGCCTGCATGGAAATTCTCTTGCCTATCCGGAAACTGATCATATGCTGGGCGCCAATCAATGACGAGCTTTTGGGGACCGAACCTTCCGGCCCTGCGGGACGGTCCAGATCGATGTGGAAGATCGATACGCGCGCTTTATTCGACCGTTGCGGCCGCGCAACCAGCGCTGCCGAACCTGCATTCGTGCACCATAGTTGAACCATGATGAGACCAAGCCGAAAGCTGTTCGCCGGTTTAGCGCTGCTCCTTGTTCTCGGCTGGCTCATTTTCGGACGCGGCGCGAGCAACCAGGGGTCGTCCGGCCAGGCTGCGAGCCAGCCGGTGCCGGTGACGGCGGCCAAGGTCGTCGCCCGCGACGTGCCACTCTACCTGTCCGGCATCGGCACAGTGCAGGCCTACAACACCGTAACCGTCAGGGCGCGGATCGACGGTGAATTGATGAGCGTCCTTTTTCGCGAGGGGCAGGACGTCAGGAAGGGCGATCCGCTGGCGCAGATCGACCCGCGGCCGTACCAGGCTGCGCTGGACAATGCGCTGGCCAACCTGGCCAAGGACCAGGCGGCGCTCGTCAATGCAAAGCGTGACCTGGTGCGTTACCAGGAGACGGCGGCCAAGGGCTATTCCTCGCGCCAGCAGCTGGAGACGCAAATGGCTGCGGTGGATTCTGGAACCGCGACGCTGCAGGCGGACAACGCAATGATCGAGAATGCGCGGGTCCAGCTTGGCTATACTAACGTTGTCTCACCGCTCGACGGCGTGACCGGCATACGGCTGGTTGATCAGGGCAACATCGTCCACGCGACCGACACCACCGGACTTGTCGTCATCACCCAGGTGCAACCAATTTCGGCTATCTTCACCTTGCCGGAAGAGGATCTGCCCAAGGTGGTTGCCGCACGGGCGGAAGGCCAACTGATGGCAACGGCATTCGGCAGCGACAGCCAGACCGAGTTGGGCCAGGGCACCCTTGAACTGGTCGACAATCAGATCGACCCCACGACAAGCACGGTGCGCCTCAAGGCGAAGTTCCCCAACGAGCGGCGGACGCTGTGGCCCGGCCAATTCGTCAATGTCCGACTGCGGATCGGAGAGGTGCACGGCGGCCTGACTGTCTCGTCGCGGGCCATCCAGCGCGGGCCGAAGGGATTGTTCGTCTTCGTGATCAAGCCCGACAACACGGTGGAGACGCGCCTCGTCGAAACCGGCCAGGAAGATGGCGGGCAGGTGTTGGTCACCAAGGGACTGAGCGCCGGAGAGCGGGTGGTTGTGGACGGACAGATGCGCCTTCAGCCGCAATCCCTCGTCCAGCCGGTGGACGAGGCTGAACAGGCCACCACGGCCGAGGACATCATCGTAAGATGAGCTTCTCCAAGACCTTCATCGATCGGCCGATCGCCACGGCGCTGTTGATGGCAGCGATCCTGCTGTCAGGCATCATCGCCTTCGAGCGGCTGCCAGTGGCATCGATTCCCAAGGTCGATTTTCCGACGATTCAGGTCTCCGCCATTCTGCCGGGCGCCGACCCCGAGACGATGGCCTCCTCCGTTGCTACGCCGTTGGAGCGCCAGTTCGCCCAGATCTCCGGTCTGGGCCAGATGACCTCGACAAGCACGCTGGGCAGCACGCAGATCAACTTGCAATTCGACCTTGCCCGCAACATCGACGCCGCCGCCCAGGACGTTCAGGCGGCGCTGTCGGCCGCGGGAGGACAGTTGCCGAAGAACCTGCCGAACCCCCCAACTTGGCGCAAGACCAACCCCGCCGACCGGCCCATCCTGCAGTTCGGCGTCACCTCCGACGTGCTGCCCATCGACAAGCTCGACGATCTCAGCGATACCAAGCTGGCGCAGCAGCTTTCGCAGGTGCCGGGCGTATCCCAGGCGCTGATCTTCGGCGAGCAGAAACCGTCGGTCCGCGTCCAGATCAATCCGGCGAAGATCGCAAGCCAGGGCATCGCACTCGAGGACATCCGCGCCGCCGTCGCCAATGCCACCGTGGATGCGCCCAAGGGTAGCTTCGACGGACGTTATCAATCCTCCACCATCGCCTCGAACGACCAGATCCTCGAAGCCGCCGGTTATCGCAAGGTGATCATCGCCTATCGCAACGGCGCGCCAGTGCGGATTTCCGATGTCGGCACGGCGATCGATAGTGTCGAGAACGACCAGATCGCCGCCTGGTCGAACCTGAATCGCGGCGTCGCGGTCGCCATTTTCCGCCAGCCGGATGCGAACGTGATTGCCACGACTGAGCTGGTGCGGGCCGAGCTGAGGCGGCTCCAAGTCCTGTTGCCGCCAGCGGTGCACGTGACGATTCTGTCGGACCGCACGCTGACCATCCGCGCTTCGATCGCCGAGGTCGAGATGACCCTGATGATCGCGATCGCGCTGGTCGTCATGGTGATCTTCCTGTTCCTGAGGAAGGTGTGGGCCACCGTGATTCCGGCCATGGCCGTGCCTCTATCGCTGATCGGCACGTTCGGCGTGATGTATCTGCTGGGCTACAGCATCGATAATTTGTCGCTGATGGCGCTCACCATCGCGGTCGGATTCGTGGTCGACGATGCCATCGTCATGATCGAGAACATCGTGCGCTATATCGAACGGGGCGACAGCGCCTATCACGCCGCGGTAAAGGGCGCCGGGGAGATCGGCTTCACCATCGTCTCAATCACGGTGTCTCTGATCGCCGTGTTCATCCCGCTGCTGTTGATGGGCGGGATTGTCGGGCGCCTGCTGCACGAGTTCGCCATGACCGTCGCGATCGCGGTGGTGATCTCGGCTTTCGTTTCGCTGACGCTCACGCCGACCATGTGCGCACGCTTCCTGGGCCGCCACGAGGAAAAGCACGGCCGCCTCTACATCACGCTGGAGCGATTCTTCGAGTGGTTGGTGGCCGGATATGCGCACATTCTGGAATTCGTGCTGCGCCACCAGCGCATGACGCTGTTCTCACTGCTGGCCACGCTGGCCTTGACCGTCATCCTGTTCGTGAGCATTCCCAAAGGGTTTTTCCCCCAGCAGGATAACGGGCTGATCCTGACGGCGACCGAGGCTGCGCTCGACATCTCGTTCAAGGAAATGGTGCATAAGCAGGAGCAGGCGGCAGCGATCATCATGGCCGACCCCGCGGTCGACACGATTACCTCCTATGTCGGGTCGGGTTACGGCAACACGTCCAATACCGGCCGGATGTTCGTCGCACTGAAACGGTTCGAGGACCGTCGGGGTGTCACCAGCGATATGGTGATCAACCGCCTGCGGCCTAAGCTGGCCCAGGTGCCGGGCTTCAAGGTCTATATGCAATCCTCGCAGGACATCACAGTCGGCACGCGGTTGAGCCGGACGCAGTTCCAATACACGCTGCAGGATCCGGACATCACCGAACTGAACCACTGGTCGGACGTGATGCTGGAGAAACTCAAGGCAATCCCGCAGCTGCAAGACGTGGCAACCGACCAGCAGGACACCGCGCCGCGCACCATGGTGCGCATCGACCGCGACCGCGCATCTCGTCTGGGGATCAGCGCGCAAACGATCGACGACACGCTCTATGACGCGTTCGGACAGCGCCAAGTGGCGACGATGTTCACGCAGCTGAACCAGTACCATGTCGTGTTGGAGGTTGACCCGAAATTCCAGCAGGACCCGACCTCGTTACGTCAGATCTACGTCAAATCGGCGACCGGTCAGCAGGTGCCGCTCAGCGCATTCACGCACTTCGAAAACGCCACCTCGGCACTCTCGATCAACCATCAGGGGCAATTCCCTGCGGTGACGATCTCATTCAATCTGGCGCCTGGAGTGGCGTTGGGGGATGCGACCAAGCTCATCACCAAGGCGGAACGCGAGGCGCGCATGCCGGCGGCGGTGGCTGCGACGTTCCAAGGCAACGCTCAGGCTTTTCAGGATTCGCTTTCGACCGTGCCGCTTCTGATCGTCGCTGCGCTGGTCGCGGTCTATATC
>CAZVYC010000264.1:0-6586 GCA_964631425.1 uncultured Rhodospirillales bacterium
GCCAGCCCGATCATGCGCATAGCGTGGTGGATGCGGCCCGGCCCCAGGCGGCCCTGGGCGATCTCGAAGCCGCGGCCTTCACCCAACAGAATGTTCGAGACCGGCACCCGCACATCCTTGAAGTCGATCTCCATATGGCCGTGCGGAGCGTGGTCATAGCCGAACACCGGCAGATGCCGCATGACCGTGACGCCAGGCGTGTCGCGCGGCACCAGGATCATCGACTGCTGCTTGTGCTGCTCCGCGTCGGGATCGGTCTTGCCCATGAAAATCAGGAGCTTGCAGCGCGTGTCGCCGGCTCCGGAGCTCCACCATTTGCGGCCGTTGATGACGTATTCGTCGCCATCGCGGACGATCGAGCTCTGGATATTGGTGGCGTCGCTCGACGCCACCGCGGGCTCGGTCATGCAGAAAGCGGAGCGAATCTTGCCCTCGAGCAGCGGCTCAAGCCATTCCTTCTTCTGCGCCTCGGTGCCGTAGCGCTCCAGCGTCTCCATGTTGCCGGTGTCCGGGGCGGAGCAGTTGAACACTTCGCCCGACCAGTGCACCCGGCCCATGACCTCGCAGAGCGGCGCGTATTCCAGGTTGGTGAAACCAGCGCCGTAATGCGATTCCGGCAGGAACAGGTTCCACAAGCCGGCGGTCTTGGCCTTCGCTTTCAGTTCCTCGAGGATCGGCGGCTGCTGCCAGCGGTTGCCGGACTCTTCGAGCTGGTGGTGAAATAGGCGCTCGTTCGGATAGATGTGCTCGTCGAAAAAGGCATTCAGGCGGACGAGATAGTCCTTCGTCTTCTGGCTGTATTCGAAATCCATCTCGGTCCCTCTGTTTTCCTGAATGCGCTCTCTTAGTGGACGACCTCGAACAGGCCGGCCGCGCCCATGCCGCCGGCGATGCACATGGACACGACGACATATTTGACGCCGCGCCGGCGTCCCTCGATCAGCGCGTGGCCGGTCATGCGGGCCCCGCTCATGCCGAACGGGTGGCCGATGGCGATGGCGCCGCCATTGACGTTGAGCTTGTCATTCGGGATGCCCAGCAGATCACGGCAATAAACCACCTGGCAGGCGAACGCCTCATTGACCTCCCACAGACCGATATCGGAAACCGATAGTCCCTTGCGCTTCAGAAGCTTGGGAATGGCGAAAGCGGGGCCGATGCCCATGATCTCAGGCTCAAGGCCGGCGACCGCCAGGCCGCGATAGATGCCGAGAGGCTTGATACCGCGACGTTTGGCTTCGTCGCCGCTCATCAGCAGCGCCGCCGATGCGCCGTCGGACAGCTGCGAGGCATTGCCTGCGGTGATGTGGGTGCCTTCATGGACCCACTTGCCGCTCTTCCAGACCGGCTTCAATGCGCGCAGGCCTTCGAGCGTCGTGTCCGGCCGGTTGCCTTCATCCTGGGTCAGCAGCACATCCTGCTGCTCGGTCGGGTTGCCCTCCTTGTCGAAGAGCTGCTTGCGGCTGGGCAGCGGGACGATCTCGTCCGCGAACAGGCCGGCCTTCTGACCCGCTGCGGTGCGCTGCTGGCTCTGGAAGGAATATTCGTCTTCCTGGTCGCGGGTGATCTGGAAGCGCTCGGCGACGATCTCCGCGGTTTCGATCATCGGGATGTAGGCCGTCGGCACGTGCTCCTGGACGGCGACCGATTCTGCCCGATAGGTGCTGCGGTGCTTGGTCAAGGTCAGCGAGACCGATTCCAGCCCGCCGCCGATGGCGATGTCGAGCTCGCCGGCCATGATGCTCTTGGCGGCATAGCTGATCGCCATCAGGCCCGATGCGCATTTGCGATCGAGCGACAGGCCCGGGATCGAATTGGGCAGCCCGGCGGCGTGCACCGACAGCCGCGCGATGTTGTAGGACTGCGTGCCCTGATGCGACGCCGCGCCCATGATGCAGTCTTCAACATCGGCCGGGTCGACCCCGGCGCGCTCGATCGTGGCCTTGATCACGTGGGCGCCCATCACCGGGGCTTCGGTGTCGTTGAAGGCGCCGCGATAGGCCTTGCCGATCGGCGTGCGGGCGGTGGAGACGATGACGGCTTCGGTCATGGCGGAGGGTCCTTACGGTTAAAATTTCGCTTCGCGCTTTTCGGCGAACGCCTTGCGCGCCTCGACGGAGTCAGGGCTGAGATAGGCTTGCAGAGTGAAGCCCTGCTCCCAGCGGTAATGATCCTCGAGTTCGCGGTCGCCAAGACCGGTCAGCGATTCCTTGGTCAACTTAAGGAGATATGGGCTCTTGGACGCCATTTTTTCTGCGATCCCCATCGCAGTATCGCGGAGCTGATCGCGCGGCACGACGCGCTCGATCGAGCCGAAGCGATAAGCCTCCTGCGCGGTCATCATCTCGCCGGTGAAGGCGAGGTACCGCACCTTCTGCACCGGGAAAAGGCGCGACAGATGGGCTGAGCCGCCCATGGCACCGCGGTCGATCTCGGGCAGACCGAAGCGGGCGTCTTCGGCGGCGATCAGCACGTCGGCCGCACCCGAGATGCCGATGCCGCCGCCGAGTACGAAGCCATGAACGGCGACGATGACCGGCTTGGGGTTGCGGTGCACCGCCTTGAAGGTGGCGTAGTTGCCGGCATTGAGCTCGACGATCCGCTCCGGGTGCGCTGCCATCTCCTTGATGTCGACCCCGGCGCAGAAACCACGGCCCTCGGCTCGGATGACGATGACGCTGGATTCGGGCTCGCGCCCCAGCTCCTCGATGCCCTCCGCCAGGGCCATCCAGCCGGCGCTGTCGAGCGCGTTGACCGGCGGATGCTCGATCACCAGCTCGGCGATCTTGCCGTGAAGGTGGGTGTGGAAGGGTTTGCCCATGTGCTGTGTCCTGTCAGGCGGCCCGGATGCCGGGCGGATTGTCCTTGATCACTGTGGCGCGGATATTGTGCGGATCGAGCCGGCGGATGATCGCCAGCTGCTCCTCGGTTGGACCGGGCGTGGTCGTGAGCGACGGCGACTTCAGCAGCGGGAAGCCGGTCGCGGCCTGGACCTCCTCGAAGGTAACCCCGGGATGGAGCGAGGACACCTGGATCGCATGGTCGGGTCCGCCGAAATCCATGACGCACAGATTGGTCACGATCAGGCGGAGATCGACGAAATCGCGCTTGACCCCGGTCGGCCAACGCTTCGGGTTGTAGCCGACGCCGCCGACGACATCGACCTCGCCCTCCACGAACACGCGAGTTGAGTGATTGACGATGAACATCGAGTTCAAATGGTTGATCGAGTTTCCCGGCAGGCCGCGCATGCCGAGCTGCATGATCTTGGGTTTATGGAAGTCGCCGATGCAGGAGAGGTTGGACTGGCCCCAGCGGTCGATCTGGACCGGGCCGATCATCACGTGCCGCTTGCCGCGCCACACGCAGTCGAACACGCGGGCGAAGGTCAGCGAGCCGGAAAATTTCGGCTTATAGTCGCCGCGGGGCCCGAGCGGGATCGGGTCCTCGACCAGGAAGGCCTCGCTGTCGGTCATCAACAGCTCAGGCGAGTGGGTGAGCTTGGCCAGGCTGGCGCCCAGCCGCGGGATCGGGCCGATGCCCGAGGCGAGCACTTCGCCGTTGCCGCGCCAAGCCTCCGATGTCGCGACGACGAGCAGTTCGGCCAGGGAGAATTCGCTTGCTTGCGTCATGGTCTCTTGGTCCCTGCTCAGAAAATCGGAAGCTTGAGCGACCTGACCCGCTCGGCCCCGCCGACCTTGTCGAGATAGGCGGCCTCGCCGCCGTCGATGAAGTCGGCCTTGTATTTGGCCCAGCCGCCTTCCTCGGTCGCCGAGGCGGCATATTTCTTGAAATGATCCATGTCCCAGCCATAGCGCGTCGGATACGAGGTCGGGTGCGCGCCGAGCGGGGCGTGGATGATGCCGGTTACCAGATAGCGCTCGAACAGGTTCGACTTGGCCTTGTCCGAATGCGTCTCATCGAGACTGTCATAGACCTCCTCGCAACTGACATAGGCCTTGTCGGCGGCGCGGACGAACATTTCGTCGAAATAGGTGTCGGGCCCTTCTGTCTGGGTGTTGCCGAGCTTGTCGCCGCGGTCGGCATGGACGAGCGCGACATCGAGATTCAGTGCTGGCATCGCCAGCAGGACCTCGCCGTCCGCATAGGGCGACTGAACGGTCTTGAAGTCAGGATTATAGGTCATGACGTCGGTGCCGAGGCCGACGCGGGTCGGCAGGAATGGCAGGCGCATGCCGGCAGCGCGCAGGCCCCAGGTGATGAGCCCCTCGTCAAGCTCCATCACCTCGATCGCGCCCTCCTGCCGGGCCTTGCGGAAATAGGGCTCCTGCGGGATCGCGTCGAGCGAGACGAAGCCATAGACCGCCTTCTTCAGCTTGCCGGCCGCGGACAGCATGCCGATATCGGCGCCGCCATAGGCGACAATGGTCAAGTCCTTCAGGTCCGATCGCAGGATCTCCCGGATCAGCGCCATCGGCTTGCGCCTGGGCCCCCAACCACCGACCCCAATGGTCATGCCGCTCTTCAGTTGCGCGACCATATCGGCCGCCGTCATTGCCTTGTTCATCTTCCACCTGGTTCGTGGGTATCGCTTTATTACTCTGGGGTCGTCATCCCGGCGAAGGCCGGGACCCAACTCTCGGCAGCGCGATGGCTGGGAAATGGGTCCCGGCCTTCGCCGGGATGACGACTTAAATTCACTGGCTGTAGAACCCCTTGCCTTCCAGCGCGAGACGCTCAAGCAACGGCGCGGGGGTGAAGAATTCCGGACCAACCTGATCCTTGTACTTTAGCAGCGCCTCGTAAACGGTCTTCAAACCGACCGTGTCGGCATAAAACATCGGCCCGCCGAGATAGACCGGGAAACCAAGGCCGGTCATCCAGATCACGTCGATGTCATGCGGCCGGGCGGCGACGCCCTCCTCCAGTATTTTCGCGCCCTCGTTGACCATCGCGTAGATCATCCGCTCGCGGATTTCCTGGTCGGCGATCGGGCGGCGGGCGATGCCGCGCGCTGCCGAGTGCTTGACGATCAGCTCCTCGATCGCGGGATCGGGCGTAGCCTTGCGCTTGTCGTCATAGGTGTAATAGCCGGCCCCGGTCTTCTGACCATAGCGGCCGAGCGCGTAGAGCTGGTCGACGATATTCGCCTTGTGCTCGCGGTCGGACAGCCGGTCCCAGCGCGCCTGGCGCGCGGCGTATTGCACGTCGAGGCCGGCGAGGTCCGCCACCTGGTATGGGCCCATGGCGAAACCGAAATCATAGAGCACCTTATCGATCTGCCAGGGGGTGGCGCCCTCTTCCAGCAGGAAGAAACCCTCACGCGAACGCTTGGCCAGCATACGATTGCCGACGAAACCGTCGGAGACGCCGACCAGGACGGAGACCTTCTTGATCGCCTTGCCGATCTTCATCACGGTCGCCAGCACATCGGGCGCAGTCTTGGCGCCGCGCACGTTTTCCAGCAGGCGCATGACGTTGGCCGGGTTGAAGAAATGCATCCCGACCACGTCCGCCGGCCGGCCGCTGGCCACAGCCAATGCGTCGATATCGAGATAGGACGTGTTGGAGGCGAGGATCGCGCCTTGCTTGGCGACCTCGCCCAGCCTGGCGAAGACCTCCTTCTTTACGCCCATATCTTCGAACACGGCCTCGACAACCAGGTCGACGTCCTTGAGGTCGCCATAGTCGGTGGTCGGCTTGACCTGGGCGAGCCTCGCGTCGAGCTGCTCCTGGGTCATGGTGCCTTTGGCGACGTTGCCGCCCAGGATCTTGCGCATCGTGCCGAGCGCCTTGTCCAGGGACGGCTGATCGAGCCCGACCAGCACCACCGGGAAGCCGGCATTGACGAAGGCAAGGGCGATGCCGGTGCCCATCACACCCGGACCGACGACGCCTACTTTTTTCACTTCGCGCGTCGGTGTGTCCTCGGGCAGGCCCGGAATCTTGGCGACCTCGCGCTCGGCAAAGAAGGCGTGACGCTGGGCCTTGGACTGGTTGCCGCGCATCAGCTCAATGCAGAGCGCGTATTCGCGCTCGGAGCCTTCCTTCAGCGGATAATCGACCGCGAATTTGATCGAATCGACGCATTTCTGCGGCGCCTCGAAGCCACGCTGGCGCTTGGCGAGCGCCGCCTTGGTCTCATCGAAGATGGCCGGGTTGTCGACCTTCGCCGTCAGCTCACCTGTACGGCGGATCGGGCGATTTTCCGTCAGGACTTTCTCAGCGAACGCGACAGCGCCGGTCAGCAGGTCGCCTTCGACGATCTCGTCGATAATCCCCAGCGCCTTGGCTTTGGGCGCGGGCACATCATTGCCCTCCGTGATCATCCCGAGCGCGGCCTCGACCCCGATCAGGCGCGGCAGGCGCTGCGTGCCGCCGGCCCCCGGCAGGATGCCGAGCTTGACCTCCGGCAGACCGAGGCGCGCGGATGCGACCGCGACGCGGAAATGACAGGCCAGCGCGACCTCAAGCCCGCCGCCCAGCGCCGTGCCGTGGATCGCGGCGATCAGCGGCTTCTTCGAGGCTTCGAGGTCGAAGACCAGCTCGTTGAGCAGCGGCCGCTTCAACGGCGCGCCGAATTCGCGGATGTCAGCCCCGGCGATGAAGGTGCGGCCGGCGGCGA
>CAZVYC010000265.1:0-6574 GCA_964631425.1 uncultured Rhodospirillales bacterium
CGGGCGGGCGCGTAGCTCAGCGGGAGAGCACACCCTTCACACGGGTGGGGTCGTAGGTTCAATCCCTACCGCGCCCACCATCGACGCGCTGCAATCGACGGTCCTTTGGACCGATTGAAGGTCGGGACGCCCTGTCACGATGCCATTTTGTCCGCGCGAAGAAATCCGCTCACAGCGGCTGCTCGAAGTGGCAGCCTATCTCGATTCGAAACGCCGCGACGACGGCTCGGTCGGGCGGGCCGACATCGACCCGATCATCGACATTCCGCGCCTGGCGCCGCTGCTGATCTTGGCCGAGCAGGATGGCGACGGCAGCCAGCGCATTCGGCTGATGGGCAGCAAGGCGACGCAGATCATGCGCTTGGATCTCACCGGCAAGCGCCTTGACCAACTCTGCATCAAGCCAGAGCCGGATTGGCCCGTAGGCGGCCCCGCCTCCGTCTTCGCGACCGACAGCCTGTTTTGCGGCTATTTGCGCTTGCCCTGGGAAGACGGCGACCCTGTCGAGGTCGAATGGATCGCGCAGCGCATGATCCGCAAATCCAGCGCCGACCTTGCGCTCGTCGCCTTCGACCACCGCGTGAAGACCGGCGCCCGCTGAGATCCAGACTTGCCGGGGAAGCCGATCCGGCCCAGGGTCGCCCGACAACTGGAACGGCAATCATGGGGGAGTTGCGTAATGCTAAAGGAAGCACTGACACTGACTTCAGGCTTGGTAATGGCCGGCCTGCTGGCGGGGGCCGCGCACGCCGCAGACAAAGTTCCCGACCACATTGCCGCAGCCGTAGCCGATAACGGTCGGCCGGACGCCGACAAAGCCCGCGACGCCGATCGCAAGCCGGCCGAGACGCTGGCCTTCGCCGGCGTGAAGCCGGGCGAACAGGTGGTCGATTTCCTGCCGGGCGGCGGATATTTCACGCGTATCTTCGCCAAGGCGGTTGCGCCAAAAGGCCATGTGCTGGCGCTCTCCCCGCCCGGTACGCCCGAGAAGTTCACGACCGCGGCCAAGGCGATTGCGGCTGACCCGCAATATGGCGACGTCAGCGAAGCGGAGGAACCCGTCAGCGCCCTCCCGGCCGGTTCGATCGACCTGTTCTGGACGTCGCAGAATTACCATGACCTGCACAACCTGAAGGACGTGAACGTCGCCGACATCGACAAGGCGATCTTCGTGGCGCTGAAGCCTGGCGGGACCTTCATCGTGCTGGATCATGCCGCTGCACCGGGGTCCGGTTTCCGCGATACCGGCACGCTGCACCGGATCGATCCCGAGGCGGTAAAGAAAGAAGTCGAAAGCGCCGGGTTCAGGCTGGTCGGTGAAAGCGACCTGCTGAAGAACCCGGAGGATCCGCACACGGCAAAGAACGTCGACCCATCAATCCGCGGCAAGACCGATCAGTTCATCCTGAAATTCGAGAAGCCGAAGGGGTAAAAAGTTTATTGAACCGCCAAGACGCCAAGACGCCGAGTTGCAGAATTCACCGCTGAGGGCGCAGAGAAGCGCGGAGGACGCGGAGGAATTAAAATTCTTTTCTCTGCGATCCTCGGCGCTTCTCTGCGTCCTCCGCGGTTAACCTTAGCGCCTAGCGCCTTGGTGGTTCGTCTTTTCACGCCGATTCGCGATGGGAAGGGTGCCAGTCGCGCAGCAGTCGTTTCTCGATGAGCGTGACCGCGGCATTGAGAGCCAGGCCGGTCAGGGAGAGCAGCAGGAGGGCCGCGAACATGCGGGGGATCTCCAGCCGGTTGCCGCTTTCGACAATGCGCCAGGCAAGGCCGGTAGCTTCGCCCGAGCCGGCGACGAACTCGGCCACCACCGTGCCGATCAGGGCGAGGCCGGCGCTGATCCGGGCGCCGGCAAGCAGCGCCGGCAACGCGCTTGGCAGTTCCAACAGCCAGAGCCGCTGGCGACCGGTCGCGCGGTAGAGGCGGAACAGGTCGACCAGGCCCGGATCGACCGAGCGCAGGCCCAGGGTGGCGTTCGATAGGATTGGGAAGAAGGCGACGATCGTCGCCAGGATGAAGACGGCGCGCTCGACATGATCGACGCCGACCCAGATGACGATCAGGGGCGCGATCGCGACGATCGGCGTCACCTGCAGCACGATGGCATAGGGCAGGAAGCTGCGCTCGATCAGGCGGCTCTGGGTGAACAGGATGGCAAGCGCCAGGCCGCCCAGGAAGCTGGCCGCGAATGCGAGCAAGGTCAGCTTCAGCGTCTCCCATAAGGCGGCCAGGAGTTGCGGAAGATCGTCCACAAGCGCCGCGGCAATCAGCGAGGGCGACGGCAGGACGAAGCGCGGCACGTGCAGCGCGCGGACGAGCCCCTCCCACAGCGCGAGGACGACGACGCCGACGAGGAGCGGCAGGAAGCGCGTCATGCCGCGCGGGCCATGACTTGCTCCAGGCCGCGGGAAACCGCGCGGCAGGCTTCGAGATAGGCGGGACTGGTGCGGAAATCGGGGCCGCGGACAGCCGGCCCGGCGACCTGGTGGAGGGCAAAGATGCGGCCTGGGCGCGGGGTCATCACGGCGATATCGGTCGACAGGTAGACTGATTCGAAGACGCTGTGGGTCACGAAGACCGTGGTGAAGCCGCCGTCGCGCCACAGGCGCAAGAGATCGTCGTTGAGCCGGTTGCGGGTGATCTCGTCGAGTGCGGCGAACGGTTCGTCCATGAGGAGCAGGCGTGGGCGGGTGACGATGGCGCGGGCAATCGCGACGCGCATGCGCATACCGCCCGAAAGCGCGCGCGGGTGGGCCGCCCTGAAGTCGAGCAGGCCCACGAGCGCCAGCGCTTCGTCGATCCGGGGCCGCGCGGCTTCGCGCGACATGCCGGCCAGCCGGAGCGGCAGGTACACATTGGCGAAGACATCGGCCCACGGCATCAAGGTAGCATCCTGGAAGACGAGGCCGATCGCGCCATCCGGCTGCCCCGTTATGGCCGGCCGTCCCGCTATGGTGCCGGCGGTGGGCTCGGCGAGACCGGCGAGCAGGCGGAGCAGCGTGCTCTTGCCGCAGCCCGACGGACCGACGATCGAAGTGAACGAGCCCGGTCGGATGGCAAGGTCGACGCGGTCGAGCGCGGCCAGGCCGCCCGGATAGCGCATCTCGATGCCGGTGAGCGTCAGCATTCCTCAGTGGGCCGCCGTCCGGCTGTCGCCTTTGCCGATGAACTGCAGCGTATAGGCCTTATGGAAATCGAGCGTGGCGGGATAGAGCCTCTCCTCCGCCACGGTCTTGAAGAACGCCTCCCACCGAGCGTCGGTCATGGCGCCGATGCCGAGGGTCTTGGCGTCGCCCGACTCGACGATGCCGTATGCCTTCATCTTGTCGCGGGCATAGGCGAGGATCGCATCGGTCATGTCCGGATTGCCCTTCCGGATGAGGGCATCGGCGGGCTTCGGGTCGCCGTTCAGGTATTCGCGCCAGCCCTCGATAGAGGCATCGACGAAGGCCTTGACGATCTCAGGCTTGTTCTTGACCCAATCACTCTTGGCCAGGACCAGCGAGCCATAGGTGAGATAGCCGTTGTCCGCCAGCAGGAAGAGTTTTGGCTTGAAGCCGCCCTGCTGCTCGATGACCAGGGGCTCGGACGTGACATAACCCTGCTGCACCGCCTTTTTGTCGACGATGAAGGGCGCCGGGTTGCCGGTATATTTGCGGATCTGCTTGTCGTCGAAGCCGTACTTGGCCTTGAGCCAGGCCCACATTGTGTCGATCGAGGCGTCGGAGATCATGATCGGCCGGCCCTTGAGGTCGGCGATGGAGTTGGCCGGGTCCTCGGGATGCAGGATCAGCACCTCGGGGTCCTTCTGATAGCTTGCCATCACCGCCACGACCGGCGCGCCGGCCTTGACCAGGTTGAGACCGAAGAAGCTGTTCGAGCCGATCGCCATGTCGACCGCGCCCGCGGCCATCAGCTGCTGCGGGTTGGCGGCCGAGCCGCCCGAGCGGATTTCAACGTCGAGACCGCGCTTAGCATAGAGGCCGAGCGCCTGCGCCTCGTAGAAGCCGCCCTGCTCCGCCTCGGGTTTCCAGTCGGTCATGAAAACGACATGCTCCGCGGCGATAGTGGGAGCTACCACGGCGGTTATCGCGACCGCCGAGAGCGAGACGAGCAGACGCAGGTTCATCGGGGTAACTCCAGGGCAACAGGTGGCGGATTCGCGCGTGGAACAAGATTGCATTCCCATGCCATAAGTCGCTCCATGCTGACAGAGAAACAACTGCTTGAAATCCTGCCCGAAGTCGAAGCGCTGGCGCGGCGAGCGGGAAGCGCCATCATGGCACTCTACGAGACCGGCACGCCGACGATCGTAAAGAGCGACGGCAGCCCGGTGACCGCGGCCGACCATGCCTCGGATGCTATCCTGTCGCCGGGGCTGGCGGCGCTGACGCCGGACGTCCCGGTCGTGTCGGAAGAAGGGGTGGAGGCGGGGCGCGTGCCGGACATTTCCGGCGGCAGCTTCTGGCTGGTCGACCCGCTGGACGGCACCAAGGAGTTCATCAACGGTAGCGGCGAATTCACTGTGCTGATCGGGTTGGTCCTTGACGGCCGGCCGGCGCTGGGCGTGATCTACGGCCCGGTGTCGGGCGAGATGTGCGTGGGGGTGGTTCCGGGCGGGCATGCCTGGGCGGTGACGGCAGAGGGGCGCGAGGCGCTGCATGCCCGCAAACCGCCGCCGGACGGGCTATTGACCGTGACCATCAGCTATCGCCGCCCGAGCTCTCGGTTGGAAGAATATTTGGCGACCTTGCCGGTGGGCGAGCATCTGAGGCGCCGCAGCGCCTTCAAATGGGCCGAGGTGGCACGCGGCGCGGCGGACCTCTATCCGGGATTCGGGCTGAGCTATGAGTGGGATACCGCGGCCGGGCACGCGCTGGTACTGGCCGCCGGCGGCAACGCGATTGCGCTCGACGGTTCCCCGCTCGCCTATGGCAAGCCCGATTTCCGCAATCCGGACATATTGGTGCTGGGCGCGCGCTGAGTGCCCGCAGCCTAAAGCGCGAAGAGATCGATCAGGAAAAGCTCGATCGGACCGTCGGCGGTGATCTCGAATTGACCGGCGGCGGGCCGCTCGAGCCGCGCCGTCGCGCCGGCCGGAAGCGTAGTCGCCTTGCCGTCTTCCGCGATACGCATCGCGGTGACCGCCAGGAGGAGCGCTGTTGCGCCAGAGCTTGCGGCCATGAGGCGGGTTTCTCCCGTCAGATGTAAAACCTCGTGCCGGTAACGCCCGCGCCGCGTCATCACGTTGAGGTCGACGATGCCGCCGTCGATCGGCGTGCCATAGACCGGGATGTCGGCCGCGAACGGCAATGGCGGCGAGCCCCGCACGAGCGTGACCGGCTTGCCGTCGATATCGAGGCGGATGCCGTTGCCCTGGAGCACCGAAAGCGTGCGGTCGATGCCGGGAAAGGCTGAGAACGGGCCGGGCTCACCCACCGTCGCCATGCTGACCCGCCAGTCGAACGTGTCGAGCGTGGAACCGGGCGGGGAGATCGCGATCTCGGTGGTCGATCCGCCACCGTTCTTCCACGGCATGACGCGGTATTCGGACGTGTCGATGACGATCATGCTGGCGAAAGGCGCTCAGGATTCGCGATCATGGGGAAGCGCGCGTGGTGTAGGCGTGCTTGTTGCGCGCCCCAGGACGATATCCAACATCGTCTCGACCCGCACCAGACGGCGGTCCATGGCGATCAGCGTGTCCGCCAGCCGATCCAGCTTTGCACCTTGGGTCTTGACCCGTTCTTCGATGAGGATGATCGACTTGAGTGCATTGATCGCATCGCCCCACGTGCTCATTGCTTTTCCTTGGCCGCGAAATAGGCAAGCGCTTGGTCAAGTGCCCGGTCCGTGCGGTCAAGCTGCTCCAGCGTCTCCGCGTGAGTGACGGCGAACACGTCAAGCAATGCGCGCAACTCGGCCTCTTCCCGGCGTTCCTCATCGGACGGATCGTCGCGAAGCACCGCGCGTCGAACGAACTCAGATGTCGACATCCGGCGCAACCGAGCCTTCTGTTCGACCTTCTTCTTATCGGCCGGCGAGATCGGAACGATGAGACGTTCGGTAGCGAGCGCAGGCATGGAGGCACCCTACATGTACATGTACATGATCATGAATAAATTACGATAGAAAGGAGCTGATTTCAAGCAACTTGTCTCGGCCCCCCAACAATTCTTGATCCTCGCTCCTTGAGATTCCAGGCGCTTCGCAGACCTACAAATCACGGCAGCTTGGAGCCAGAGTGTCCCTCGCACAGCCTGGATACCCGCTGTCGCTTAGCCGGCGTCTGATGCTGCCGCGTGGAACGGCCAGTGACGAACCGAAAACAGGAACAGCGCGGCCGCAGGCAAACCAGGCGTGCAGCTCAAGACACGCTCGGCTCACCCTCATCCGACTCCTTTCCAGAGTTCAGCCCTACCCCGCCGGCTCCTCGCCCCTGACGCGGGCGGCCAGAGAGGCCGCCAGGAAATCGTCGATGTCGCCGTCCAGGACGGCTTGGGAATTGCCCTTTTCCACGCCGGTGCGCAGTTCCTTCACCATCTGGTAGGGCTGCAGCACGTAGGAGCGG
>CAZVYC010000266.1:0-6509 GCA_964631425.1 uncultured Rhodospirillales bacterium
GCATGCCGCCGGCATCGCGCGCCCGAAGCTGATCGTGTTCGAGAGCCTTTATTCGATGGACGGCGACGTCGCGCCGGTGCATCGCATCTGCGACCTCGCCGGGCGCTACGGCGCCATGACCTATATCGACGAGGTCCACGCCGTCGGCATGTATGGCGCGCGCGGCGGCGGCATCTCAGAGCGCGAAGGCCTCGCCGACAAGATCGACATTATCGAGGGTACGCTGGGCAAGGCCTACGGCGTCGTCGGCGGCTATATCGCCGGCTCGTCCGCGATGGTCGATTTCGTGCGCGGCTATGCGCCGGGCTTTATCTTCACCACCTCCATGCCGCCAGTGGTCGCCGCCGGTGCGCTCGCAAGCGTGCGCCACCTGAAGGGCTCGACGATCGAGCGGCAGCTGCAACAGGAGCATGCGGCGAAGCTCAAGGCCGCGCTCAGGGAAGCCGAGCTGCCGGTGATGCCGTCCAAAAGCCATATCGTTCCGGTGCTGGTCGGCGATCCCCGCCTGTGCAAGCAGATCACCGATGACCTGCTCGACATCCACAGCATCTATGTCCAGCCGATCAACTACCCGACCGTGCCGCGCGGCACGGAGCGGCTGCGACTGACGCCCACGCCGCTCCATGGCGACGCGGAGATCGAGGCCGTGATCTCGGCCCTGACGGAGGTCTGGTCACGGGTCATGCAACGCAGCGCCGCCTGACGCGGACTATCTGAGGCGCTTCTCGAGGAGTCGGATAAGCTCAAGCGGCAGCGGTTCCTGGACGACTGGATCATACAACCGCCCCAGATGATGCGTCAGCCACTGGTCGAAAGCGGGATCGGCGCCAGGTGTGCCCTGGCTGTCGCAGCCCCCATAGGGCCTCCAAGAGGGGCGTGGCTGCCCGTGATTCGTCACGACAAAGCTCATCTTTTGGAACCGGCAGGCGATCCTGAGGAGTCACGGCCGCGGTTAAAAAGACGATGTTGAGCGGCGGACTACACCAAAATGAACACGCCATTGTGAAAATTGTTCGGCACTCGCTCTCCGCGAGTGCTCGGCTCCGGCTCACCCGCCGCCGGTTTCCCTGGCGTAAAGGTCGATCTTGCGGGCAAGCTCGACGTCGCGCCGCGTCAATCCCCCTGCGTCATGGGTGGACAGCACGATGTCCACGGTATTCCAGACATTTGACCACTCGGGATGGTGATCCATCTTTTCGGCGGCCAGCGCCACCCGGGTCATGAAACCCCAGGCGGCACTGAAATCGGCGAACTTGAGTTTGCGTGTCATCGCGTCGCGCCCGTCGAACGCATGCCATGAACTGAGCTCGGCGAAAGCAGCCTGACGTTCCGCGTCATCGAGTTTCCGCATGCTCTCCTCCCGATAGGATATGGCGTCGCCGGCTTTGTCGGACGGCGCACCTTTCAGGTCAAGATCGGCTGTCGATCGTGGTGCGCAGCGCCACGTCGCGCGTCACCAGTGCGATCAGCACGGCCAGCAGCGAGACCGCGGCGCAGCCGAGGAACGCGAGATGGAAGGCACCGGGCAGCGCAGCCTCGATCGCCGGGCTGGAGACCGAACCGGCGCCTTCGATGCTGCGCCCGCTGCGCAGCATCCCGAGTGTGACATGGGTGGCAAGGCCCTGCGCGTGGAGTGCAGTATTAAGCCGGCCGGTCAGTAAGGCGCCCGCCATGGTTGCTCCGAATGCGCCGCCGATCATGCGGAAAAGCAGCGTGCTGCTGGTGGCAATGCCGAGGTCGCGCGTTTCCACGGCATTCTGTACGGTCGTTGTGATGCAGGGCTGGATCAGCCCGATGCCGCCTCCGGTCACAATCGAGAATAGCGTGACGAGCGCCCCGCTCGTGTGCGCACTGGCGGTTCCGAGCAGCGCCAGCCCCAGCGCGGTCAGCGCCGAGGCAGCCACCATCAGCCATTTGGTTCGCCCGATCCGGCGCCCGAGCTTGCCGCCGATATAGGAAACGACGACGAAGGCCAGCAGGAACGGCATCAGCAGCACGCCGGAAGATGATGCGTCGGCGCCGCGCATGAACTGGAAATACAGCGGCAGCAGGAATGTCCCGCCCAGCATGCCGAGGGCGTTGCAGAACGACAGCGCAAAACCGGCGACGGCCACACCGTTGGTGAAGAGCCGCGCCGGGAATAGCGGATCGAGCGCGATCCGGCGTTCCTGGATCGTGAGCAGCGCCAGCAGGATGACGAGCGCGCCGCCCAGCGCCAGCATCGGGGAAGAGGTCCAGGCATAATCGCTGCCGCCCCAGCTCAGCAGCAGCAGAGCGGTGGTGATCGAAAGCGTCATCAGCGTAGCACCGGCATAATCGATCGCCGCCTGGAAGCGCTGCCGGCGCGGCAGGATGGCGAGCGCGCGCCGAGTCAGGACGAAGGCGAGGAACCCGAGCGGCAGGTTGATCCAGAAGATGAACCGCCACGACAGATGGTCGGTCAGGAAGCCGCCCGCCAGCGGCCCGACGACAGCAGCAACGCCCCAGGTGCCGCTGAGGAACAGCTGATACCGCCCGCGCTCGCGCGGCGACGCGATGTCCGCAATCGTCGCATGCGACATAGCGAGCAGTCCCGCGCCGCCCACGCCCTGCAGCGCGCGGAAGAGCACCATCTGCGGCAGCGACTGCCCGAGCCCGCACAGGATCGAGGTCAGGGTGAAGAGTGCGATTGACGCTAGAAGCACGCTGCGGCGGCCATGGAGGTCGCTGAGCTTACCCAGGATCGGCGTCGCCGCCGTGGAGGTCAGCAGGTACGCGGAAACGATCCAGGATATATGGCCGAAACCCGCGAGGTCCCGCGCCATCGACGGGACCGCTGGCACCACGATCGTCTGGTCCAGCGCCGAAAGCAGGATGCAGAGCGCGACTCCGCTCATGACCCGCAATATCTGTTCATGCGTGAAAGGCGCCGCGGTGCTGGGCGCCGTGGTGGCGATCATCGAAGGTCCTGGTGTCCGGTCGGCGCCGTTGCGCTGTTCTCGTGCTCTCCTTACCAAGCCGCCGGCGGGATCGTATACTGCAGATTGCTCCGCCTTCGGGATTGGTAGCCGCTCAGATGCATCCTTTTCGGCAGTTGAAGCGATACCGCCGGTAATCGATTGACTCCTGTCAAGGTGGAATTTCGCGTCGGCCGGCATCATTGGCTATATTCGTCGATCTCAGCGCGTCTTGAGCATGAGGCGAGAAATGCGATTGCATGACCAGATCAGTGCAGGCACGCATACCGGCCGCCGACGTTGGGGACGTGCGCAGCAGGATCCGATTGCCGATCCCTACAAGTTTGCCGCCAAACCGTCAGAGCCGTCCGTGTGTCCGCGCTGCGGCGCAGTCTGGCAGGAGGGGCGGTGGTGCTGGCCGAAATCGCCAATTTCCGGCACGGAGCTTCAGTGCCAAGCCTGCCACCGGATTGAAGATCACTACCCGGCGGGGGTGGTGACGCTCACTGGAGCCTTCCTGTTCAAACATAAGGAGGAGTTGCTCGCGCTCGTGCGGCACCAGGAGGAGTTCGAAAAGGCAGAGCACCCCTTGAACCGAATCATGAGCGTGGAGGAAACCCCCGACACGATCGTGATCAACACGACGGACATCCATTTGCCGCGCCGCATCGGCAAGGCCTTGAAGCACGCTTACAAGGGTGCGCTGGACGTGTATTACGAAGAGGATGCGTATTTCGCGCGGGTCAACTGGCGGCGAGACTAGACTGAAGTTTTTATTGACCGGCTGCGCAAGGGCTTGATGCGACTCGGACATGTCCTGAATTAACGCGGAGGTCGCGGAGGTTTGCGCGGGGAGCGCGGGGATGACGGAAAACGAAATCGGCGGTCAGATTATCGATGCGGCGATGAAGCTCCACTCGACAATTGGTCCTGGCCTCTTGGAAAGCGCGTATGAGACGTGCTTGGCTTACGAGCTTGAAAGGCGAGACCTCCACGTCCGCAGTGGCCCACATGCGCGACGGCATTTCGCGGCTGGTCAATGGCCTTTGACCCCCGTGACCTCCGCGCATACCTCCGCGACCCCCGCGTTAGAGTCTTCCTCGCGACGCACAGCCGAACATGGACACTCTTGGAAACGAATGACCTCCGAAACCCACGTCCTGCCGCACTTCTCAAGTGATGGACCGTAAAAATTTCCGATTAGAGAGCGGCATTGCCCTCGGAGGCTGTTCTACGAAGGCAATACCGTGGCTGGTATCCGGAAACCAGTCACTCGCTCGGAACCGGGCCTTGAGTGATGCGTGCGAGGTCGTCAGGCCGCACCCATTTCTTGAACGCCGCCTGCACGTCGGCAGGGCCGAGTGCCAGATATCGGCGCGCGGCGATCGTCGGTTCATCCAAGGGCAGATCGAGGAGCCATCTCCTGGAGAGACCCTGGGCGATGGCGCGGGTGCTCGCTTCGCCCAGCGGAATCTTGCGCAGCAGCAGCGCCTTGACGCGGTCGAGCTCGTCCTCCATGACCGGCGCGCTCTGCATGTCCTTCAGCTCCTGGACGACGATGGCGCTCGCCTTGGCGACGTTTTGCGGGTCGCACGCGTAATCGACATAATAATTACCGCGCGTCTTCTGCGCATCGAGGATCGAGCCTACCGTATACACCAGGCCGGCATTCTTTCTCAGATCGCGGGAGAGACGGGTCGAATAGAAGCTGCCGCCCAGCACGTTGTCGCCGAGATTGAGCGCATAGTAATCGGGGTCGGACCGCGTCAAGCCGATCGTCTCGCCGAGGATGACTTGATCCTGCACGCGGCTGGCATCGGGCACCGCCTCGGTCGTCGCCTTGTTGAGACCTACCGGCGTCAGTTCCGTTTCGGGCTTGGGGCCGGTGGCCTGCCACGCGCCGAAATACTTCTCGAACGTCGCCCTGGCCTCATCCGGCGTGACCTTTCCGATCACGACGATCGCCGTCAGGTCCGGCCGAAAGGTCTTGCGATAATAATCCCGGACCTCATCGAGGGTGAGTCCCTGCACGGTCGCGGGCAGCGCTTCGCGCAAGGTCGGATCGTTTTGGGGGTAAAGCGCTTTGCGCAAGGCTCTCTGCGTCAGATAGCCCGGGCTTTGGAGGCGTCCGGCAACCAGCCCGGCAACCCGCTTCTGCACGATCGCGAACGCATCCTCCGAGAGCGCCGGGTGGAGCTCATTATCGGCCAGCAGCGCAACACCGCGGTCAAAATGCTCCGCCAGAACCTCCAGAGAGAAGTCGGCGCCGCCATTCTCTTCCGCGCCGATTTCATCCAGGGCGCGCTGATAGGACAACCGGTCCAGCGTCCCGGTTCCAAATGGGAACAAGTCCTCCAGCACCTGCGACAGTCCTTCCTGCCCCTTTGGGACTTCAAGCTCCGAGCGGTTGCGGATGTGGCCGTAGACGCTCACGGTATCGCTGACATCCTCGGGCTGCACGATCAGCGTGATCCCGTTGGACAGCATGCTGACCGTGGGATGGAGCGTCGAGGCCGGGACCGAGAGGTGATGCAGCGCCTTTTCCGCCCAATCCGGCAGTTGGGTCGGTTTCGCTTCGCCCAACGTGATGTTTTCCTGGCCGCCGAAGCCGCTCGACGCCGTCGGCTTGCCGGAACCCCTTGGCGTCAGCAAGGCAAAGGTGGCGTGATCGAGATCCAGGTATTTGCGGGCCACGCGATTGACGTCGTCCACAGTGACCTTGTCGATGCGCGCAAGATCATCGTCCGGCGATTCCAGCCCGTCGACCGCGACGGCTTCCGACCAGACGGATGCCAACCCTTCGATCGAGTTCTTCTGAAATTCCGCTTGGCGGCGTTCCTGAACCTTCGCGGCCGAGACCAGATCCGGCGGCACGCCCTCGATTGCGACTTTCTTGATGATGGCGCGAAGGTTCTGCTCGATGTCCTTCGCATCGACGCCGGACGGAAAGGCAGCCATCACATAGCCGAGACCGGCCTTGGGCAAGGGGTCGAGCGCGAATTCCGCGTTGATCGCCTTTCCTTGAGGAACGAGCGCGTAAAGATCGCTCCGATGGTTCGTCAGCACGTCGGACAGCATTTCGGCGGCCGCATAGTCGGGGCTGTCAAGCCCCGGCATCCGCAGCGCGATAACCTGCATGCCGTAGGGAAGGTCGGTTTCGAGGTCGATCCGGCGCGACTGAATCGGCTGCAGCATGATCGTCGGCCGGGCGGGCAGCTTCTTCGCCGGGATTGAGCCGAAAAGCTGCCTGACTTTGGCAAGCGTCGCCTGCGGGTCGATATCGCCGACAATCACCAGGACCGCAGCGTTCGGCGCGTACCAGGTATCATGGAACGATTTCAGCATCGCCGCGGTCGTCGCTTCGAACGAAGGGCGCGTGCCCAGCGCGTCATGCGCATAGACCGTCCCCGGAAACATGAATGCCCTGAGCTTCGCGAACATGACATATTCCGGATTGGACAGATCCTGCGCGACCTCCTGCTCGATGGCACCGCGCTCCTGGTCCCAATCCGCGGTCGTGTCGAGCACCCCGCGCATCCGGGTGGCCTCGATCTGGAGCGCCACGTCGACATC
>CAZVYC010000267.1:0-4612 GCA_964631425.1 uncultured Rhodospirillales bacterium
CACGTTCTTGAGCTCGCGCACGTTGCCGGGCCAGTCGTGGGTTTCCAGCACCCGCTCTGCCGCCGCGCTGAAGCCTGGGAACACAGTACGCTTCATCTCCTGCGCCATCGCGAGCCCGAACTGGCGCGCCAGCAGCAGGATGTCTCCTGGCCGCTCACGCAAAGGTGGTACAGTGATTACGTCGAAGGCGAGCCGATCCAGCAGGTCGGCGCGGAACTTGCCTTTGGCAGCCTCGCTCGGCAGGTCGACATTGGTGGCGGCGACCACCCTGACGTCGACCTTGACCGAGGCGGACGATCCCAGCCGCTCGAACTCGCCATATTCGACCACCCGCAGGATCTTCTCCTGCACGGCGGGCGAGGCGGATGCGATCTCGTCGAGGAACAAGGTGCCGCCGTCGGCCCGCTCGAACCGCCCTTCGCGGCGCTTGACCGCGCCAGTGAAGGCGCCCGCCTCATGCCCGAACAGCTCGGCCTCCAGCAGGTTCTCGCCGAGTGCAGCGCAGTTCAGCGCCAGGAACGGCTTCTCCCAGCGCGGCGACAGATAGTGCAGGCGGGCGGAGATCAGCTCCTTGCCCGTCCCGCGCTCGCCGATCACCAGCACCGGCCGGTTGAGTGTCGCCGCGTTCGACACCTGCTCCAGCATGTCGAGGAAGACGGAGGCCGATCCCAGCATCGGCTGCGTGGTGCGGAGCGGTGCCATGCCGCTATGTAACAGATTCCCTCACCCGGTTAAGGGAAAATGTCACAAACCGAAATTGCCGCGTAGGATGGGTAGAGCGAAGCGAAACCCATCAGGCATTTGATTCCGCACGGGTTTCGCGTCCGGCTCTACCCATCCTGCGGGCCGCGGTAACTTTGGCACGCCCCGTGCATAAAGAGCGGCACAGGTCATTTTTTGGGAATTCGTGCCATGGGTATCTTCTCGCGTCTCAGCGATATCGTGAACTCGAACATCAACGCGCTCCTCGACAAGGCGGAGGATCCGGAAAAGATCATTCGCCTCATTATCCAGGAGATGGAGGACACGCTGGTCGAGGTGCGCTCCGACGCGGTCCGCATCATCGCCGACCGCAAGGAGGCCGAGCGCCAAGTCGCCCGTCTCGTGGCCGAGCGCGACGACTGGCAGGCCAAGGCCGAGCTCGCGCTCTCCAAGGGCCGCGAAGATCTCGCGCGCGCGGCGTTGATCGCCAAGGCCCGGGTGGCCGAGGCGGTCGCGGCCGAGGAGCGCCACTTGGCCGACATCAACGAGGGGCTGGAGCGCCAGGGCGAGGACATCGCGCGGCTGCAGGCGAAGCTCGACGACGCGCGCAAGCGCGAGGCAACGATGGTCCAGCGCCACAAGACCGCGACCTCGCGGCTGCAGGCGCGCCGCGCAACCTATGACAATCGCCTGGTCGACGCGCTCGGCCGAATGGAGGCGATGGAAAGGTCTCTTGACCATCTCGAAGGGAAGGTCGAGGTTTTCGACCATGGCCGCAAGCCGACCCTCGCGGACGAGATCGCCGCGCTGCAAACCGACCATGCGGTCGACGAGGAACTGGCGCGGATGCGTGAAAAGCTGTCCGGCAAGGCGCCGGAATAAGCCATAATACGCGAGCCATAATAAGCGAGGGAGAGATGAAAGAGATGCCGAAGCGGCAGGTCCTTCATGGCTGATATCGATTTCAATGCGATCGCGCTTGTTTTCGTCTGCCTCGTCCTGCCCATGTGGATCGTGTTCCACTACGTCACGCGGTGGCGGAACTCACGCGGTCTCGCGGCCCAGGACGAGAAGCTGCTGACCGATCTGTGGGACGCCGCGCGCCGCATGGAGGAGCGGCTGGACAATCTCGAACGGGCCCTCGGGCCCGAGCCCCAGAGGAGGGCACCATGATCTATCGGTACGGTTTGTTTCGCGATCCCGCACAAGGCTGGATCGCCGGCGTAGCCGCCGGACTGGCTGAGCGCTTCGGCGTCAGCGCCGGTATCGTCCGACTGGTCTTTGTCTTGCTGGCGCTGGCTGGAACGCCGATCCTGGCGACGCTCGGCTACGCGGTGCTGGCCGTGTTGATGCCCGTCCGGCCGTTCTTCGTCGATTCCCGCCGCGACTCGCGGCGATACAGGTGATCCATGTTCTACCTCTTCAATCCCGCAACCATCTGGATCTGGATCCCTATCGTCGCGATCATCGGCGGCTTCATCATCAAGGCCCAGCGGATCAAGGCCGAGGCGGCGATGTTCGGCGCCGGCAACGACAAGGCGCTTCAGGAGCTGCGCGATTCGGTCCAGCGGCTGGAGGCGCGCGTCGCCAACCTCGAGCGGGCGGTGACGACGGCCGAGGCAGAAAGGAAATACGCGCTATGACCGGCTATGGAAAGCCGGGCGCGGACAACGCGTTCGGGCCGGGGCCGACCGGTCTCTACCGCGACCCCGTCAATGGAAGGATCGCCGGCGTCTGCGCCGGTCTTGCCGATTATTTCGGCGTCCGCCGCGGCGGCGTGCGGCTCGCCTTCATCCTGCTATCGCTCTTCGGGTTCTTCGGGCCGGTCTTGGTCGGATACATCGTCCTGGCGGTGCTGCTGCCGGTCCGGCCGGCGCGGCTTTACCGGGATTCGGACGACGAAGCCTTCTGGCGCTCGGTCGCGCGCCGGCCGGCCGATACCGTGGGCGGGCTGGCGCGCCGGTTCCGCGAGCTCGAGGCCAGGCTGGCCCGGATGGAGCATCGCGTGACGTCGCCCGACGAGGTGCTGCGCGCCCGCTTCCGCGAACTCTAAGGACATCCCGATTCCGTATAACTGTTGTTGCTAATGTCTTGAGGCCACGCGTAACTTAGGTCACCTACGGGCAGGACCCATCGGATGGACGATAAATCCGCGTTGCTGAACCAGCTCCGCATCGACCGGGGCGCGCCCGCCCAGCGCGAGAAGGGGCGACTGCGGCTCTGGATCGGGCTCGGCGCGGTGGTTTTGGCCGCGCTGGGGATCGGCGCATGGGTGGTGGCCGGCCCTTCCGGCGTTCCAGTGCATGTCGCGACCGTCCGGGCGGCTGAGGGCGGGCAGGCGGCCGGCGGTTCCTTGCTCGACGCTTCAGGCTATGTCGTGGCCCTGAGGCAGGCCGCGGTCTCGGGCAAGTCGGTCTATAAGGTCGTCGACGTGCTGATCGAGGCCGGCCAGCATGTGCATGAGGGCCAGATCATCGCCCGGCTCGACGACACCAACAACCACGCGGCCTTGATGCAGGCCGAGGCGCAGGTGAAGGCAGCCGAGGCTGCGCTGGCCGCGGCCAAGGTCGCCTTGGCCGACGCCGCGCCGATCTATCAGCGCAACAAGAAGCTGGTCGCGGAGGGCTGGGTCAGCCGCGGCGCATTCGACGCGTCACAAGCCACCTATGATGCCGACAAAACCAATCTCGCGGTGGCGGAGAAGCAGCTGGAAGTGGCGCGCGGCGGCCTCCAGGTGGCGCAGCGTTATGAGGACGATACGATCATCCGCGCGCCATTTGACGGCGTCGTCACCGCGAAAGGCGCGCAGCCGGGCGAGATCGTCTCGCCGCAATTCCTCGGCGGCGGCGGCGTCGCGACGATCGTCGACATGAATTCCCTGGAGGTCCAGGTCGACGTCAGCGAGAACTTCATCAGCCGGGTTCATGCCGACCAGCGGGCGGTAATCAAGCTCAACGCCTACCCGGACTGGGAAATACCGGCCCACGTCATTGCCGTCATCCCGACTGCCGACCAGAGCAAGGCGACGGTCAAGGTCCGCGTCGCCTTCGAGCAGCGGGACGACCGGGTGCTGCCGCAGATGGGGGCGCGGGTGTCGTTCCTGGAGGATCGGAAAACGGGCCCAGTTGCGCAGGCGCCGGGCGTCATCGTCCCGCCCGAGGCGGTGCAGGCCAACGGCGAAGTCGGCACCGTGTTCGTGGTCGAGGGCGACCGTGTCGAGCGTCGGGCGGTCCGGCTGGGCGCCCGCAATGCGGATGGGCAGACGGTGCTGTCCGGCCTCCAGTCCGGTCTTAAGCTCGTCGTCGGCGACCTCGCCAATCTGACTGACGGAGCACGCGTCGATATTCAGCAGTAGTCCGTGATTCCTTCTGAGTTTCCGCCCCAGGAGAGTGCCCATGACCGCCGCCGTTTCGTTGCGCCACGTCGTGAAGCGTTACAGTCGCGGCAAGCAGGCAATCGAGGTGCTACACCATCTCGACCTGGACATTCCGGCGGGCGAGTTCCTGGCGCTGATGGGACCGTCGGGCTCGGGCAAGACCACCCTGCTCAACCTGATCGGCGGCCTCGACCGGCCGACCGAAGGCGAGATCATCGTCGGCGGCGACCATATCGACCGGCTGTCGGGCAGCCAGCTCGCCAAGTGGCGGGCGCGCCATGTCGGGTTCATCTTCCAGTTCTACAATCTGATGCCGATGCTGTCGGCCGAGCGCAATGTCGAGTTGCCGCTCCTCTTGACCAGCCTGTCCTCGGCAGAGCGCAAGCGTAACGTCTATGCGGCGCTGTCCATCGTGGGCCTGACCGACCGCGCCAAGCACAAGCCGAGCGAGCTCTCCGGCGGCCAGCAGCAGCGCGTGGCGATCGCCCGGGCGCTGGTCGCCGATCCCTCCTTGCTGGTTTGCGACGAGCCCAC
>CAZVYC010000267.1:4622-6500 GCA_964631425.1 uncultured Rhodospirillales bacterium
AGAGGAGATCCTGGGCTTGCTCCAGGTGCTGAATCGCGACCAGGGCAAGACCATCATCATGGTGACCCACGACCCGCTGGCCGCCGAACACGCCTCGCGCGTGCTCCACCTCGACAAGGGGCAGCTGGTCGACACCGCGGCCCGGAGCGCGGCGTGAAGCGCGCACTCGAAACTCCCCTCGCCCCAACGGGGAGAGGGAGGGGCCCGCGCGAAGCGCGGGAGGGTGAGGGGGCCGCGCGTGAGCGCGGTACACTGTCATCTAACAATCTGCGCTACCCCCTCACCCTCCCAATGCTGACGCAATGGGCCCCGCCCTCTCCCCGCTGGGGCGAGGGAAATCCTTCATGAAATTCCTCCCCCTCATCTGGGCTGGACTGTGGCGCAAGCGGCTCCGCACGATCTTCACCTTGGCTTCGATCGTCGTCGCCTTCGTGCTGTTCGGCATCCTGCAGGGCGTGGACGCCAGCATGAGCCATCTGCTGGAAGAGATGCGGCTCGATCGGCTTTACACGATGGCCCGGTTCGGCAGCACCCTGCCAGTGGCGGATATCGACCAGATCGAGCGCCTGCCGGGCGTCACTTTGGTCGCGCCGCAGGCCTTTATGTTCGGCTACTACCAGGATCCGAAGATTCCGCTGGGAATTGGCGGCGTCTTCATGATCGACGAACGCTCTTTCGCCGCGTTCCCGGAATATGACTTCATCACCAAGCAACAGCGCGCGGACCTGTTCCGGACGCGGACCGGACTGATCATTTCAGAAAAGCTGGCGCAACGATTCGGATGGCATGTCGGGGATAAAATTCCCCTCCACCTGCAATACGCGACGGCTTCGGGGTTCACGCCATCGACGGTCTGGAAATTCGACATCGTCGCGGTCACCGGAGATGTCGATTTTCGCATGAACGGCTATGCCTTCGGCAACTACACGTACCTCGATGAAACGCGCTCTCCGGCCGATAAGGGCACGGCTGGCATGTTCGTGATCCGGATCACCGACCCGAACCAGGCGGGCAAGGTCGCTCAAAGGATCGACGATCTCTTCGCTAATTCCGCCGCTGCCACCCGCACGATCTCCGAACGCAGCAGCGCGCAATCCGACCTCACCTCCAGCTTCAATATCACCTTCTTTACCAAGACGGTTGTCGGCGCGGCATTCTTTACCCTGCTGTTCCTCACCGGCAATACGATGATGCAGTCGGTACGGGAACGGGTATCGGAGTTCGCCGTCCTGAAGACGCTCGGATTTGCCGACCACGGCGTCTTGGCGATCGTACTCGCTGAAGCCACGCTGCTGTGCGCGCTTGGCGCCGCTTCAGGCCTGACGCTCGCCAAATTCCTGATGCCGCTGGCCCAAAAGACAATCGGTTTCGTCAAGATGCCGCCCGTCGTCATTGCCGAAGGCGCGATTGCCGCCTTGGCAGTGGCCCTTTTGAGCGGTCTCGTCCCGGCGCTCCGCGCTCAGCGGCTTAGCATCGTCGATGCCCTGGCGGGGAGGTAGGGAATTGAGCGCGCTCAACCAGACAGCCGTGGTCACGCTCATGAACCTCCGCGCGATTCCGCAGCGGATCGGCTCCTCCCTGGTCATCGTCATCGGCATGGCCTCGGTTGTCGCAGTGGTGATCTCGGTGCTGTCGATGTCGACCGGCTTTCTCGACAGCGTCAACAAGACCGGCCGGCCGGATCGCGCAATCGTCACCACCGGTGGCGCGGTGTCCGAAACTGCCAGCAGCCTGTCACGCGATTCAATCCCGGTCATCATCGATGCGCCTGGCATCAAGAAAGGCAGTGACGGCAAGCCGCTCGCGTCGGCCGATACGTTCGCCTATCTGCCGGCGATCAAGATCAGTGACGGCTTGGTCGAGCCGGGCACCATCCAT
>CAZVYC010000268.1:0-6482 GCA_964631425.1 uncultured Rhodospirillales bacterium
CCGCCCCCACCTGAGTGCGGCCGCCGTCGACCATGTAGTGGGCGCCGGTGACGCTGCTCGCCAGGTCGGAGCTGAGGAAGAGGACGACGTTGGCGATCTCTTCAGGGGTGGAATAGCGGCCGGTCGGGATCGCGGCCTTATAGGCGCCGCGCACAGCGTCGGGGTCGGTGGGGTTGATCATCGCCTCGATCGAGCGGAGCATGCGCGTGTCGGTCGGGCCGGGGCAGACGGCGTTGACTCGGATGCCCTGCCGGGCGACTTCGCCGGCGACCGTCTTGGTGAGGCCGATGACGCCATGCTTTGAGGCGGTGTAGGCGGGCATGCGGGGCGTGCCGATCACGCCGGCGCTCGAGGAGAGCAGGACCACCGCGCCCGAGCCCTGGGCGATCATCATCGGCAGAACGTGGCGGAGCCCGAGGAAGCTGCCGGTGAGGTTGACGCCGATCACCTGGTTCCAGACCGCTTCGTCGTACTCGGCGGTGGCCGCAATCTTTCCCTCAGTGCCGGCGGAATTGACGAAGCAGTCGATGCGGCCGAAGGCGTCCAAGGCGGCCCTGACATAGGCCTGTACATCCTCGGTCCGGCTGACGTCGGCGGTGAGCGCACGGACGTCGCCGCCGAAGGATCGCGCGACCTTGAAGACGGACGGGTCGCGGTCGACCAGCACGACCTTGGCGCCGCCGGCGATGAAGCCCTGGGCCGTGGCAAGGCCGATTCCTGCCGCGGCGCCGGTGACGAGTGCGACCTTGCCGGTGAAATCCATGCTATTTCCCCCTTACGCCCTTTTATCGTCATCCCGGCGAAGGCCGGGACCCAACTATCGGCATTCGCGATGGCGGGAAAATGGGTCCCGGCCTTCGCCGGGATGACGACAATTATCTGGATATTATATGAGGCGGCTACTCCGCCGCCTCGCGTTTTACTGCGTGGGGATCGACAACTTCCTTGCCGCCGAGCTCCAGCGCCTTCTTGGCGTGCGGGTCGTATTTCGGGATGTCGAAGCCGCCGCCCCGTTCGCCGAGCACCGCCGCGTTCGACACGCTGATCGTCGTGTCCTTGCGGCGGCCGTAGGATTCGACCATCGGAATCTCGTCATCGGCCAGCGGCTTCATGTATTTTTTGCGGGCGAAGGCGGCCTCGATATACGGGGCAAGCTCCTCCGCCTTCTGCTTCTGGCGGATCGCGTCGCGCTCCTTGAAAGCGGGCGCGAGCTCCTTGGCGAACAGCTCGAGCGATTCGCAGATATGCTCGTGCTTGTTGTTGCCGACCTGCTGCACGAAGATGATCTGGTCCATGCCGATGCGCTCATAGCGCTCGAACTGCTCGCGGACCTGCTCGGGCGTGCCGATGCCGCCGTGGCCGGAATTGTGCTCGAGCGTGTGCTCGACCTCCTTGAACTTTTTCCACATCTGGGATCGGCCGGGGGTGTGCTGGCCATAGGAAGCGACATAGCCCAGCGAGTAGCCGAAGAAGCGGAAGCCTTCGCTGCCGCGCGCCTGCGCTTCGGCCTCGTCATGGTGGACCGACATGGCGCTGACAATGGCGACGTTCGGGTTGACCGTGTGCGCGATCGGCACGCATTCGTCCGACTTGATGATATCGTAATATTCCTGGACCCAGTGGGCGGCCTGCTCCGGCTCGACGAAGGCAAATGCCAGCGCGCCCAGGCCCATCCGCGCCGCGCGATGGATCGATTCGCGGCGCGAGCAAGCGAGCCACATCGGCGGGTGCGGTTTCTGCACCGGCTTGGGGATGATGTTGCGCGGGGGCATCGAGAAGAACTGGCCCTCGAAGCCGGGATAGGGGGTCATGGCCAGCATATTGGCCGCCTGCTCGGCGCCCTCGGCCCAGAGCGCCGTCTTGTCCGGCGGGTTCTGCAGGAAGCCGCCCATCTCAAGCGCGGTCGCGGATTCGCCGGTGCCCCATTCGACCCGGCCCTTCGAGACCAGGTCGAGCGCGGCGATGCGCTCGGCGGCGCGAGCGGGGTGGTTGTAGCGCGGCGACATCAGCATCACGCCGTGGCCGAGCCGGATGTTCTTGGTCCGCTGCGAGCAGGCGGCGAGGAAGACCTCGGGCGCGGAGGAATGCGAGTATTCCTCCAGGAAATGGTGCTCGACCTCCCAGACATACTCGATGCCGAGCTTGTCGGCGAGCTCGACCTGATCGAGCGCCTCCTGGTAGACGCGCAGCTCGGAGCCTTCCTCCCAGGGTGTGGGCACCTGATGCTCGTAAAACAGACCGAATTTCATTGCGTATTCCCCGATCCGTGTCGTTCGTGCTTGGTGCGGTATCCATACGCCGGGCAGCCTGATCCGATAAGCCGCGCGATCCAAAGAGCATCCCTACAAATTCTGCAAAGATCAACCGCGCCGGCGGGCTTGGCTCGAGCGCCTCGGCGCCTGGTCGTCCGAAGGCAGACGCGCCTCGCTGCGGACCTTCTCGGCGATGCGGGCGAGCTCGGGTGCGCGCCGGCTGAAGGTCTCGACGAGGAAATCGAGAAAGACCCGGATTTTGGGCGGCATTTCCGGCGCGCGCGGGAAGACGGCGTAAAGACTGGCATCGAAGGTGGTCGGCGTCAGCTCGTATTCCGGCAGGATGCGCCGGATCCGGTCGGTGCCCAGCTCGTCCGCGATCAGCCAGGCGGGCAGGAGTGCGATGCCGATGCCTTCCAGCGCGGCGCGGCGGACCATCGGCACGTCGTTGACCTGCAGGCTGCCGCCGACGCGGAGCTCATGCACGCCCTCGGCGTCGCGATAGAACCAGCTGGCGCGGCCGTCTTCCAGGTCTGCTTCCTGCGGGATGGTGAGGCAGTTGTGGGAGAGCAGGTCCTTGGGATGGCGGATCGGCAGGCGATCGCGCAGATAGGCGGGAGCGGCGAACAGGATGCGTTCCATGCCAGGGGCGAGCCGCCGGATCATCAGCGACGGGTCATCCGGGACGCCGATGCGGATCGACACGTCGATCTTGCTGTCCAGGACGTCGCGCGGCTCCTCGGTCAGCCAGAGCCGCAGTCTTATGTCGGGATAAAGCTCGAGGAAGCGTGGCAGGGCGTCCGCGATGAACTCGCCCGCGATGCTGACGCGCGTATGGACCGAGAGCAGGCCCGACGGCGCGCCCTTGTGGCCGGAGACGGCATCGGCGAGCGCGTCGATCTGATCGAGAATCTGGCAGGCTTTGTCATAGTAGAGCTCGCCCAGTTGGGTCAGCGCGATCTTGCGGCTGGTCCGGTCGAGCAGGCGGGCGCCAGTCGCAACCTCGAGCGCGCTGATCTTGCGCGATACCGAGGCGGACGACAGGCCCATCGCCCGGCCCGCGGCCGACAGGCTGCCGGCCCGCACCACGCGGGTAAACACGCGCATGCCCTCGGTCGAATCCATCGGCACCTCTTCGCTTTCTGCAAAGACAAATTACGGGGTAGAGGCCGATTGCCACAAGTGGCGGCTGGCAGGGCTGAAGCCAAATGAATTGAACCGCGGAGAGCGCTGAGGAGCGGGGAGGCGCAAGGGTTCCCGTCCTCTCTGCGCCCTCTGCGCTCCTCAGCGACCTCCGCGGTTTATATCTTTGTCCTTCGCACCTTGTTGTCGGCTATGATGCCGCTCGCCAGACTCTGCCGAAGAAAAAGGGGAAGCCGATGGAATCTCTGGAAAAAGTCCGCGTCGCTGTGCTCGACGACTACCAGGATGCGGCGCTCAGGATGGCGGACTGGTCAGGGCTGCCGCCCCACGTCGAGGTGACAGTCTTCCGCGACCACCTATCCGACCCGGACGCGCTGGTCGCGCGGCTGATGCCGTTCGAGATCGTCTGCCCGATGCGTGAGCGTACGCCGTTCCCGCGGTCGATCATCGAGCGGCTGCCCAATCTCAAGCTGCTGGCGACGACCGGGTCGTGGAACGCGGCGATCGACCTCAAGGCGGCTTCCGACCACGGCGTCACCGTCTGCGGCACGGTGGGCGCGGGGCATGTGACGCCGGAATTCGCCTGGGCGCTGATCATGGCGCTGGTGCGCAACATTCCGGCTGAGGCACAGTCGGTCAGGTCGGGTGGCTGGCAGGTCGGGCTCGGCGGCGATCTCAAGGGCCGGACGATCGGCATCATCGGGCTGGGCAATATCGGCGCGAAGATCGCCAGATACGCCCAGATGTTCGAGATGGAGGTGATCGCCTGGAGCCAGAACCTGACGGCAGAAAGGGCGGCGGCAAACGGCGCGCGGCTGGTATCGCTGGACGCGCTGATGCGCCACTCCGACATCGTGACAGTGCATGTCGTGCTGAGCCCCCGGACGCGGGACCTGCTGGGGGCGCGGGAACTGGGGCTGATGAAGCCGACCGCGTTCCTCGTCAACACCTCGCGCGGGCCCATCGTCAACGAGCCGGCGCTGATCGACGTGCTGAGCCGGGGCGCCATCGCGGGCGCGGCGCTGGATGCGTTCGAGGCAGAGCCCTTGCCGGCCGATCATCCCTTCCGCACCCTGCCGAACGTAGTGGCGACGCCGCATATCGGCTATGTCTCGGCCGACATGTACCGGCTATTCTTCGAGGAGACGGTCGATAACATCGAGGCCTTCCTGGCCGGCTCGCCCAAGCGGGTGATCGAGCCGGTGTTCAAGCCCTATCAGTACACGTAAACTCTTGCGGGAGAGCGGGATGAACAGGACCGAAAGCGACGCTTTTCCGCCCGTGCGCGCCCGCCGGATCGAGCGGGCGATCTTTGCCAGCCGCTGGCTGCTGGCGCCGTTTTATGTCGGCTTGGTACTGGCGCTCGTCTTCCTGCTGCTCGATTTCGGTCGGCGGATCGTCGATCTGGCAATGCACATTCATGAGGTGCCGCATGACGAGATCATCGTTGGCATCCTGTCGCTGATCGACCTGTCGCTGATGGCCAATTTGGTGCTGATGGTGATGTTCGCCGGTTATGAGAACTTCGTCGCGAAGCTTCACGTTGAGGATGATAGCCGCCGGCTGGATTGGATGGGCAATGTCGGGTTCGGCGACCTCAAGCTGAAGCTGATGACCACCATCGTCGCAATTTCGGCGATTCGGCTGCTGGAGAGCATCATGGATGTAGAGAATTTGAACAACCACGATCTCGCCTGGACCTTGGGCATCTATGTCACCTTCGTCGTGTCCAGCCTGCTGCTGGCACTGATGGAGCGCCTGATGCACAAATGAGCCCGAACCGCCTGCGGCTGGTGCTGACCGCAATCTTCGTTGCGATCGTGATCGCGCTTCTGTGGTGGGGCAGCGTGCATGTGAAGCATGACGCCGTCCAGCAGACGCTGGAGCGGATGGGCCAGGACGTCCAGGCCGCCAAGGCCGCCGCCGACGCCGCGGCGGCGAGCGCGGGCGAGGCGGCTGCGGCTGCGCGCAAGGCGCAGAATGCGCTGCCGGGGTCGTCCTAATCTGATGGCTCGGCCGTGGGGCGCCGGCGCATGCCGACATTGCCTGCCAGCGAGTCGCCGCCGGCCAGGTGGAATTCGATACCAGCGGCTTCCAGCGCACGAATAATCCGTGCCATGGCGTCGGCGTTCATGCTCGGGATCAAGTTGCGCGCCGCCTCGGCACGCTCGACGGTCGGACGACTGACGCCGGCGAGGCCCGCCAGTTCAGCCTGCGAACGGATGCCGGCCAAGCGGCGGGCGGCCGCAATCTGGTCGCCCGTCAGCACGAGGCACCCGCTGCGGGCATAAACATCAAGTAGTAGGCAAATACCATCATTTTCGATTGACAATCTATCTTTCTCGGATGAACTTGTCCAGGGCGACGACCGTCGCGCCTGATCCGTCCAACGACCGAGGAGAGCTTCATGGCCATTACCCGCCAAGTCATCACGACACTCGACCGGGGCGGTATCAGCCTCATGACGCCCGAGGTGATCGCCTACAAGATTCCCGACGAGAATATCGTCAGCGGGTCGCTACTCACCGTTGAGACCAACGAGTTCGCGGTCCTGAAATCACGTGGCGCGGTCCTGGCGGTGTACGAGACCGGCCAATATCCGATCCAGACCCCGGACGTGCCGATCCTGGGCAGCTTCGTGCAGGGATTTTTCGGCGGCGCGTCGCCGTGGCTCTATGAGCCGATCTATGTGTCGCGCGCCAAGCTGCTGGCCCGGACGACCGGAATCGCGACCTCGCGCGAGATGGCCGAGCTGACCTATCAGGTGGATTTCTACATCCATGTCGATTCGAAGGAAGATGCGCTGGCGCTGGTCACTCACATGCCGTTCGCCGGCCATTCGATCAAAGTATCGGAGATGGTCGATTATGCCGGTCCCGTCGTTGAGCAGGCGGTCAACCAGGTGATCCAGGTGACGCCGCTCGAATCCGTAAACGAGCGCATCCACGAGATATCGGAACTGGTGAAGGAGCATCTGTCGTCGTTCCTGAAGATTTACGGCCTGCATCTCAACGACCTCAAGGTGCTGGTCCATCCGAAGGACGAGCGGATGCGCGAGATCATCAGCCTGAAGGCGCTGGGCCTGTC
>CAZVYC010000269.1:0-6420 GCA_964631425.1 uncultured Rhodospirillales bacterium
ACCAGCTCAGGAGGTTGAGCCGGGGAAAGGCCAGATCGCGCGCGCCGATCATCAGCGGTACCAGGAAATTGCCGAGCGTGTTCGGCACCGCCGGGATCAGGAAGAACCACACCATGACAACGCCGTGCATGGTGAACAGGCGGTTGTAGGTATCCGGCCGCACCAGTGTCCCGGCGGGGTTCAGCAGGTTCAGGCGGATCAACGTGGCGGCCGCACCGCCGACGAAGAAGAACAGCGTAATCGAGGCGAAATAGAGCAGGGCGATCCGCTTGTGGTCGGTTGTCAGCAGCCACGATTTGATCGTCCAGCCGTCAGTCAGATAATTGGGCTCCGGCGTCGGCTCGAAGGTTTCGGCGACCGCGCTCATCGTACCACCCCCTGGCCGGTGCCGAGCGCCTTGATGTAGGCGATGAGCTTCAAGATATCCTCCTCGCTGAGCTGACCGGCGAATGACGGCATGACCGGCGCGTATCCGGCCGGCACGTTCTTGTGCGGCAACAGAATGCAATCGCGGATATAGGCCTCGTCGACTCGCACGATCCGTCCGTCGCTGAGCGGGACCATGCTGCCGTAAAGGCCCTCGAAAGACGGCGCATGAACACTTGAGTTCCCGCCATGGCAGCCGCTGCAGCCGTGCGCCCGGAACAGCGCGAAGCCCTGCTCGGCCATCGTTTCGGCGGGCGCATTGACCTTGAGCCAGTTCTCATAGTCCGGCTCGGTCATGACCGTGACGGCGCCGCCCATCTGGGCATGGTCGGTGCCGCAGAATTCGGCGCAGCGGAACGGGAACACGCCGACGCGGTCGGGAGTGAACCACATGGTCTCGTAACTGCCCGGAACCAGGTCCCGCTTCACCCGAAAGGCAGGGATGTAGAAGGAATGGATCACGTCCTGAGAGGCCAGCACAAGCTCGATCGGGCGGCCGACCGGCACATGCAGCGCATCGATCTCGCGCTGCCCGTCGGGGTGCTGGACCTTGAACATCCACTGCTTGCCGACGACGAAGATCTTGAGTGCGTTGGCGGGCGGCTGGAAGAGATAGAGATAGACCGGCGCCTGGAAGATGAAGATGATCACGAAGATGACGAGCGTGGCGCCGGTCCAGCCGATCTCGAACCAGTTGGAATATGGGCTCCGCGGCTTGCGCGGCGCGTCGTTGCTCTTGCGGTACCGGAACGCATAGATCGTCAGCAGGCCGAACACGAGGATCAGCACCAGCGCCGACGTGATCAGCAGTGCGATGAACAAATCGTCGGTGCGAATACCCTGCTCCGACGCAAGCTGTGGCCAAAGCTGCGACATGGCTCACCCGCTCCGCCGCAAGCCGCGCCAGACCAGGACGCCCAGCGCCAAGGTGATCAGCGCGCCCCCGGCCTGGAGCATGCGATCGATGGCGAAATCGTAGCGCCCGGTCTTGGGATCGAAATGGTAGCAGAGCAGGAGCAAGGGCGGGGCGGGCGCGGCGATCCGCGCCGACGCGGCGTCCGTTATCGCGCGCGCCAAATCCGCGCCGGAGTAGCCGAGGCCGAGCAGGTAGCGGGAGATGCGCCCGTCCGGTGTCGTCACCACGATTCCCGTTGGGTGCGCGTATTGGCCGATCGTCGGGTCGTATTGAAAGGGATAGCCCACCGCGGTCGCGATCTCACGGATCGAGGGCTTGGTGCCCACCAGGAAATGCCACCCGGCGTCGGCCCCTGGCCACGGGAAGCCTGCCTCGTGCGCGCGCTTCGACTCCATCGCCGCCCCCGGTGTCTCGGTGGGATCGATGCTGACCGCGACCAGCTGATAGTCCCGGCCGGGCTGGAGCTTGCTGTCGGTCAGCGCCTGGACCAGGTCGGCCAGCACCAGACCGCAGAGGTTCGGGCAGCGGTGATACTGCAGCACCAGGATCGCCGGCACGGTGCCGAAATAACGGCCGAGCACCACCGGGGTGGCAGTCTCGTCGGTAAGCGGAGCGGCGAGCGGAAGCCGGCCGCCGACATGCTGGTCGAAGGCGAAGCCCGGCAGATGCGCGGCGGGAATCCCGGCCCCGGCGCGCACCGCGCAGCCGAGCGCGAACACAAGGCTCAGTGCGAGGCGGCGGGCCATCCGGCGATTCCTTTCTGCGCCGTTTGCCGCATCGCCTCGTCGATCGGGATGTGGATGATCCCGTGCTCCCGATCGACCCAGCCATAGGTGGTGAGCCGCTCCTGTTCGGCCGCCCGGAATCGCGCCAGATCGGCTTCCGGCGAGATCTGTAGCGTTGGCGCCGGCGGCGCCTGGAAGTGGGGGTCCAGCTGATCGCGCCGCGCATTGGGGAATCCCCATCCGATGATCACGACGATAAGGGCGATCGAGAACGCGATCCCCAAGCCCAGCCAGAGGGCCAGCATCGAGGGCACGTCGCGCCGTTCATAGTCGGTTGGCGGGTGTTCGCCGGCCGGCCCGGCGGTGAAATATTCCGACGGCAGCCGGGAATAGGTCCGGCTTGAATCGCTGTCCCGCTCCGGGGATTCCGTTCGTGGAAAGGCGAATCGGATGATCGCAGCGGTGAGGGCGCCGGTCAGCGCGGCGGCGCCGCTCAGCCGCAGTGCCAGCCAGCCGATGCCGCCCCGCTCGCGGGACCGCGGATGTGCCAATCGCTCAACCATGCCGCAGCCTCGCGAGGTGCGGCTCGGCCGGAACCGTGATCGGGCGCACGCGGGCCATCAGCCACCACCCCAGTCCCGCCACCGCCGCCAGCGCCGCCGGGTCGGCCCAGTTGAAGGACGCGGGCGGCGCGGCCAGCCACCAGATATAGGCGACCCTGCCTGCCAGCAGCAGCGCCCCGACGGCGGCCACCCGTCTCGGCCAACTGCGGGCGCTGTGCCCCAGCAGCAGGAAGAAGGGTAGCAGGAACGTCGCGAAGAAGGCGAAGCCCGCCACCCAGGCCCAGCCCCGCGAAGTCCGGTCGATATACCAGGGGATTTCGTCGCTGAGATCGGACTCCCAGACGATCAGGAACTGCATGAACACGAGGTAGGACCACAGCATGACGCCGCCCAGCATCAGCTTGGCCAGGTCGGAGACCATCGGGCGTCCCGGCGCCGGCGGGACGGCGAGGCGCATCAGGGTGGCCAGCGTGACAGCGTCCAGCGCGTCCCGCGACAGCCACATCATGCCGTAGGCGGTCGAGAACCAGTGGGGATAGCGCGACAGGGTCCAGTCGATGCCCGCGAAAGTCCAGGTCAGCGCGAGCAGCATCATCGCGATCGCCGCGCGTGGCCGCGGGATGATCGGTGCCTGTGCCGCCCACGCCAGCCCGAGCCACACGACGGCATAGAAGATCGTCCGGCCGATGAAGAAAGGACGCTCCAGCCAGAAGCGGTTGGTCAGGGTCGCCGCCTCCTCGGGATGCGTCCAGGGATAGAGCCACGGCATGCCGATCAGGATCGGTACGATGGCGATCAGCAGGAACGGCAATGAAACGGCGATCGCGCGCAGCTGCGGCCCGATCTCGGCGCCCCAACCGCCCCCGGCCATGGCATGGACGAAGATCAGCGACATCGCCCCGATGGGCAGCCCCAGCACGAACACGAGCGCGGGCAGCCAGGCCCGGTAGAAGCCTGTGGGGTCGAAGGCCCAGGCCAGGGCCGCAGCGATCAGGCCCACGACGCCGACCAGGAGAGCGGCCTGGCGATATCGGCCGGCGCTCATCGGAGCGCCTCCCGCTTGTCCGGCGGCACGTCGGCCAGGGCGGCGTCCTGGCTCGCCTGTAGCGCTTTGATGTAGGCGGCGATGGCCCAGCGGTCGGCGGGCGGGACGCGCTGGGCGTAGGAGAACATGACGCCGAAGCCGTTGGTCATCACGTCGTAGAAATAGCCGGGCGGCGCCGCACGCAGCCGCTCGATATGGTAGGAGGGCGGGGCAGGGAAGCCGCGCTGGACGATCATCCCCTGGCCGTCCCCAACCCGCGAATGGCAGGGGGCGCAGAAGATGTCGAACCGCTCGCGCCCGCGCTCGATCAGCGCGAGGGTGAGCGGCGGCGGTGTTGTGTCGGGCTCGGCGGTCGCGACCGTGCCGTCGGGCGGCTGCATCGGCCCCTTTTCCTGCTGGCCGGCGCGATGGAACGGCTTGTCCTTCGGCTGGGTGCCCATGTCGTCGCACCCGCCCACGGCCAGGGCCGCGGACAACAGCGCAAGACGAGACCACCGGTTCACGCGGCCACCTCTGCGATCGAACGCGGGCGAATCGCGGCCAATGCCGCGCGCGCCGCGTCGGCCTCGCCGCGCGACGCTACGGCGATCGCCAGGAAATATGAGTCTGAGGTCGCGCGACCGAAACCGGGCGTCTGAAAGATTGGGTCGTCCAGCGCCGGCAGGCGGTTGATGATCAGCATCCCAAACACCGCGCCTGCCACCGCCCACAGCACGCCCATCTCGAAGGACGTGCAGATGAAGGCCGGGATGCTGTTGAGCGGCCGTCCGCCGATATTCAGCGGATAGGACACGGCCGCCCCGTATTCCTGCAGCAGCAGCGTGGACGCAAAGCCCAGCAGTCCGGCGATGAGCACGATCCAGCCGATCCGGCTTTCGGGCAACTCCATCGCCTCGGCGATTTCCTGCGCTTCGTGCGGCGAATAGGCGTCCAGGATCGCGAAGCCTTTTTCGCGCATGACACGAATCGCGCGGATCAGCGTGCCCGAATCATCGAACGCGGCGGTGACCAGGATTCGGCGGGCGGCGCTCATGAGCCCGCGTCCGACGGGCGGCTTTTCTCCAGGATCAGCGGACGAAGCTCGGCCATCGCCAGCACCGGTACCAGCCGCGCGAACAGCAGCATGCCGCCGACCAGGATCCCGAACTCGCCGAACAGCGTAGCGAAGTCCCAGAAAGTCGGGATGAAGGGGTGCCAGGATGAGGGCAGGTGGTCCCGCTCCAGGCTCGCCACCACGATGATCCAGCGCTCGAACCACATTCCGACGATTATGAGGGCGCAGACGCCGAGCAGGACCGGCCGGTTGATGCGGAGCCGTGGAAACCAGAAGAGCTGCGGCAGCAGCACGTTGAACAGGACCGTCATCCAGTATTCCGGCGCGTTCCGCCCGAACATCTTCTCGTGGAAGTTGATCTGGGTTGCCGTGTCGCCGTAGAAGCCCTCGAACGCCTCCATCACATAGGCGTAGCCGATCGCTACGGCTGAGGTGAGGATCAGCTGCGCCATGATGTCGAAATGGCGCTCGGTGATATACGCCTCGAGATGGTTGAAGTGCCGGATGGGCACGATCATCAGCACCGACGTGGCGAAGCCGGACAGGAAGGCGCCGAAGACGAAAAAGGGCGGGAAGTCGGTCGAGTGCCACCCGGGCAAAAGCCCGCCGGCGAAATCGAGCCCGACGATCGAGTGGACCGAGACCACGAGCGGCGCCATGACCGCGCAGATCGCCCCATAGCCGGTTCGGAACACGCTCCAGTGCCTAACCGAACCGCGCCAGCCGAAGGAAAGCAGGCCGTAGAACCAGCGTTTGAACGGCGTGTTCGCCTGGTCCCGCAAGGTCGCGAAATCCGGAATAAGACTGTAGAACCAGAACAGGATCGATGTCAGCACATAGGTCAGGATGGCGAAGAAGTCCCACAGCAACGGGCTGCGGAACTGCGGCCATAGGCGCATCGTGTCGTTATAGGGAAACAGCCAATAGAAGAACCATGGCCGTCCCAGATGCAGGATGGGGTAGATGCCAGCGCAGGCCGCCGCGAACAGCATCATTGTTTCGACGATCCGGGTAATCGCGGTGCGCCACTCCACCCTGACCAGGAAGAACAGCGCCGAGACCAGCGTGCCGCCGCTGGCGATCGCGATCCACCAGACATAGCCGATCAGCGCGAAGCCCCAGGCCACCGGCCAGCGTATGCCCCAGATGCCGACCCCGGCATAGAAGAGCCACAGCACCGAGACGATCAGCAGCGCGAGCAGACCGCAAGAGGCGAGGAAGGCCAGCCACCAGCCCAGCCCGGCGCGGCGACGCAGCGCAATGAAGCTGACCCGGCGCGTCATCTCACCCATGGTCTGGCCGGGCAGGATGATGGGTGAGCGCGGATCGGAGGCAGGGGTCGGCTGCTGCATCGGCCTCACGCCTCCTGGATATCCGGATTGGGATTGCGCACCCGGACCCCGTAGGTGGTGCGCGGCCGGGTGTTGAGCTCCTCCAGCAGCGCGTAATCGAGCGGGCTCGCCTTGCGCTTGTTGACCGCGCTTGCCGGGTCGTGGAGGTCGCCGAATACGATCGCCTTCGTCGGACAGGCCGCCTGACAGGCGGTGACCACCTCTCCGTCGCGGATCGGGCGATCTTCCTTGTCGGCGGCGATGCGCGCCTCGGCGATGCGCTGGACGCAATAGGTGCATTTCTCCATCACGCCGCGGCCCCGCGCGCTCACGTCATCATTGCGCGCGTCGGGCGGTCGG
>CAZVYC010000270.1:0-6408 GCA_964631425.1 uncultured Rhodospirillales bacterium
CTCGGGCTCGATCCGCGCCAGCACGGTGGGGTTGGCGATCTTGAAGCCGTTCAGGTGCAGGATCGGCAGCACCGCGCCGTCGCGCGCGGGGTCAAGGAACTTGTTCGAGTGCCAGCTCGCCGCCAGCGCCCCGGTTTCCGCCTCGCCGTCGCCGACGAGGCAAGTGGCGATCAGGTGCGGATTGTCGAACGCCGCGCCATAGGCGTGGGTCAGCGAATATCCCAGCTCCCCGCCCTCATGGATCGATCCCGGCGTCTCCGGCGCGGCGTGGCTCGGAATGCCGTAGGGCCATGAGAATTGCCGGAACAGCCGCCTGATCCCGCTGCGGTTCCGCTCGATGTCCGGAAAATGCTCGGTATAGGACCCCTCCAGGTAGGTGTTGGCGACCAGCCCGGGTCCGCCATGGCCGGGCCCGGTGATCAGGATCATGTCCAGGTCGCGTTCCTTGATGACACGGTTCAGGTGGACGTAGACGAAATTGATTCCCGGCGTTGTGCCCCTGTGGCCGAGCAGCCGAGGCTTGATGTCCTCGAGCGTAAGCGGCGTCTCGAGCAGCGGATTATCCTTGAGATAGATCTGCCCGACCGAGAGATAATTGGCCGCCCGCCACCAGGCATCCATCTTGTCCAGGAGATCGGTCGCGAGCGGATCCGTCATGGGTCATCTCCATGTTGGAGGAAGGCGAATGTGCGCGCCGTCGCTCAGGTAACGGGCGAGCGGCGGTTTCGTTCTAGCCGAACGGGGAGGGGGGCGCCTTGCGGAGAACCAATTCCCGGCCGCGCAGATAATCCCCTCGCCCGCGGCAGCGGAAGAGGGATCCGCCGCGTCGGCGACGGAGGATGAGGGACAGGCAATGGGCATTGGTGTTGGCGAGTGGAACCTGCCAACATGACCAACCGCAAAGGAGCGGCTAGATAAATCATGGCCATGGCTGGCCAAAGTAGCGAGCGACCCCAAATGACCGATGAACAGAGAGATTTCGCCATTACCGGGCTTCTCGGGGTCATTGCCGAGCTGGCCGGGGCAATCGCCGCCCTGGGCGCGGTGTCGGTTCATGTGATCAAGGGCGATGTTCAACAAAGCGCCGAAAATTTCCAGGTCTTCGCCGCCAGGTTTCAGCAGGCCATGGAATCGCACAGCGCTCTGGCGGAACGGTTCCAGGGATCGTCGAAGCCGAACTGATTCAGCGAAACGTCGATCATAAGCACACCCCTTCCCCGGACGGCCATCAGGAACGAACCTCCGCCGCCGGTGCTTTCTTCAAGTCGCCTGCAAAGGCGGCCGACGGGCGGCCTGCGAGCATGACCTACCGTATCATGACCTATAACGCTCATCGCTGCCTCGGGACTGACGGCAGGCTGGCGCCGCAGCGCATCGCCGCCATCATCGCCGCGTGCGACCCGGATATCGTGGCGCTGCAGGAGCTGGATGTCGGCCGCGTGCGCACCGGCGGGGTCGACCAGGCGGAGCTGATCGCCCGCGCCCTCGACATGCAGATGCACTTCCATCCCGCGTTCCGCGTCTTTGAGGAACTGTATGGCGATGCCATCCTCACCCGCGCGCCCTCGCGCCTCGTCAAGGCCGGGCCGCTGCCGTCGCCCCTCTCCTTTCCACCGTCCGAGCCACGTGGCGCCCTCTGGGTTTCCGTCGAGATCGAGGGCGGCCCGGTTGAGATCGTCAACACCCACCTGGGCCTCTCGCGGCCGGAGCGGTGGGCACAGGTCGAATGCCTGCTCGGGCCCGACTGGCTGGGCTCTGGCGCGCTCGACCGCCCGCTCGTGCTCACAGGAGACTTCAATGCCGTGCAGCGTGGCCGCACCTACCGTCGCCTCGCCGGCGTGCTCAACTCGGCGAGGGCTGGCCGCGACGGGCGCGGGCTTGCTACGTTCCCCAGCCGCCTGCCCGTGCTGGCGCTCGACCACATCTTCGTGAGCCCATTCGTCGAGGTGCTGACCCTTCGCACCCTCCGCACTCCACTCGCCCGCGTCGCGTCCGACCACCTGCCGCTGACCGCGGATTTGCGCATCGCCGAGCCCGGCGCATGACCCCGCACCCGTATTCGCGCCCGCATGACCAGGGGACGCCAAACGCCGGGCCGTCCCCCGCTCAGGCCAAGGAGATGCCGCGAAAGGGCCGTCTGCTGGTCCAGGGCTCCGTGATGCTCGGCGTCCTGCTCGCCGCCTTTCTGATCTACAAAGGCCTCAGCCAATACAGCTTCCACGACATCCTGCAATCGGTCGCGGCGGTGCCGCCGACCAACCTGGCCCGCGCGGCGCTCTTCACCGCAGGCAGCTATTTCTGCCTCACCTTGTTCGACTGGCTCGGCCTCAAATACGTCGATGCGCCGCTGTCCTACGGCCGTGCCGCATTCGTTTCGTTCGTCAGCCTGTCGCTCGCCCACTCGATTGGTTTCGCGGGCCTGTCCAGCGGCGCCATCCGCTACCGGTTCTATCAGCGCTGGGGCGTCCCGGGCGGCGACGTGGCCAAGCTCGTGCTGCTCTCGGGCGTCACTGTCGGGCTCGGTCTTCTGTCGCTCGGCGGCGCGGCGTTCGTCTGGTGGCCGTCGACGGCCGGCCGGCTAATCCATTTTCCGGACGCCGCAATCCGCGCGGCGGGCGCCGTCCTGCTGGCGCTTCCGCTGGTCTATCTGGCGTTGTCCTTTTTCGTCCACGGACGGGTCACCATCCGGCGCTGGACGCTGGAGATGCCGCGCCCGTGGATCGCCGCAGCTCAGGTCGTGATCGGCACCGCGAACTATCTCTGCGTGGCCGCTGTGCTGCAGGCTGCGCTGGCGGCGGCTGCGCACGCGCGCTTTCCTGAGGTGGCGGCCGCCTTTGTCACCGGCAACATGCTGACCCTGATGACCCACGTGCCGGGCGGGCTCGGCGTGATCGAGACCACGATCCATTACCTCGTGCCCAGCAAGACTGACCTAATCGGCTCGCTGATCGTTTTCCGGCTGGTCTACTTCATCGTGCCGCTGATGATCGGGCTGATCATGTTTGTTGCGGCCGAGCTGGCTTTTCGCCGGTCGCTGCCGCCCGCGAAGCGCTCGGCTTCAACCGCATGAACTCCCGCGCGATCAGCGCGGGCAGGGGCAGAGGCCGCTTGGGGTCGACAACGCTCGTCCCCCATACCTGCCCGCCAATATGGCGCTCGGGCAGGATCTTGAATGGCCTCAGCCGGTTCGCCTCGTTCAGCCGGTCGATCGCCTGGATCAGCGAGCCGGTCTCCGCCACCGCCTCGGCCACTGCCGCTGGCTCTATCGCCAGATGCTCGGCCACCAGCCGGTCGCGGATCTCCGCGATACGTTGACGGTTCTGCTCGTCCGCCGCCTCAATCGCCAGATCGCATTCGGTGTCTAGCCCGGCCGAGCGGTTATTGAGGTTGGACGAGCCGATCTTGAGGAACACGTCGTCCACCATGATCAGCTTGGCGTGCACCTTCACGGGACAGTCCCCATCGGGCCCCGGAACTACCGGATAGACGGAGCGAAGCCGGCCGAACTGGTCCGCCAGCTTGAGCCTTCTCAGCAGCCGGTCGCGGTTGCCGCCCATGAACAGCCGCTCGATGCGGCCTTCCAGGTTGGCATTCAAGACCAGCACGATCTCCGGGCCGTTCGCCTGCCGCAACAGGTCGGCCAGGATACGTCCGACGAACGTTGCCGTCAGATATTGCTGCTCGATGTACACGGTGCGCCGCGCCGCCCTCAGCGCCGCCGCAGTGCCGACCGCGCCCTCACGCACCGCGCGCTGCCCGCGCCAGCCTGGGATCGTCCGCATCAGGCCCACCGGCACGTCCACGAAATCCGGCTGCAGCCCCGGCGGCCAAAGCTCCGGGCCGGATCGCGGGGACGGCAGGATCTCGTTGCGCGCCGCCTGCCAGCGGGCGCGGGCGATCTCGGCCACCTGCCGCGCCGCGTCCCCGTCCACCACGATCTCGCGGTCGAACACCGGACCATAGCAACTTCCGTCAGGATTGCGGCGCCTTGGATCGTTCGGCAGATGGGCGTGCGTGTCCCAGCGCCCCACCGTCAGATCGATCCCGCCGACGAAGGCCAGCTTCTCATCGATGCACACGATCTTCTGGTGATGCGCGGCGTGCAGCGGATGCTCGCTGTCGAGCTTCAGCCAGATGCGGGGATGGTCCGGCCACCCAAGGCCCGTCAGCAGGGGCAGTGGCGCGCCGGCGGCGTGGACCACCGCCAGGCTCCAGACCAGAATGCGAATAGTCAGCTCCGGCCGTGCATCGGCCAGCGCCCGCAGGAACGGACCCAACGCCATCGGCGATCTCCCGGGGCAGAGCGTGATGCCGCCGTCGAAATCCCAGCCGATGATCGTAATCGTGTGGCGCGCTTCAGCCAGGGCGCTTTCCAAGTGCGCAAAATAACTCTCCGAATCAGTCAGAACCGCCAGGCGGCCTCCCTGCGCCACGCGCCAGCATGTTCTGCCGGGCCTGAGGATGCGCAACCCCGATTCTGCCTGCGTGACTCTGGTCACTGACCTACCCAGAAGCGCCGATTTTGATGCGGACCTAAAACCCCGGGACGGCGATTTGATCCCTGGCCGTCGGAAACGTTCCACCGGCTTTCGGGTACTCGACGCCGAACGCACGCTCCTTCAGACCGAGATTTCCGAAGAAGAAAGCGCAGTCGCCACCTCGACCGACCTGGTCGCCCTCTACAAGGCGCTGGGCGGCGGCTGGGAGGGCGCCAAGTCGGCGGACACACGGGATGCTTATCCAGGAACCGTCGCGGAACCGCCCCCGTTGAAAGGATAGAGGAATGATCGACGGCTATGGTGAGACCAATGGTTCAGAAGGATGACGGCCGCACGGTTCTCGGCGGCAAGCGCTACGACGCCCAGCACGAGACCGGCGCCAATGTGATCCGCGCAGGCGAGCGTAAGACGGCGGAAAAGCTGAAAGCGGCCGGCGCCAGCCCGGCCAGCGCCAATTGGGGTGGTGCCGGCACCGGCAAGGGTACGGCGCCAAAACCCGGCGAGAAGGACATGAAAGGACGCGACGATGGCCGCACCGTGCTCTCCGGCCGGTTCGACGCCGAGCACGAAACGGGTCCGCGCCTCATCCGCGAAATGGAACGCAAGACCGCGCGCGAGCTGAAGGAAGCCGGTGCCGCGCCCGCCAGCGCCGACTGGGGCGGGGCACCCGACGAGCCGAAGGCGCGGAAATAGCTCAAAAGGCGCGCCGGTTCTACTTCGCTGACGGGCTCGACCCTAGATCCTGCGCCACCTTCTCCTCGCTATGGCCGCATTTCGGGTGGCCGTAGCCCGACTCGCTCCTGCCCAGCGTATTCATGTCATAGATGATCGCGTCGTTGTTGTCGGTGAACCCGCCGGCACCTTGTCGGCCTCAGCGCCTCACGCACCCGCCGTGCGACGTTGTGATCGGCGCACGAGGCGATGCCCGGGCTCGTGTTCCACCCGGTTAATCCCTAATTGGGGGTGACTTGCCCGAGTACGGCCCAGCTGGCGATCGACAGGTGGTGCCCCCCAGGCTGGAAAAACCCGAAGCGTCCGCGAAGTTCACGGCAGGGTAGGGAGGCCGTGAGACATGGGGAAATGCCGATTGAATCTACGGCTGCAAAGATTTAAACAAATCGATGGAACCGAAAGGCAGGATCGTTGTTTATGTTTGGATTGGTTCCGACTTAGCATCTGTCGGACATCGCCTGTCCAAGAATATATCTGCGGAGCGAAATATGGACCCCAGCGGAACGAACCCTGTTGATGCGTCCGCTGGTCAGATTCACTCGTCTCCCTCACCCTTAACCCACGAACTGGCCGCCGGTTTCAATTACGCGAACGGCGACATTTCCGACTCTTCCCTCGACCTTCGTGCGCTGCTCCGTGCGATGCAGGCGATGCGAGTGGGCGATTTCTCGGTCCGCCTGACCGGCGATCATGACGGGATCATGGGAAAGATCGCCGACACCTTCAACGATATCGTCGCCGCGAACGAGCGTATGGCCCAGCAGCTGGAGCGCGTCGGAGAGGTCGTGGGCCGCGAGGGCCGCACGCGACAGCGCGTCCGTTTCGGCATCGCCGACGGCGCCTGGGGCGAGATGGAAAGCTCGGTCAACTCGCTGATAGACGACCTGCTCTGGCCGACCACAGCAGTCACCCGCGCCATCGCGGCCGTCGCCAAGGGCGACCTTCTGCAGACCGTCCAGCTCGACGTCGACGGCCGGCCGTTGAAGGGTGAGTTCCTGCGCTCGGCCACAATCGTCAACACGATGATCAAGCAGCTCAGCGTGTTCACCTCGGAGGTCACGCGTGTCGCGCGCGAGGTCGGCACCGACGGCAAGCTGGGCGGCCAGGCGCAGGTTCGCGAGGTGACTGGCGTCTGGAAGGATCTGACCGAGTCGGTCAACTCGATGGCCAACAATCT
>CAZVYC010000271.1:0-6312 GCA_964631425.1 uncultured Rhodospirillales bacterium
AATCCGCATGGGCTTCGCTGCGCTCAGCCCATCCTACGGGATAAGTGCGGGGCAGGCTCTCTCTCCGGCGGAGCGGGGTGAAAGTTTTAGAGGCGGGGCGGAAATATCGACACCTCTCCCCTTCTTACTCCGATATCCCGGTTTCGAAAGACAGCAGGACGTTTCGAGTTATGTCCTCAAAATCACGTCAGGAATTCTTCAACCGGACCGGCACCGGGCGCGTCAGCAGATCAATGAACAGGCGATAGAATCTGTCATTATCGAAACGGCGAATGATTTTCGCCTTCTGCATATAGGCGGCAGCGCGCGCCTGGGGATAGCCGAGCGTCCGCCCATAGCCTTCGCCATAGCTGATGTCGACATCGATCCACATATCCGGTGCATCGATCGCCAAAGTCGGATCGACCGCATAGGCCATTGCCAGCGTGTCGTAGATATAAGGCCGCGCATTCGGATTCTGCTCGAAGATCCGGCCAAAACTCGAGTTCTTGAGCAGCCTTGCTATGATCGCGTTATCGTCGGCGGTGATCTTGTCGTAGATTTCCTTGGTCATCGGCACCGTGTTGGTCACGTCGAGGGGAATGAACGTCATGTCGATCGGCTGACGCACCACGATGCGGGCGGCTTCCGGATCGAACCAGACGTTCAATTCGGCTGCCGGGGTGGTATTGCCCGGGACCTCGAAGGCGCCAGCCATGAAGACGATACGCTTGATGAGCGGCACGATCTCAGGATGCAGCCGGATAGCCAGCGCCAAATCCGTCATCGGCCCGATCGACAGGATCGTGACCTCATGCGGATATTTTTTGACGGCGTCGACGATAAAGTCGACCGCATGCTGCTTTTGGAGGTTCGTGTGAGTCGCGAAGCCGTCGAGCGGTGCCACCAGCTTGTCGTCATCCGGCTTGGGGTGGCCCCATGCGCCGCCGATGAACCCGCCGAACAGCGCCTTCTCCTGGGCAATCGTATTGTAGTCGTGGACCAGCGGACCCTGTGCACCGGCATAGACGCCGACCTTGTCGGCAATGCCCATCCGCTCGACCGCCTTGAGAGCGTCGGAAACTTCCTGGTTGAGCCAATTATTGCCAGTCACCACGGTGATGCCCAGCAAATCGATTGTGCCTTGCGCTTGGAGCTGCGCAGCCATCACGAGGACTTTCCCGTCGTCACCGATGGTATTGAAGTCCGTGTCAATGATGATCTTCTGCGGTTCGGCGGCGGCGGCGGCGGTCGTCCCAAACCGCACCATGCAGGTCGCCAGAATCGCCAGAGCCAAAATCGCCAGAGTATGTCTCGCCATCCTTTTGCCTCCCTGGGGCAGGATGCGAAGTTGGATCGCATCCTGCTCTAAAACTCAACCCGATCGCGATCCGCTCTAGCCCCGGCGGCGCGCGCGCTTGCTACGATAGGTATCGAGAACGACCGCAATCACGATAACGACCCCGGTGATGATGCGCTTGGTCGGTTCCGTCGCTCCAACCTGCGCAAGCCCGGCCTCGAGCACCGCAATGATCAGCACGCCGAAGAACGTGCTGAGCACCGATCCGCGGCCGCCCATCAGACTAGTACCCCCGATCACCACCGCTGCGATTACCTGGAGTTCGATTCCGACGCCTGCATTCGGGTCCGCCGCTTCGAGGCGAGATACTTGGAACAAAGCCGCCAATCCCGACAACAATCCCATCAGCCCAAAGACGATGACCTTGTATGGCTTGGGGCTTATGCCCGCGAGCCGCACCGCCTCCTCGTTGGTTCCGATCCCGATCAGGTAGCGGCCGAAGACGGTGCGGGTGAGCGTCGCTTGGGCGACGATCATGACCAATAAGGCGGCGAGGAATGCCGGAGAAACGCCCGCAATGATGGGATTCGACAGAAAATCGTATCTGTCGCCCAGATAGACGGTTCGCGAATCCGTCAATCTATAAGCCAGGCCTCGCGCAACTTCGAGCATGCCCAGCGACACAATGAATGACGGGATGCGCCAGCCGACGATGATCATGCCGGTCGTTGCGCCGGTCACGCCCGCCACGCCCAGGCCGATCAGTGCGGCGGAAATCGCCCCCGCGTTCCATCTCGAGATGGCGATACTGAAGGAAGAAGCGGCCAATGCCAGCACCGAGCCGACCGAAAGGTCGATGCCTCCGACGATCAGCACAAACGTCATCCCGACCGACATTACGACCAGGTCGGGAATCTGGTTCGCGATCGTGCTGAATGTTTCGTACGTGAGGAAGTGTGCGCTCAGGGTGGAAAACAACGCCACCATGACCGCCAGTGCGCCCGCAAGGGCGCCGTAGCTGCCGAGACCCATGCCGATCCCGGTTGATCGGTGCGTTATGTCTTTACCCGCCTCACAGCGGTTCCAATGGCGTGCCACGCGCTTATTGGCCGGCGAAAGCGGCGGCAAGCAGCCTATCGCGAGACCAGGCTGCGCGCGTGCAGGTTTCGACGAGCCGGCCCGCCGACATCACGGCGATGCGGTCCGAAATCAGCATCAGTTCGCGCAGATCGCTGGAGACGACGAGCAGCGCCTTGCCTCGGCGCGCGAGGTCTCCGAACAGCGCGTAGATGTCGAATTTTCCCGCTACATCGATGCCGCGGGTCGGCTCGTCGAATAGAAACACCGCGAAATCGCGTTCGAGCCAGCGGCCGATCACAATCTTCTGCTGATTGCCGCCGGATAGCTCGCCGACCGGCTGGGCGGGGCCGGATGCGCGAATTCCCAAGGTTGCGATTTGCCGTTCCGCCAGCGCGTTCTCGCGCCGCGAATCGACGAGCCCGCGCCGGGCGATCGACGCCATATTGCCGAGCGCGAGATTCGCCGCGATGGATTGCGACAACAGCAGCCCTTCGCCTTGGCGATCTTCGGTGACCATGACCATGTGATGTTCGACGGCGTCAGCCGGCGAGCGGATTTTGACCCGCGCCGGCGGGTCGCCGATCGAAACCGCGCCGCAATCAGCCCGGTCCGCGCCGTAGATCAGCCGCAGCAGTTCCGTACGGCCCGCGCCGACCAAGCCAAATATCCCGAAGATCTCGCCGCCGCGGACCTCGAACGATACGTCGCGCACCGCGTCACCCCGCCCAAGGCCATGGACCTTCAGCAGCGGCCGTTCGATTTTCCGCGCGCCGAGATTGAGTTCCTCGCCAAGTTCGCGGCCGACCATCAGGCTCACGATACGATTGCTCGGCATGGAGTTGATCGGGCTGACGTCGATGAGCCTTCCATCTCGAAGCACTGCGACGCGGTCGGCGATGCGCGCCAGCTCTTCCAGCCGATGCGAAATGTAGAGGATCGCAACGCCGTCCTTCTTCAAACGCGCGATCTGGTCGAACAATACGTCGGCCTCGCGATCGGTCAGCGTCGCGGTCGGTTCGTCGAGAATAAGCACGCGGCATTCGCCGATCAGTCCGCGAGCGATCTCGACCATCTGCCGATGGCCAATGCCCAGGCGGTGGACCAGGGTGTCCGGATGGATCGCCGCCAGCCCCACTCTCTCCATTGCGGCCCGGGCGGCATCGCGCAGCTTGCCGCCGGCGATCCATCCGGCCCGGTTCGGCAAGCGGCCCAGAAACAAGTTTTCTGCGACCGTCAGCGTCGGCAGCAAATTCAGTTCCTGAAGCACCATATGGACGCCGAGCGCTTCGGCTTCGCGGCGGCCGGCCGGACTGTAGGATTCGCCGCGATAGATCATCGTGCCCGCCGTTGGCGGGATGAGCCCGCCGACGATTTTCGACAGCGTGCTCTTCCCGGCGCCGTTCTCGCCCGTCAACGCCAGGACCTCGCCAGCGTGAAGGGACAGATCGACCCCCGACAACACCGGCTCGGCATAATCTTTGCCAAGGCCGGCAACGCTCAGTACCGGCTCTGCCACGCTATTGCTTCGCGACAAGGTCGACCGGCGTTTCGACGAAACTCGAAAGGTCAGCCTGCTGCTTACGGTCGGCCAGCGCTTTCAGCGCGATCTGGATGCCGAACACGGCTTGCCTTTCGGCGTGCTGGTCGGCGGTCGCGAGCACGCGGCCGTCGGCAAGCATCGGTTTGATGGCGGCGATATCGTCATAGCCGACGACGTATACTTTACCCGCGCGCCCGGCGGCGCGAACGGCCGAGACAGCCCCCAGCGCCATGTTGTCGTTGCCGGCCAACAGCGCCTCCAAGTTCGGATATTCGTTCAGCATTGCAGACGCGATCGCATTGCCCTTGTCGATTTCCCACTCCCCCGACTGGACCGCCGCCACCTTTATGCCCGCCGCCTTCATCGCATCCTCGAATCCCGCAGTGCGCTGCTGCGCGTTCGTAGTAGTCGGGACTCCCTCGATGATCCCCACCTCATCGCCCGTCTTGAGCTTCCCTGCGAGATAATCCCCGACGAGGCGCGCACCCTTGCGATTATCCGGCCCGACAAACGGAACGTTGATCCCCTTATCCCTCAAGACGCCGGGATCGAGCTGATTATCGATGTTCACGACGACAATTCCAGCGTCGATCGCCTTTTTGGCGACCGGGACCAGGGCCTTCGAATCGGCCGGTGCAAGAACGATGGCGTTGACCTTTGAGACGATCATCTGCTCCACGATACGGATCTGGTTTGCGGTATCGGTTTCGTTCTTAATGCCGTTCGTAACGAGGTCGAACTCGTTCGCGTGCTGCCGTTGATAGTCTTTCGCGCCATTTTCCATGGTCTGAAAAAACTCGTTGGCCAGTGACTTCATGACGAGCGCTACCTTTGGCTTGTCGTCCGCCCGCACAGCCGGCGCAAGCGTGGCAGACGCGACGAGCAGGAGCAGGAGCAGGAGCAGGAGCAGGAGCAGGAGCAGCAAGACGGGACGCGGTGTGTTTGTCAAAGTTCCCCCAGCTGATCGGCGAGACAGGCACAGGTTTTTTCGCCCGCTATGTTAAACAGGATTCTTGTGGATGGGACACATTTGCGACGGCCTGCCTTGAATCCAAAACCCTTCCGCTGCCGGCGGCCTGTTTCTGCGCATTAGCCGGGGGATGAAACATCTTGAAGCGTTAGTCCACCAGACGTACATTACGCCTATGGAGGCATGCAAGATGACAATCTCAAAACCGGATCGTCGGGTTCGGGCCGAACGGCTCGGCTTTCGCGTGGATGAACCGACCAAGGCGCTGATCGCGCGCGCGGCGGAGCTGGAGCGGCGGAAGGTGACGGATTTTTGCATGACGGCGCTGACCGAGGCGGCGCGGCGGACGATCGCGGAGCATGAGACGCTCATGCTTTCCGATCGGGATCGCGCCGCCTTTTTTGAGGCGCTGATCAATCCGCCGGAACCGAGCGAGCGACTGCGGCGTGCCTTCGCCGAACACGGGCGCCGAATTACGCCGTGAATGGAAGGGCTCGACACCGCCGATCTGCGCATAGTGCCGCTTGACGCCACCCATGATCGCGGTGGCTTCGCCTGCGGCGTGGAGAGCCTGGATCGCTATCTGAAAACCCAGGCGAGCCAGGATGTTCGCCGCAAGGCGAACGGCGTGTTCGTGCTGACGAGCCTGACCGAGCCCGAACGCGTGCTGGGCTATTATACGCTTTGCGCCACAGGGCTTGCCCAAGGCAACGTGCCGGAGGCGGCGCGACGGCATATTCCACGTTATCCGCTGGTCAGCGCCACCCTGATCGGACGGCTGGCGGTCGCGCTGGATCGGCAGGGCCGGAGGTTGGGCGCGGTTCTTCTCGCCGACGCCCTGGGACGCGCCAATGCGAGCGCCGATACCGTCGGTTCGTCGATGGTGGTCGTGGACGCGCTGGATGATCGGGCAGCAGCTTTTTATGCCGCGCACGGCTTCGTGCGGTTGCCGGACTCGCTCCGGCTCGTATTGCCGATGCGTTCCGTCGCGACAATGATCGCGCGATGAGCCTGCACAGCGATGCGCCGGCGCCGGTCGAGCCTCTCCCAGTTAACCCAATGTCGTCATCCCGACGAAGGTCGGGATCCAATTATCGGCTTTCGCGATGGCTGGAAATTGGGTCCCGACCTTCGTCGGGATGACGACATTGGATAATGGGGCGGATTCCTACCGGCTTAAGTCAGCGCCTATGCGGCTTCGCGGGAATGGCGGTCGGGCTTCGGCGGAATGATGGGTTTCGCTGGCGCTCTACGCATCCTACGAGGTTCGGGCGCGGTGAGGCGCCCGGACCCTCACCTTCCCATCGCTTCGCGATGGGCCCCTTCCTCTCCCGCTGTCCGCGGGAGAGGGGCTTTCGGGAGGCGCAGCGGAAATTTTGTTGGCCGCCCCTTGAAACCCGGCTTGTCGTGTTCATCTTATGTTCCGATGAGCGCGAACTGCCC
>CAZVYC010000272.1:0-6130 GCA_964631425.1 uncultured Rhodospirillales bacterium
CCGCGCGCCGAGGTTCTGATGGACTACCAGTTGGTCGCGGTGACCTCTGTTATCAACTGGCTGGTCAAACCGATGGCAGCAACGTCCGCCGTCATCCTGATCAATGCTCTGGGCGGCGGCCTTATCACGCTGCGATCGGACGGTTGGTGGCGGTTCGGCAGCTCTCTTTTCATTGTTGTCGTGGTCAACGATCTCTACACATATTGGAGCCACCGTTTGTCCCATCGTGTCCCGGCTCTATGGGCGATGCATTCATTTCATCACAGCGCCGAGGCATTGACACTTGTCACTGGGGCTCGTCACCATTGGCTCGAAGGTTTCGTGACTATTGCTTTTTTCCCGTTAATGGCCGTGCTCTTCAAGATGCCGCCCGACATTGCGTCCACCGCCGTGGCTATCGGCTTCCTGCCGAACGGATGTGCTCACCTCAATGTCAGGCTTCATTTGGGACGTTTCTCGACCTGGATCAATGGTCCCCAATGGCATCGCATTCATCATTCCACGCAGCCCGAGCATTTCAACAAGAACTTCGCGGCTATATTGCCGTTGTGGGATTTGGTTTTTGGAACGGCCTGGATACCGGCGCGAGATGAATTTCCGGATACCGGGCTGACTCCGCGTGAAAGGCCAAATTTGGTCGAGGGCGTCATCTGGCCGTTTCGAAATTTGACGCTAATGGCCAAGTTGAAGCGGCGGGCACTGTGAAGTAGTTCAGCACCGGTCGGCGCGTGAGCCGTTATAATAGAGGGGAAGGAGGGTAATCGGGAAAGAGCCTCTCGACTTGGTTCAGCAATATTCGTCGTCATTGCGCGCGCGGCGGACCAATCCATAGCGGGGGGCGGGCCTCCGTGCCCGCCAGTTCTGGGGCGCCGATGTCATACGGCTCCATTTAGGGTTAAGCCTTATGTTCCACGAGAGTACCCTCAGGGTTGTGGAACACCAAAAATAAAAATGCTATGGTTTTAAACAAATATGACAATAGTTTCATAATCTGGAAGGTGAGGTAATCTCTAGGAGAGACGAAAAATACGTCTGCACGTTGACCTCAAGTGCCAAACAGTACTTTAGGACACTGCGGTATAAGAATATGTTATAATAAAACGAGCTGAGTGTCAAAATGGCAGCGTAACAGATAAGCTCCAAGCGTTTTCCAAGCGACTGCGGAATAGCAGATCCAATAATTTTGCAGGGCCAAAGCTATGCGTTTGCGCGACTATCTATTCAGTCTGGTTGCTGTCGGAACCAGCCTGATGTCCGAACCTGGTATTGCCGCGGATCGCCAGCCAACCGGTGGCGTGACATCGCTGTCGACTTTGCAGGCGCAAACGCCGCTCATGTTGCCGATGAACAAGTCCATGGTTCTCAGGGTGGACCAGACCATCCGGAAGATCACCGTCGGAAACCCGGACATTGCCGATGTGGCGGCGCTGTCGGATCATTCTTTCTATCTGCTCGGGAAAAGCATCGGTGCAACCAACCTCGCTGTTTATGGTCCCAACGGCGCGCTGGTCGCCGTCGTCGACGTTGTCGTCGGCATTGACGTTCAAGGCGTGAAGGCCGGCCTCAACGCGGTCATGCCGCAGGAAAAGGTGGAAGTTCTCTCAGTTAATAATTCCATCGCCTTGAACGGTACCCTGTCATCGCCTGCGAAGGCAAACCAGGCCGTTGCGATCGCGCAGCAGTTTTTGCCTGAAAAAGTCAAGGTCATCAATAATCTTGGCGTAAGCGGCAGCCAGCAGGTGATGCTTCAGGTGAAGGTTGCGGAAGTGCAGCGCTCTGTCTCGAAGGCGCTCGGTCTCAGCCCGCAGTTCGCCATCGGAAAACCCGGCAATCCGTCGGGCTTCGCCCTGGAGACCAATTCCACCACCGCACTCTCCAGTTTCGCCACCGCCGTGGGACAAGTATTCAGCGGCAATTTCGCCATGAACATGACTATCGACGCGCTCGAGGACAAGGGGCTGATCAAGATCCTGGCCGAACCAAACCTCGTCGCCATGTCGGGCGACACAGCCAACTTTCTCGCCGGTGGTGAATTTCCGATTCCGGTGAACGCAACCAACATCGGCGGCTACCCGACAATCACTGTGGAGTACAAACCCTTCGGCGTGAGTCTCGCTTTTACCCCGACTGTGATCGACGATGATTTGATCAATCTGGTGGTTGCGCCGGAGGTCTCGGAGATCGACACCAAAACCGCGCCCGTGATCATAAATGGGTTCCTGATACCCGGTATCGCTACGCGCCGGACCCGAACCACGGTAGAGCTGCGGGATGGTCAAACCTTTGCGATCGCAGGGCTGCTGCAGAGCGACTTCAACGATGAAATCAAGCAGATTCCGGGCATTGGCGATCTGCCCATCATCGGCGCGTTGGCGCGTGACTCCCAGTTTCAGCGGAAAGAAACGGAGTTGATGATCATCATTACGCCGCGGCTTGTCCATCCCGCGCCTGCGGGCACGCTCATCGCGCCGACGGACAGCCTGGTGCCGCCATCAGACGCGGACATCTTTGTCTCTGGGTACCGGGAGGCACCGGATTCCGGGCTGATCCCGGCCGCCGCGGGCGGAGGTCTGGTGGGGCGCTACGGTCACATCATTCGCTAGAAGGAGCATCGATGACACGCCTCCTACTTGTCTCATTTTGCGCGCTTGCCGCGTGCGCGGACCCGCACATGCCACTTGGGCCCGACTTCGGCAATTCCGTGACGACAAATATCGCGGCACAGGTCATCAACCCGCAGCCCAATATGAGCGGGCAATACCCGACCACGGACGGTAAGCGCAGCCGCGATGCGGTCGAACGCTATCGCAATGAGCGCGTCTATCCGCCAATCCCGCCTGTTAAGTCGTCCGTCAAGGAGGGCACCGCGCCGGAACAGCCGCAAGAACAGCAAGCCTCCCCTGCCTCCACTCAATAAAGGGCCGAGTTCAAGTGATTTCCGGCAAGATATTTCTGTTCAGCCTGGTCCTATGCCTGGGGGCCTGCATGAGCAGATATCCGGCAATTCGACCAAGCCCGGTCTCGGCATCGAACCAGGGGTCGGCAAGCGAACGGGCGTACCAGGAGGGCAAGGTCGAACTGAACGCGGGACATTCCGGGCTGGCCATCGTCGCGTTTGAACGGGCGCTTCGGCTCGATCCGCTTTCGGTCGCGGCGCTGAACGGCATCGGCGCCGCCTATGATGACTTGAAGCGATACGACATCGCCCAGGGCTATTACCGGCGGGCATTGGCCCTGGCTCCGACCAGTGCTGACACATTGAACAACCTTGCGGTCTCGATGCAGCTCGCCGGCGACCCGAAAGCGGGCGAATTGTTCGCGCGTGCCGCGGCGAGCGATCCGAACAACGTGGTCATATCGGCCAACATCAAGCTTGCCCATTACGAGCAGTCCGTCACCGTGCATGCCGATCAGGCGCCGCCGGCGACTGAAGCGCGGCCGGAGGATGAAGCAAATCCGCCGATGATCGATCGCAGCCGGCCAAGCCTTGAGCGGTCCGGCGTTTCCGAGGTCCGACTGGAGCTGCCGACCGTGGTCCGGGGGGCCACGACGACCCTGTCGGACACCTCCCTCATTCCGGTAGCCGCCATCATTTCCCAGCCCGCGCAAATGCCGATCGCTTCCGCGGCCCCGGTCGAAGGCCAATCGGTTCCGGCGTCGATCGCACCGGTCCAAGCCGCGGCTCCGAACCCGACACCCCCCGGATCGCGCGGTATCGCCAAAATAGCAGTGTCCAACTGCGCCGGGCGCAACCACATGGCGCGGCGGTTTAGAGCTTTCCTTCGGCAAAACGGCCTGGCCGTCGGACACATCGCGAACGCGCCTCAATTCAATTGCGAGCAGAGCGTCGTGTTGAAGCATACGGGGCAAGATCAAATCGCATCGGATCTGGCGCGCACTCTGCCGTTTGGTATCGCCATCCAGGCGGACGACACGATGGCGGAGGACGTCCGCCTGGTCCTCGGACGGGACCTCCTCCCGTTCGACCGCACATTGGAAGAGTGACATGCACAAGCAACTGCTGACGATAGCTTTGCTGTTGATATTGACTGGTTGCGCCAGCGCGCCACCGGTCCAACCCACCCCTGCGAAGCCCGACATCGGCGGCGCCGAAGAGGCGGGCCTGGTGACGGTCGCGGATGCAACACGCGAGGATGGCCGCTTCACCGAGGCGCTTCAGATCTATCAGCAGGTGCTGACCCAGGCGCCAGCGATGACCCGGGCGCAACTCGGCCTTGGCGAGTGTCTGCTCGCTTTGGGAAAGCCGTCGGAGGCGGAGCAACTCTTCCAAAAGCTCAAGACCAATCCGGATCTTCGCGCCGCCGCATCGCAAGGGGAGGGTCTGTCGCTTTTGGCGCTGGGCCAGCCGGAGACGGCAGCCGCTCGGTTGCATGAAGCTGCGGATGCCGATCCGGCCTTATGGCGGACCTGGAACGCGCTCGGCGATTTGGCCGACCTCAAACATCAGCCGGACGAGGCTGCGAAATATTATGCCAAGGCATTGGCCATCAAGCCAAATTCCGCCGTGGTCATGAACAATATCGGCTATTCCGAATTGTTGAGGGGCAGGCCGCCCCAGGCGATCGAGGCTTTCCATGCGGCGCTCGCGTTTGACCCAAAGAGCGAGACAATCAGGAACAATCTTCGCTTGGCCATCGCGGCCGATGGAAATTACGCCGATGCTATTCGCGCGACCACGCGCGATCAATTGCCGATGGTCCTCAACAATGTCGGCTATGTCGCCATGCAGCGTGGCGATTTCACGGCGGCGGAGCGGTATTTTGCTCAGGCGATGGAAGCCAGCAGCAGCTATGCGTCGGTGACGGCCAAGAACCTTGAACTGCTCAAAGCCGAGCGGCCTTCTCCATAGAGAGCAGCCTCATGACCTCCACAGCGCTGCCACTATTTGCCGCTTTGTTGGCGGCTGCATTGGCGACCGATGTTGCCTGGCTACGTATTCCGAACGTTCTTGTGCTCTCCTTGCTGGTCCTTTTCCCGGTGGCGGCGCTTGCTGCGCCGCACGACGGGGCATGGTGGCTGTCGCATTTTGCAGCAGGCGCCCTGGTGCTGATTGTCGGCTTGGGTCTGTTCGCCTGGGGCAAGCTCGGGGGCGGGGATGCCAAGCTCATGTCCGTTGTCGGGGTCTGGTCGGGTCTGAGGATGTTGCCGTTGCTCCTTGTCGTTATCGGAGTCATCAACGGAGCGGTAATTCTCATCTTCCTCGGCTTGCGGCGATATAGTTTCGGCGAGTATCTCGAAGCCCACGGGATTCACTTCGAGTCCTTGCGGCAAGGCCGCGATATGCCATTCGCAGTAGCCGTCGCCGTCGCCAGCTGGATATTCATTCGGGATTTTCTCGCCTGATGAATGGAAATAACTTGAATTAATTCAGTTTCGTCATTCCCGCGGACCCGGGGGCGCGCCAAGGAAAGCCATTTTATCCGCAGATTACGCAGATCGCGCCGAGTAGGAATTTTGCCGCAGGGCCTGGCGCAGCCGGGAAGCGAAACCCAATCAGCACGGACGAGGGTAGTTTACCGCGGAGGACGCGGAGAAGCGCAGAGGGACCCTGCTTTTATCCGCGTCCACCGCGGTAAGATTTAAATTTCAGATGGGTTTCGCTTCGCTCTACCCAACCTACCGGATTGGGGGAGGACGGGGAAATTTTTTGCCGTCGCCCCTTGAAAACGGTTCCGGTATGTTCATCTTATGTTTCGATGAGCGCGAACTGCCCCACTTGCAGCACGGAAGACGCGGATGAGCCGTGGGACGGGGAAGATGCGTCCGGCGGCGGGCTGCAGGCGGAGATCCTGGCCGGGCTGTCGGAGATGCGCGGGATCCTGCTCGGGTTCGCCCGGAAGGTTGAGGCCAGGGCGGAGACAGACGAGGGGCAGAAAGAGCTGCCGCAGCTGAACAACGCCGCGGTCAAGGCGGCCCGGGCGTATCGGCAGGTCGCGGTGCTGCAGCTGGAGGTCGCGGGGTTGCGGGCGCTGCCCAATCAGCGCGCGGCGCGCGCGCCGACGGGCGGGAATCCGGGCGAGGAGCCGGCAGAGCTCGAGCGTTCCGGCCGGTGGGCGGAAGACCACGGCTATCCGTTCGATCACGGCGATTATACCGATTACGACGACTA
>CAZVYC010000273.1:0-2660 GCA_964631425.1 uncultured Rhodospirillales bacterium
ACGGCGGCATCCGCTCGGGCCGCGACGTGGTGATCGGCGAGCTGTTGGGCGCCGACGAGTTCGGCTTTGCCACGGCGGCGCTGATCTCCGCCGGCTGCATCATGATGCGCAAGTGTCACCTGAACACCTGCCCGGTCGGGGTGGCGACGCAGAACCCGGAGCTTCGTCACCGCTTCGTCGGCAAGCCGGAGGATGTGACCAACTTCTTCCTCTTCGTCGCCGAGGAAGTGCGCGAGCTGATGGCCAAGCTGGGCTTCCGCACCTTCAACGAGATGATCGGGCGGACCGACAAGCTGAGGCAGAAACAGGGGCTCAACCACCCCAAGGTCAAAGGGATCGACCTCAGCCGCGTGCTGTACAAGCCGGAGATCGAGCCGGGCGCGCCCCTGCATCAGGTGGAGGCGCAGGACCACGGGCTGGATCATGCGCTGGACAACCGGCTGATCGCCGCGGCGCGGCCGGCTCTGGAGCACCTGCAGCCGGTCACGATCGACCTGCCGATCGCGAACGTGAACCGCACGGTCGGCGCCATGCTCTCGGGCGAGATCGCCAAGCGCTATGGCGACGAGGGACTGCCCGAGGATTCGGTGCACGTGAACCTGACGGGCACGGCGGGGCAGAGCTTCGGCGCGTTTCTGGCGCGCGGCGTGACGCTCGAGCTGGAAGGCCAGGCCAACGATTATGTCGGCAAAGGTTTGTCCGGGGGCCGGATCATCGTCTATCCCAACCGTCAGAGCACGCTCGAACGCGACAAGAGCATCATCGTTGGCAACACCGTGCTCTATGGCGGGATTTCCGGCGAATGCTATTTCTCGGGCGTGGCCGGGGAGCGGTTCGCGGTGCGCAATTCGGGCGTGCTTGCAGTGGTCGAGGGCGTGGGCGCGCATGGCTGCGAGTACATGACAGGAGGCGTCGTCGTCGTGCTGGGCACGACCGGCAGCAATTTCGCCGCCGGCATGTCGGGCGGCGTCGCTTACGTGCTGGATGAGCAGGGCGTGTTCGCCGACCGCTGCAACCAGGCCATGGTCGACCTGGAGCCGATCGCCGACGAGGACGCCGCGATCGAGAAGCTGGAACATCGCGGCGGCGACCTGGAAGCGCATGGGATGGTCGATCTCCTGCACAACATGACCGAAGGCGATGCCACCCGCCTGCATACGCTGATCGAGCGGCATGTGCGTTTCACCGGCAGCCCGCGCGGCCAGGAAATCCTGGCCGACTGGGCAAGCTACCGGGCGAAGTTCGTCAAGGTGATGCCGATCGAGTATCGCCGCGCCTTGCAGCAGATGCAGGCCAAATCACGGGCCACCGAACGGCCTGAAGTCAGCGTGGCAGTAGGCGCATAATGGGCAAACCGACAGGCTTTCTCGAGTTCCCGCGGCGAGACCGCTCCTACGCGCCGGTCTCCGAGCGGCTCGAGCACTACAAGGAGTTCGTGCGCCCGCTGCCGGTGGACGAGCTCAGGCTCCAGGGCGGCCGATGCATGGATTGCGGCATCCCCTATTGCCACCAGGGCTGCCCGGTCAACAACATCATCCCGGAATGGAACGACCTGGTGCATAGCGGCGACGACCGCACCGCGCTCAATGTGCTGCACCAGACCAACAACTTCCCGGATTTCACCGGCCGCATCTGCCCAGCGCCGTGCGAGGCGGCCTGCACGCTGAACCTGATCGATGAGCCGGTGACGATCAAGACGATCGAACACGCGATCGTCGAACGGGGCTGGGACGAGGGCTGGATCGAGCCGCAGATCGCGATGCACCGAACCGGCAAACGGATCGCCGTCATCGGCTCGGGGCCGGCGGGCCTTGCCTGCGCCCAGCAGCTGGCGCGGGCCGGTCATATGGTGGCCGTGTATGAAAAGGCCGCCAAGATCGGCGGCCTCCTGCGCTATGGCATTCCGGACTTCAAGATGGAGAAGCACGTCATCGACCGCCGCATCGCCCAGATGCGGTCGGAGGGCGTGGAGTTCCATCCCAACACCCATATCGGCGTCGATTTTCCGGTCGAGACTCTGCTGGAAAAATACGATGCGATCGTCCTCGCGATCGGGGCGGAGGAACCACGCACCCTGCCCGTCCCCGGACATGATCTGAAGGGCATCCATTTCGCGATGGAATTCCTGCCGCAGCAGAACAAGCGCGTGTCCGGCGAGAAGGTGATGGCGGAGGATATTCTTGCCACCAACAAGGACGTGCTGGTGATCGGCGGCGGCGACACCGGGTCGGACTGCATCGGCACCTCGAATCGCCAGCACGCGCGCTCGGTCTCTCAGCTGGAGATCCTGGCGATGCCGCCGGAGCGCGAGGACAAGCTCATGACCTGGCCCTATTGGCCGCTAAAGCTCCGCACCTCCAGTTCGCATGAGGAAGGCTGCGAGCGCGAGTTCGCGGTGGCGACCAAGCGCTTCACCGGGGAGAACGGTCATGTCACCGGCTTGGACGCCGTGCACGTCGACTGGGTCAAGGGACCGGACGGCCGCATGGCGATGCAGGAGATCGCCGGCAGCGACTTCCACATCAAGGCCGACACGTTCGGCGGGCCCCTGGCGCTGTACCAGAATGACGACGGATCGTTCGGCTTCCCGTCGGCTCAGACGCTCACGATCAACGCCGGCAGCAGAACCTACGCGCACCCGACCCTCGGGCACGGCTCCA
>CAZVYC010000273.1:2670-6102 GCA_964631425.1 uncultured Rhodospirillales bacterium
GGCCGACCTGGTGCTGCTGGCGATGGGCTTCGTGCATCCGGTGCATACGGGCGCCGTGAAGGCGCTCGACGTGGCGCTGGACTCGCGCGGCAACGTCAAGGCCGACGACTTGGACTATCTTACGTCACGCAAGAACGTCTTCGTCGCCGGCGACGCCAGGCGCGGCCAGTCGCTGGTCGTCTGGGCGATCCGCGAGGGCCGCCAATGCGCCCGCGCGGTAGATGAAGCGCTGATGGGGCATTCGGATTTGCCGCGCTAACGTCGTAGGGTGGGCTGAGCGCAGCGAAGCCCACCATTCGTTGCCGTTTGGCCGGTGGGCTTCGCTAGGCTCAGCCCACCCTACTTCCGGGAGACGCTATGAGCCCGTCGCTGTCCGGTTTCGAATTCCCGCACTACACCGGCGCAGAGCGCCTGGCGGACGGAATCGTCCATATCCTGGGTGTGACCGCCGGCGGGTTCGCGGCGGGATGGCTCCTGGTCCATGCCGGCCCCGACGCTACCCCGCTTAGGTTGGCGGCGCTCTCGATCTACTGCTTCGGCCTCATTGGCATGCTCGTCGCTTCCGCAATCTACAACATGGCGCCGCCCAGCCGGCTGAAGGCAATCCTGCGGCGGGTCGACCACGCGATGATCTTCGTGATGATCGCCGGCACCTATACGCCGTTTTCGATCGACGTGCTGCAGTCCGCCATCGGCGTGCCGCTCTGCGCGGTCGTGTGGACCCTGGCTGTGGTCGGCATCGCTGTCAGGATCAGCCGGCCGGCGCATCACACGCGGCTGGCGCTCGCCCTCTATCTCGGCATGGGCTGGTCGATCCTGCCGGTCCTACGCCCCCTGATCGCCGCCGTGCCCCTCAACGCATTCTTGCTGCTGCTGGCAGGCGGCGTCGTCTATTCGGCGGGCTCATTCATCCACGCGCACGGCCGCCTGCCGTTCCACAACGCCATCTGGCACGCGATGGTCTGCATCGCGGCCGGGCTGCACCTGGCCGCCATAGCGGACGCGCTGTCGATTCCCGGGTAGATCGCGACGCTGGTAGGATGGGTGGAGCCGAAGGCGAAACCCATCATGCTGGACCGCATGGGTTTCGCTCCGCTCTGCCCATCCTACCAATCACACCGTCAGCCCGTACAGGTTCGCCACGTTGTCATGGACGATCATCTTGATGTGCTCATCGGACATGTCCTTCGTCAGCCGCCGCAGCACGTCGGAGGAATAGGGCCAGATCGCATCGCCGTGGGGGAAGTCGTTGGCCCACAGCACGCGCTCCATCGGCAGGATATGGGTCATCTGGCCGACCGGATAATCGTCCTGCATGGTGACGTAGACGTTGCTGCGGAAATATTCGCTCGGCAGCTTCGGCAGGGTCACGTTTTCCATGTAGAAATAACGCTCATAGGAATTATCCATCCGCGTCAGGAAGTGCGGCACCCAACTGGCGTCGCTCTCCACCGCGACGATCTGGAGCTTCGGATGACGCTCGAACACGCCGCCGAAGATGAACAGCGAGATCACGTCCTGGTTGCCGCGCACGAAACGGTGATGCCCGCAGATATGCGGCCCGCGGGTCTTGCCGCGTGCCTCGGCCATCTCGCGCCGGCTGGAGAGGATATGGAAATTGACCGGCAGGTTGAGCTCGACGCAGGCCGCCCAGAACTCATCGTACATCGGATGATCGTAGTCCTCGGCCAGTGGCTCACCCGGTACCATCACAGCCTTGTAGCCGAGCTTCTTCGCCTCCTGGAGCTCGGCCAGCCCGTCCTCCACGGTGCGCAGCGAAATCTGCGCCACGCCGATCAGGCGTTCAGGGTCGCGGCTGCAATACTCGACCAGCCACCGATTGTAGGCGTCGAGGCAGGCCTTGGCGTAGTCGATGTCGGGATGGCCGTGCAGGAACATGCCGACCGTCGGGAAAATGACTTCGGCATGAACGCCGTCCTGATCCTGCACGTCGAGCCTGGTGGCCGAATCGAACGCCGCGGGATTGACTTCGTCCCACGCAAGCTTCTTGCCCAACCGCTGGCGCGGCAGGCCGGCGCCGACCGATCGGCCATATCCCATGGTGAGCAGCCCATCGATGACCAGTGCCGCCCCAAGTTCCGGCGTCTCGGTTTCCTGCGGGATGCGGTCGCGGAACTTGGGATCGATGTCAAGAAAGGCCGTCTGCCGCTCGACGACGTGCGAATCGGCAGAAATCAACGTCTTCGGGAGCATTTGGCTCTTCCCCTCAAAGTTGGCTTGTATATCCGCCAAGCCTGCGAGGGGATGCGGTGCGAGTCAACCTGACAGATCGACTCCGCCGCCGCTTCGCTCAGGCGGCCTCGGCAAGCACCTCCGCCAGCCGGGGCAGCGCGGCCTGCGGAGTTCCGCCGTTCAACAGCTTGAAGATGCCGAGCAGCTTCATGCGGTCGCGTATCACGGCCGCCTTGAATGCCGTGGCGTCGTTGGGCCAGGTCTCAAAGCTTTCGGCCAGCCAGCCGCTGAAAGCCTTGTCGAAATCGTGCGACTTGGCGTCGTCTTCGGTTTCGAACAGCTGACCATCCATCGCCTTCCAGGCAGTTACCTTCTGAGCCATCGGGTTCGCTCCTTCGACAAACGGTATCTAGGTACAATTACAGTGCCAACCCACGTCAGGTCCTGCCCGGATTCGTTCGTCGCCAGGAGATGCTTTGCACCCAATTCCAGGGACTTATGTGCCAATCGGCACGCCCCCGCGCATCACCTTTTCATGCCAGCTTCGTATCCGGCGAGAGAAGAACGGGCAGTGTAAATCGTAGTTCCCACAGGAGCACGCGCGCCGGAGGCTTACGACGGAATTGTGGAGATAGTGTGACATAATAGTCACGGAGCTGCTTGATTCGTCGGCTCACAAACAGGACGGCGGCCGCCCCTTGAAGGGCGGCCGCCGCATTCGTCCGCTGCTTGCGCGGTTAGACGGTCGGCGGATAGCCGAGGTTGCCGTAATAGGAGGTCACGCGGTCATACTCGTTGCCGGTGCCGAAACGGCTCAGCTCGTCCTCGGTATAGGCGGGCGCGCCCCGCAGTTGATCGGCCGTGAGGTCGATATTATAGCCGCCCTGACTCTCGTCATAGGTCAGCACGTGCCAGGGTAACGGATGATATTTCTGGCCGATGCCCAGAAAACCGCCGAACGACATCACCGCGTAGGCGACACGGCCGCCGCGCTTGTCGATCATCAAGTCATGGATCGTGCCCAGATTATCGCCGGCCGAGTTGTAAACGGAGGTGCCGATGACCTTCTCAGCCGAGATCAGGCTGCCCGTTTCCTTGACATGCTCGTCCCGGGTTGTTCCAGAACGGAGATTGGGATCCGTATCGTACGATGCCATTGTCGTTTCCTCCGTGAGTTGGTGGGATACCGACTCAACGTGGTCCGAGGCAGCACGTTCCGATTTACAGGGAAGCTTGGTG
>CAZVYC010000274.1:0-6102 GCA_964631425.1 uncultured Rhodospirillales bacterium
GCATGTCCCAGAAATTGCCGCCGACGAGGTCGCCCTGCGCGGCATTGTAATGCAGTACGGGCGAGAGCGGCGCAAAGCTGTGGGTTTGCGGCTTGCGATTGCTGAATCGCGTGCGCACGGACCCGGGATAGGAACCGGTGGTCCGGTTCAGCTCCGATACGGGACCGGTAAAGCCCGTCTCGGGCATGTGACAGAAGGCGCAAGCTTCGTTGCGGTTTACCGAGAGCTGCTTGTCGTACAGCATTACCTTGCCGAGCAGCTCGACTTGCTGGACCTGATTGTCCGGCGGCGCCGCAAGCCGCTCGATCGTCTGCGCTTCGATGCGATCGATCTCGGCCTCGACCTGCGCAATTTCCTGCAGCGCCTGAGGCGAGAGCCTTGTGCCGTCTTCCTCCGCACTGCGTGCATTCGATCGTAGCGTAGCGACCCCTACGGCCGCTATGACCAACGAGAACGCAATCTGTGCCCGCAATCTTGACATCGCTAATTCCATTGCTGGTGGTGTAGGCGCAGGTGAAGGCTGATCGTAATGTGATCCCAATCGGCGCATGCGTGACCGCGGCTGGTCCGATGATGGTCGGATCGCTAGAGGACTCTTTCGAGTGGGGTCATCGTAAATTCCCGGTCGAAAAACTGTCCATTACCCGGCTCCGATTCAATCGGATGCGAGACACAGATACGACCAGCCTGGAGACGAAGATATTGGACGATATGGCTGATATTTGGGATCAATCGGTGCGATAGTTGCTCTTGGTAAAACACTTAGAACCCAAAACGCGTGTGGGAATCATGGGAAGCGCCCAAGGGCAAGGCTGCCTTGATCGCGTCGAAGAGCTTGCGCAGTGCTGCCGCTCCGGCGGCTCCGGCAAATGTCGAGCGGTCACACTTCAATCGCATGCGACGGGGCATGCAGCTGTGCAGGAAGAGGGCTGACGACCGGCAGCCGGACGCTAAAGCGCGTGCCTTCGCCCTGCTTGCTTTCGACGGAAATCGTCCCGCGGTGCAGGTCGATCACCGTCCTGACGAGATAGAGGCCAATTCCCGTTCCGACGATTCCGGAGACGTTGCTGCCGCGATAATAGCGTTCGAACAGTCTCTCGATATCGGCCCGCGGTATGCCGAGCCCGTTATCCTTGACTGTGACCTCAGCCTCGTCGCCGGTGATGCATGCCTCTACCAAGATGACGCCATCGCCGGGCGAGTATTTTACCGCGTTGGACACGATATTGCTGAAGACCTGAAACAGCAGCTTCTGATCGCCCAGGATCGGGATGTGGCGGGTTTCCAGCCGTTCGACGATTCTTGCCCTGGGGGCCACTTCGCGGTGCAGGTGGCAGACCTCGTGGAGCAGCGCCGCCATATCGAACGTGCTCGGGTGGAAGTAAAGCTCAGGGTCACCGTCGATGAGCTGCGAGGAACTGATCAGGTTGTCGATAACGCTGGTCATGCGCATGACGGCGGTGCGCACCTTGCCGGCGCGCTCTGTGACGATGTCCGGCGTCAGCCGGTCGCGTGCGTTGATCAGCCGCTGCGCGTGGCCGTCGATCACGGTGAGCGGCGTGCGAAACTCGTGCGAGGCCATTGACACGAAATTGCGCTGCAACTCCGCCAGCTGCTGCTCGTGCGCGAGCTTCTCGCCCAGCATCGAGGCCTGCTGCGCCAATCCGCGCTGACTGACGGCAAGGTCGACGGCATTGTTGCGGAAGACCACCATCGCGCGTGCCATTTCACCAATCTCGTCGGTACGCCCGACGCCGTCGATCTCAATGTCCATCTCATTGGCCGCCAGCCGATGCATCCGCCGGGCCAAGTCGAGCACGGGTACCAGGATGGCGTGCCGGATGTGGACCAGGCCGCTGACCACAATGAGTGCCGCGATCGCGACCGCGAACGTGGTGAGCCAGCGCGCCTGCCGATAGGCCGCCTCGGAGCGGCTACTGGCCTCATCGGCGGACAGCCGATTGCGCTCGGTCAAGGTTTCGAGCGCGTCGCTGGCGGCGTTGTAGGCGGTGCGCGAGGTCGTCATGTAGAGCGTGATGGCGTCGGGCCTATGGCCCACGGACGAGGCGGCCAGGACACTGCCCGCAATGTTCCGGTAGGCATACCATTTCGCTGCGAAGTCGGCGTACAGCTCGCTTTCGGTAGCGTCGTTGCGTACGTGTTCATAGCTGTGCTGGGCTAGCGTGATCCGGCGATCGAGTACTTCTACCTCTTGCTGGTTCGCTAGGCTTTCGGCGGGCGTCGAGGTCAGGAGCGCGGTTCCTTCCGCCGCCCTGAAATCGGAGGTGAAGTTGTTGAGGTCACCCAGGAACTGGGTGTTGCGCAGATAGCGCTCACGGATATCCGACGCGATGACGTGGTAGTCCTTGAGGCGCCACAGGCTGAACAGCCCGAGGACGACAACGAGAATGAAAACCAGGAAGAAGACCGACGAGAAGCGGAATCCAATGGAACGGGCTTGCGTCATGGTCGTCGACATTAGGATCGACCCTTCAAATCATAAAAAAAACGTAACGGTTGGCGCTGGGTTGAGCAACTTGGATTTATCGCACTTCCCGCGGGGGGCCGACTATCCTAGGTCTCCCTGCTTCGTGTTAGAATAATCCGCTGGAGCCAGTCCGGCAAAGCGAGCCGTTTTTCATGACCGAAGCGCGCAAGCGAGTTCTCTGCATCGAAGATGACCACGAGACCGCCCAGTTGATCGCGGAGGAGCTCGTGGACCGTGGGTTCGAGGCCGACACCGCTCATGACGGGCTTCAGGGACTGCGCGCCATATTGGCGAGCCAGCCCGATCTGGTCCTCTGCGATATCTCCATGCCGGTGATGTCCGGCTTTGAGGTTCTCGAGCGTCTGACTGAGCTTGCGCCGCGCTTCGAGCACATGCCGTTCGTCTTCCTGACCGCGCTCGCCGATCGCGACAACGAGCTCAAGGGCCGCCGCCTCGGGGCCGACGACTATGTCACCAAGCCGATCGATTTCGACGTGCTCGAAGCCATTATCCGGGCACGCCTGTCGCACGTGGCGCGCAACGAGATCTGGCCGAAGGAAGTCACGCTCAACGCGCGCGAGGTCGAGGCGCTCACCTGGGCCGCACGCGGCAAGACCTCGGCGGAGATCGCCCAGATCATGGGCTTGGCCAAACGCACGATCGATTTCCACATCGACAATGCGCGCGCCAAGCTCGACGTGGCGACGCGGATCGAGGCCGCCATCAAGGCCGCCAAGGGACGGCTCATCGAGCCCTAATGCCGGTTATCGTCGGCGATCACCCAGCCCTGGGTGATATAGTTTGCCGTGCAGGCTTCGCTCTGCGACCACGGGCTGATATCCATCACCCCTTCGGAACAAGACAGAATTTCGCCGGTCCGCGGATTTTCAACGCTGCCGGCGCAGCCGCCCAGCAGCAGCATAGCGCACATCAGGATTCCCAACCGCATCGTCCTCTCCTCCGGCTCGCGAGCTTGATCAGAATCGCTGACGCATTGCCGTCCCGTCAATCCGCGCAGCCACGCGCGACGTGAACGGGCCCGGACCGCCTAGGACACCGAGCTTGGGCGCACGGTTGCCCGAGGCCAGACCCGAGAGGACCGGCGCCGCCGCACGAGGGGCCTCATGGCCAGCGGCGGGGTTCTTCATTGGCGCGACTGGTCGGATTGCTGCCGGCGAATGCGTGGCCGTTCGCGCCGCCGGTGCGCTTCTATGGGCCGGCAAGGGAATGGCGGTCGCGATATGCGTCGCGCTCATTCCCGGACGGCGCGCGGGCACGGCGGTCGCGCCTGCGGCTCCCGGCATTGCCGCTGCCGCGCCGCTGCCACCAGCGAGGGAAGCGAGCGGACCGAGCGCAATCGGTGCCGTGCTCGCATCGGCCGCCGGCGGCACGAGCTCGGCCGGCACGCTCTCGCTGGGCAACGCCACGGTTGGCGGAAGCTCGGAGATGACGGGAGGGGCAGGCGGCGCGATCTCCGGCGCCGCACTGTTCTCCGGTGCGGCCATATCGCCGCCCGGTGGCGGAATCTCGATCGGCAACACCCGCGAAGGGTAAAGGTTGGGCTGCAGCGCGAAAACCGTGCAGACGGTGAGCGCCAGCAGGTATGGACCGACTCGCCCGAACTGGCTCGCCTCGAGTGCGAGCGACCGGTGCATGATCGATCGTTTCACGGTCATACGCTCAGATCTCCCATGGGTACGGTCTCAGGCTCCGGCTCACCATCCTCGCCCTCGTCTCTGCCGAGGAAGAGCATCTGCAGCGCCGGAACGACCACCAGCAGCATGATCGGACCCAGGATCATGCCGCCCACGACCACGGTGGCAAGCGGCCGCTGCACCTCGCTGCCGATGCCCGAGGAGATCGCGGCGGGGAACAGCCCGATGGCGGCGGACAGCGCGGTCATCAGCATCGGCCGCATCCGCTGCCCGGCCGCATGCTGCATGGCGTCGAGCGGCGAAAGGCCCGTCCGCCTCAGATGATGGAAATAGGTCATGATCAGGATGCCGTTCATGACCGAAACGCCGAACAGCGAGATGAAGCCGATGGCCGCCGAGATGCTGAACACCTGACCCGAAATCAGCAGCGCCAGCACGCCGCCGCCGATCGCGAACGGAATGCCGGCCAGCACCAGAAGGCTGTCGCGCAGCGAGTTGAACAGGCCGTAGAGCAGCACCACGATTAGCGCCAGGCTGATCGGCACGATCACCGCCAACCGCTGCTGTGCCAGCTGCAGATCCTCGAACTCGCCGGCCCAGACCAGCCGGTAACCGACCGGCAGGGTCACATTCTTGGCGATTCGGTCTTTGCACTCGGCGACGGTGCTGCCGAGGTCGCGGCCGCGGACGCTGAACTTGATCGGAATGAAGCGCTGCGTTGCCTCGTGATAGATATAGGAAGCGCCGGTATCGAGCGTGATGTCAGCGAGCTCGCGCAGCGGAATGTACGCCGTCGATCCGCTCGCGGTCTGGTAGCCGACCGGGATATCGCCGATCTTGTCGGTGCTGTCGCGATAGCCCTTGGCGAAGCGGACGGTCAGGTTGAATTGCCGGTCGCCTTCCAGCACGGTGGTCGCCACCTGCCCGGCCATCGCGGTCTGGATCACGCTGTTCACATCGCCGGTGTTGAGCCCATAGCGTGCGGCTTTCTCGCGATCCACCTTGATGTTGAGATTGGGCTGGCCCACGACGTGGAAGATGCCGAGATCGGCGACGCCGCGGACCTGGCTCATCTCACGGTTCACCTGGTCGGCAAGCTTTTCGAGTTCCACCAGGTTAGGCCCGACGATCTTGACCGAGTTGGCGCCTTTGACGCCCGAGATCGCCTCCTCGACATTATCCTGGATATATTGCGAGAAGTTGAAATTCACGCCGGGCAGCGCGTCGGCGAATTCCTTCTGCAGCTGCTCCGTCAGCTTGGCTTTGTTGAGGCCCGATGGCCATTCGTCGAACGGCTTCAGCGGCACGAACAGTTCGACATTCGAGAAAGGCGAAGCGTCGCTGCCGTTGTCCGGCCGCCCGTGCTGCGAAACGACCGTGATCACTTCCGGGTGACGCAGCAGGATCTCGCGCATCGTGCGTGTCGCCTCCGTGCCGCCGTCGAGCGACATGGTGGGGGGCATCGAGGCGCGGATCCAGAAATTCCCTTCCTCCAGCGCCGGCAGGAACTCGCTGCCCAGGAACGGCATCAGTGCGCCGGTCAGCGCCAGGAAGGCCACCCCGCCGGCGACCACCAGCCTTCGCCGCGCAAGCGCGAAGTTAAGCGCCGGGGTGTAAGCCTTGCGGACCCATCGCACGATCAGCGTCTCGACCTCCTCGACATGCTCGGGTAGCAGCAGCGAGGCCAGCACCGGCGTCACGGTGAAGGTGGCGATCAGCGCGCCGGCCAGCGCATAGGCATAGGTCCGCGCCATCGGCCCGAAGATCTGCCCCTCGACGCCCTGCATGGTGAACAGCGGCACGAAGGCAGCAACCGTGATGATGGCGGAGAACAGCACCGCCCGGTCGACCTGCAGCGCGCTGACCAGGATGAGGCGTAGCCGGTTGGTCCAGCTCTTGTTCATTGACAGGCGGTGCGGACTAGTCGGGTCGACGCCCCAGCTGCCCTGATACAGGTCT
>CAZVYC010000275.1:0-6090 GCA_964631425.1 uncultured Rhodospirillales bacterium
CCGCCTGCAGCTCGCCGCCGGACGCATCTTCCCCGTCCAGCGGTTCGTCCGCGTCGTCCGTGCTGCAAGTGGGGCAGTTCGCGCTCATCGGAACATAAGATGAACACGACGGCGCCGGTTTCAAGGGGCAGCATCAAAAATTTCACAGCTACGAGAAATTCCCTCTCCCGCACTCCAAAGGCGCACTGCCCACCATAGTTGGAAAGAGTGATTTGACACGTGGTCGGCGATCTCTTACGTGCTGTGTAAGCGCTTACATCATCGGCGACGGGGAAAGTTCAGATGGCCAAGGTCGTGTCCGTCCAAGCGCGAATGGTCCGCGTTCCGCTGGAGCACGCCACCGCGTTCGCCCGTCGCCAGGTGACCGGTCGCGACTATGTGCTGGTCCGGGTCCGGACAGACGATGGCGTGGAAGGGATCGGTCATTGCTATGCCGGCCACGCGGGTGGGGTGCTGGTCGCGCTCGCGGTGCGCGAGCTGATCGCGCCGCTGCTGGCTGGCAGGGATCCGCATTCGACCGAGAAGATCTGGGCCGACCTCTATCAGGAGCTTTTGCTGCACGGCCGTGCCGGCTCAGTGATGCGGGCGCTCAGCATCGTCGACATTGCGCTCTGGGATCGCAACGCCCGCGCCGCCAACCTGCCGCTCTACAAATATCTGGGCGCGGCGCAGGAGGACGTCGTGCCGGCCTATGGCAGCGGCGGGTACTATCTCGAGGGCAAGACCCCCGAGATGCTGGGCGAGGAGATGGCGGGCTATGTCTCGCTGGGCCTCACCGCAGTCAAGATGAAGGTCGGGCGCGGCGACCTGAGATCCGAGGAGGCACGCATCGCCGCCGCCCGTGCCGCGATCGGCCCGGACGTGCTGTTGATGCTCGACGCCAACAACGCCTGGTCCGATGTGCCCACGGCGCTGCGCTACATGGAGCGGTTTGTGCCCTACGATCCCTATTGGATCGAGGAGCCGTTCGGCCCTGACCAGATCGACAATCACGCCAAGCTGGCGGCCGCCATCATGACGCCGGTCGCCACCGGCGAGATCGAGGCCGGCCGCTGGCGCTTCAAGGAACTGCTCGACAAGAACGCGGCCGCCATCTTGCAAACCGATGCCGCGGTCTGCGGCGGCATCACCGAGTTCCGGCGCATTGCCGCCCTGGCCGACTGCCATGGCGTGGCCATGTGCCCGCACTGGTTCCACAACCTGCATGTCCATCTGGTGGCCGCCGCGCCGAACGGGCAGTTCGTCGAGTACTTCCCCGACGCCAAGGTGTTCAACTTCCGCAGCATCATCGACCGGCAGCTCGAAGTGCGGGATGGCGGCTTGGCGCTGCCGACCGAGCCGGGCCTCGGCTACCGGTTCGACGAGGCGGCGATCGCGCGTTTCGAGTCCGACACCTGGCAATGACTCGGGTGTGCCGCCAGTGCGAGAAATGCCGCCTAGGCTCGCGGCGGGGCGGTAGAGCCGCGCACCATCAGGGCGACGTCGACGCTCTGCACCATCTCGGCCGGTTCACCTGCCAGGCGCGCGAGCAGGTAGGAAGCGGCCCGCTCGCCGATTTCCTCGGCCGGGGCGTGCATGGTGGTCAGCGGCGGGTCGAGGAACTCGGCGTAGTCGGAATCGCCGAAGCCTGCGACCGACAGTGCGCTCGGCACGCTTATGCCCAGCGCCCGCGCCTCGGCCAGCACCCCGAAGGCGAGCTGGTCATTGCCGCAGACGATGGCGGTCGGCGGCTCGGCCACGGTCATGAGCGCGCGGGCGCCGCGGCGGCCCTCGGCGATGCGATAAGGCTGGGCGGTCAGCCACTCGGCGCAGGTGGAAAGGCCGCGCGCCGCCAGGCTGGCGCGCACGCCCGAAACCCTCGCCGCCGCTCGGTCGTTATGCTCCGTCCGGCCCGCCAGGATGGCGATGCGGCGATGGCCGAGCTCCAGCAGATGATCGGTCAGCAGCGATGCTTGACGGGCATTGTCGAAGCCGACGCAAGCGGCACCCGGCGCCAAGGTCCAGGTCTCGACCATGGGGATGCGGGTGCGCGCGACCAGGGCGGCCAGTTCCGGGCGATGGTCGCGGCCGATCAGGACCAGGCCGTCAATGCCCTGCGACAGCAGGCGCGTGACCTCGTCCAGCTCCACGTCGAGATCATAGTCGGAATTTGCCAGCAGCAAGGTGCGCCCCGCCGCCTGCAGACGTCGCTGCAAGGCGAAGACGGTGCGGGCGAAGCCGTCATTCTCGATGGTCGGGACCACGGCCCCGATCGTGCCGCTCCGACGGGACGACAAGGCGCGCGCCACGCCGTTCGGGATATAGCCGAGCGCGCGGCTCGCGTCCTCGACCCGCCGACGTACCGCCTCGCTAACCGGGGCGGCGCCGTTGATCACGCGCGAGACGGTGGCGGTGGAGACGCCGGCCCGCGCGGCCACGTCCTGCAGGTTGACGGCCGCCGTCCGGGCCGGCCGCAACGATCGTCTGGCGGCCATGTCAGGATTGCTGCGGGTCGAATAACGTCATCATGCGCCGCAGTATACCGGCTACAAACGGAAGCGGGAGACATCTCATGGAACTGGGTATAGCTGGAAAGACCGCCTTGGTGCTGGGCGGTGGCGGCGGCCTGGGGCGCGCTATAGCCAAGGCCCTGGCGAGCGAAGGCGCCAAGGTGGCCGTTGGCGACATCGACCCCAAGGCGGTCGAGGCGAGCCTGGCAGCTCTGGCCGGCCTGGGTGCCTCGGCGATCGGGCTCACCTGGGATCTGGCCGACCTCGCGCAGATCGAGGGCCATATCGCCAGGATCGAGGCCGAGCTCGGTCCGGTCGACATCCTCGTCAACAACACGGGCGGCCCGCCGCCGACGCCGGCCGCCGGACAGGATCCGGCGCTGTGGTCCAAGCAGTTCCAGGCGATGGTCCTGTCGGTGATCGCCATCACCGACCGCATCCTGCCGGGCATGCGGGCGCGGCGGTGGGGTCGGGTGATCACCTCGACCTCATCGGGCGTGGTATCGCCGATTCCGAATCTCGGCCTCTCCAACGCGCTGCGCCTGTCCCTGGTCGGCTGGTCCAAGACCTTGGCGCGCGAGGTCGGCCGCGACGGGGTCACCGCCAACATCGTCCTGCCGGGCCGCATCGCCACCGACCGCATCGCCTTCCTCGATCAGGCCCGCGCCAAGCGCGAAGGGGTCAGCGTCGAGCAGGTCGAAGCCGAGAGCATCGCCACCATCCCGGTCGGCCGCTACGGCAAGCCCGAGGAATATGGCGACGTTGTCGCCTTCCTGGCCAGCGAACGCGCCGCCTACCTGACCGGATCGGTGATCCGTGTCGACGGCGGCATGATCACCAGCATCTAATAAAGTGCTTCCATGAACCGAATCAGATCTCGGCGCTAGCGGGCTGTCTCACCACAGAGGCACGGAGGACACGAAGGAAGAGCTTTTATCCACAGATGATAAGTCAGATTTATGAATACTGCGCTGCGCGCGGCCCGAATCAAGTCCGGGGGCCGCAGACAAGAGTCTCCATTCCGAAATCTGCCTATAATCTGTGTAATCTGTGGATAACTTTACGGGTTTCCCTTCGTGCCTTTGTGTGGATCTTCAATCGGGCAACTACTGATGTGTTTCGAGGAATCGATCTACTAGCCTTTCAATCGGAGCCAATCCCATGACTGAACTGGACCCCAAGATCGCCCAGACCCTGTCCGAGGTCTCGACTGCGACATTGACCACCGTCCTCCTGAAGAAAGGCCTGCGCAATGTCTGGGTACGCGGCGCCCGGCCGCTCAGCCCCGGCCAACCGCGGCTGGTGGGGCGGGCCTTCACCCTGCGCTTCGTGCCGGCGCGGGAGGACCTGGCGACGCCGGAATCCTGGGCCTCGCCGATCTCGACCCGGGCGGCGATCGAGGCCATGCCTGCCGGCGCCATCGCCGTCGTGGACTCGGTCGGGATCAACAATGCCGGCATCTTCGGCGACATATTGTGCGAGCGGATCAAGCGGCGGGGCGTCGCCGCGCTCGTCACCGACGGGGTGATGCGCGACGTTGCCGGGGTGCGCGCGACCGGTCTTCCGGTGTGGTGCGACGGCGCGGCGGCGCCGCCGTCGGTGGCCGGGCTGACCTTCGTCGGCTGGCAGGAGCCGATCGGCTGCGGCGGTGTCGCGATCTTCCCGGACGATGTGATCGTTGTCGACGACGATGGCGCGGTGGTCGTGCCCAAGGCCCTGGTCGAGGCCGTGGCGGCCGAGGCGGCCGAGCAGGAACGGTTCGAGACCTGGGTGTTCGGCGAGGTCCAGGCCGGGGCATCATTGCCGGGCCTTTATCCTGCCAATGCCGAGACTCGGGCCCGTTACGAGGCCTTCCGGCGCGGGCAGAGCTAAGGGGGCCACCATGACCTACGCCCCGCAGGCAGGCCTCGCCTTCATCGGCAGTTTCACGACGCCGGAGCGGCTGGCGCGCGGCCGCGGGATTGTGGCCTGCCGCATCGATCCCGTTTCGGGCGCCTGGACAGTGGTTGGCGAGACGACCGGCTTGGACAATCCCTCGTTCCTGATCGCCGACGCCGCGGGCCGCATCCTCTACGCGGTCCATGGCGATCGCGACTATGCGACCGCTTTTGCCATCGACCGCGAGACCGGCGCCCTCAACCCGCTGGGCCAAGCGGCAACCGGCGGGCTGAATGGCGTGCATCAGGTGATCGACCCCACCGGCCGGTTCCTGATCGTCGCCAATTACGCCGGCGGCTCGCTGGCCGTGCTGCCGATCCGCGCCGATGGCTCGCTGGGCGATTTCGTTCACCGGCTGGACCTGGCGGGTCCGCCCGGGCCGCACCGGATCGAGCAGACGAGCCCCCACCCGCACCATGTGGTCTTTGACCCGACCGGCCGCTTCCTGCTGGCTCCGGACAAGGGAATGGACCGGGTGTTCGTGTTGCGTTTCGACTCCGAGCACGGACGGCTCGCGCTGTCGGACGGCGGCCACGCCGTCATGCGGCCGGGTGCGGGGCCGCGGCACATCGTCTTTCATCCGACGGCACCGTTCGCTTTCGTGGTCGATGAATTGGATTCGACGGTCGCGGTCTGCCGTTGGGACGCCAATGCGGGTGTTCTTGCGCCGGCCACTGTGATCTCCAGCCTGCCGCCCGATTTCTTCGGCGAGACCATCGCCTCGGCCATCGTGATCAGTCCCGACGGGCGCAATCTCTATGCATCCAACCGTGGTCAGGACGGGATCGTTCACCTGCGTTTCGACGAGCGCTCGGTTCGTCTGGACGTTTTCGGCTGGACGCCGGTGGGGCGGGTTCCCCGGTTTATGGCGCTGTCGCCCGCGGGCGATCGCTTGTTCGTCGCCAATGAACAGGGCGACACCATCATGGCTTTCGACTTCGACGCGGCCGGTGCGCTGGTCCCGCGCGGACCGGTGATCGAGGCGTCCAGCCCGTCGACCATCGCCTTCGTTTAGTGCGCCCTACTTAGCTCCCCTGCAAAAGAACAGCTGCCTAATACGACCCCGGGCATTGCGGCGCTACGCTCAACTTCAAGTACGACATCCGTACCGGGATCCGCGAACATCCGTACTTCTCGAGCGAACCCGTAGGTATCGGAATCAGTAGGGACACCTGCTGCCTGGTTGATTAGTACGAAAGAAAAGGAGGCGCTCCCTCCTCCGTCGGTCCTGACGCTTGGGAAGACAAACTGGCCCGCAGGGACCTGCGCGCTGCACGAGAAAAACTTGATCTCCAGCTCATCTTCGTGTGGGACAGTAAACATAGTTGGGCCAACATCTGCCTGGCCGGCGTCTATCTCAAAATTTGTTTGGACCTGTACGGGGCTGCTCTCCGCGGTTGCTGCAGTCGCGGTGTCAAGGACAAGAGCCCCAACTATCAGAACGAAGGTCATCGCGTGTGTAGAGGCTCTCATAGTTGTCCTCCTGAATGAGCCGAGTACGCGGTGCTCTACCGGGGCGCCAAGGCAACGCAGGAACGGGGGCACGCATTTGGGTCATGCTGCGCTATGTACCTGCCCTATGTGCCGGAGAATCCCGTGTCAGTGATTCTGGCTCGACGACCGATTGAGCGGCAGGGCTCGCGTGGGTCTCCCCTGGGCCTCA
>CAZVYC010000276.1:0-6030 GCA_964631425.1 uncultured Rhodospirillales bacterium
GAGCAGGCGCGCCACCTGACCGTCCACGGCGTCAACCAGAACGAGGACGGCACGTTCAGCTGGAAGTTCGACAATTACGTGCGCGCCTTCGCGCCTTATGGATTCAGCGCCGACGAGATCGTCAGCCTCTGGGCCGAAATCGCCTGTCCCACCCTGCTCATCCACGGCGCCGACAGCTGGATGAGCGGACCGCAGACGAACGGCGCGCTGACCTATTTCAGGGATGCGCGCACTGTCACCATCGAAAAAGCCGGCCATTGGGTGCATCATGATCGCCTCAATGAATTCCTGGATGTGGTCGAGCCTTTCCTGAAATCCTGACGCAACGAAGAAGAAGACAAGCCGTGGGGACGATTTTTGTCGCGCGCAGCAAGACGCTGAGCGACTGGGGCCATGACGTGGGCCTCAGCAAGCACATCTACAAAGTCGGCTATACCGAAGCCCCTGTGAAGGACGTCGTTGCCCAGGGATGGGCGGGCGCAACCGACTGGACTCTCGTCAAGAAGCAGGATGGGGTCGAGGGCATGGCCGAGGACGAGATCATCGAGCGGCTGGCGAAGAAGCAGAAGATGATCGACCCCAAGCTTTATCCCCGCATTCGCGAGACCCGTGGCCTCTTCAAGATCTCGCCGGCCGCGGTGGAAAGCCATCTTCTGGTCGCCAAGGCCATGGCGGGCGAATCCGAGCTCCAGGCCATCAAGATCAAACCCGGCGATATCGCCGCATATTTGATCGCGAGCGGGCTGAGATGAACGCGCCAGGACCTAAGGCAGCGCCAGGCGCAGGAAAGGAGCGGCCGATGTTCCGTGGTGCATCGGGCACGAGCCCGTCGCAACGCATCGCCATCATCGTCGTCGATACGGCGCTGGTGCTTCTCAGCTTCTGGGTGCTGCGTGGTTTTTTCGGTGCACTGGCCTGGGCCGTCGTGCTCGCGATCGCCACCTGGCCCCTCTACGAGCGGTTCGTCGACATGTTCTCGCCGAAGCGCGCGCGTGATCTGGCGCCGCTTTTGTTCACGCTTCTGATTGCGCTCGTCTTCATCGTGCCGCTCGGCGTCGCCGTGCTGGAAACCTGGCGCGAGCTCAACGCCGTGACGCACTGGATCAGCGGGGTCGAAAAATCCGGCGTACCTGTGCCGCATCTGGTCTCGCGGCTGCCGTTCCTGGCGCCGCAGATCACCAAATGGTGGAATGACAATCTCGCGGCGCCGGGCGGGATCACCGACCTGATCGGGCATCCCGACACGGGACGGTTCGCCCGGCTGACGCAGGAAGTCAGCCTGGTTATCGCCCGGCGTCTGACCTTCTTCGCCTTTACCGTGCTGACCCTGTTCTTCCTGTTCCGCCATGGCCCCATGCTCGCCAAGCGCTTCAACACGCTGAGTAGCCGCCTCCTGGGCGAACCCGGCGAATATCTTGGCACGATCACCGTGTCGGCGATCCGCAGCACGGCGGACGGGCTGGTCCTGGTCGGGCTCGGCGAAGGCGCGTTCCTGGGTGTCGCCTATTTCATCTTCGGCGCGCCTCATCCGGCGCTGCTCGGCGCCTTCACCGGCCTGCTGGCGATGATTCCTTTCGGCGCACCGGTGATCTTCTGCCTGGCCGGCGCGGTGCTGCTGATCAAGGGCAGCATCGGCGCTGCGATCGGCCTCGTCGTCTACGGTTTCATCGTAATCGGCATCGCCGACCATTTCATCCGGCCGGCGCTGATCGGCGGCGCGGCCAAGCTGCCCTTCATGTTCGTGTTGCTGGGAATCTTTGGCGGCCTCGAGACCTTCGGTCTTGTGGGCCTGTTCCTCGGGCCGGCGATCATGGCCGCGCTCGTCTCGCTATGGCGCGAATGGACGGATCCCGTCCCGCGCCGCCTGACACAAAAAGCGATGCCGCATCCGGAAACGGATGTGGCTTAGCCAATAACGCACCAAATACGCCACTCTGCGTCAAGCGGAAGCAGCCCGACGAACAGGGGTGGCAATTTCTGTGGAAGTCGCTATATTGAATACCGGATGCCGGCGCTGACACCGGCACCCTCCCTTAAACTGAGCTCGGCTACCCTCGCGGGTGCCGGGCTTTTTTTTGCTCAAGGCCCTGTACCTTAAGGATGACTCCGTCACGCCGTCCAGAACAAAGGCGCTTTGAGTTTCATTTCGACGATTTGTGTTACATTTTGGCATCAGTTGGGAGACCCGGGCAGCCCCGGATCGCGTTGCCCGGATCGCGTTGCCCGCAGGCCGATCGCACAGTATCCTTATTGGAGATCGGAGACTGGCGATTGTACCTGGAAAAATTGCACGCCGCGTCGCTTGAACGCGACCCATTCGACTTCATGTTCGTCGGCGAGACCTTGGACGCAAAAGAGCTTTCCCAGATCGTCCGCGACTTCCCCGAGGTCCCGGCGGGCGGCAGCTTTGACGCGGCGACACTGAAGTCTGGTCCCGCCTTCCAGCGCCTGATCGACGAGATGCGGACCGACGCGTTCCGCGCCCCGTTCGAGGAAAAGTTCGGCATCGACCTGGCCCCCTTCCCGCTGCACATCACGGTCAGGGGACAGGTGCGCGGCCGCGACGGTGGCATCCATACCGACAGCAAGGAAAAGATTCTGACCGGGCTCCTCTACCTCAACCCGGTCTGGAACGAGGCCGGCGGCCGCCTGCGTCTGTTGCGCAACGGCAAGGATATCGATGCCTATGCCATCGAAATCCCGCCGGTGGCCGGAAACATGGTGGTGTTCCGGCGCTCGGACCGTTCCTGGCACGGGCACCTGCCATCGCAGGGCCGCCGCCTGTCGCTGCAGTTCAACTGGGTGACGGATGATTCCTACGTGAAGCGGGAGTTGGCACGCCACCGTTTCTCAGGCTGGCTGAAGAACCTGGCCGGGCGTGCGCCGGCCGCCTCGTAAATCTACGAATCCTCTACAAGGCGGCCGGCGGAGACCCACCAGGCCGGGTGGCTGGCGGCGATCCCTTCCCCCGCGGCCGTCGCGGCAGCCTTGTCGGCGAATAGCCCGAAGCAGGTGGCGCCGCTGCCCGACATGCGCGACAGCAGGCAGCCCGCTGCGGCGGCGATCGCATCCAGCACGGCCTGGATCTCAGGGACCAACGAAATCGCCGGCGGGGCCAAGTCATTGGTGCGCTGTTCCAAGAGGCCGGCCAGCGCCACGGCGTCGGCCGGCACCGCGTCGAAGCGCATCGGCGCTGAGAACGCGCCCTGCCGCGCGCGATAAACCGCTGGCGTCGCGAGCGCAATGCCGGGGTTGACCAGCAACAGTCCGGTCGGCGGCAGCCGTGGCGCCGGCGACAGCTCGGTGCCGACCCCGCCCATATAGCAGGCGCGTCCATCCACGCAGGCGGGCACATCCGCGCCGAGAGTGGCCGCGACCTCCCGCACCAGCGTCGAGGACGCATCGATCCCCCACAGCCGCGCCAGGCCGCGCAGGCAGGCCGCCGCGTCGGCCGAGCCGCCGCCGATGCCCGAGGCCACCGGCAGGATCTTGGTCAGGTGCAGCGCGACGTCCGGCGCACGGCCGACCGCGGCCGCCAGCGCCCGGGCCGCGCGGACCACGAGATTCGCGTCGGGTTCATCGCCCAGCGCCGCCGCGAACGGCCCGTCCGCGCTGAAGGCCAGCCGCTGGGCCGGCGTCATGGTCAGCACGTCGCCGACATCGGCGAAAGCGACGAGGCTGTCGAGGAAATGGTACCCGTCGGCGCGCCGGCCGGTGACGTGCAGATACAGGTTCAGCTTGGCCGGCGCGGCCAGCACCAAAGGCTCCCGCTGCAGCATGCTAGTTTGTGGAGGCGTGCTGCGGCGGGACCGAAGCCTGTTCCAGGCCGTCACGAAGTTTGGTGCGAAGGCGGTCGAGAAGCGCCTTATCGTCGGTCAGGCGGGTGGCCTTCTCCCATTGACCGCGCGCCTCGATCTGCCGCCCAGCCCGCCAGTAGGCGTCGCCCAGGTGGTCGTTGATTTCCGCGTCGCGCGAGTCCAGCGCTACGGCGTGCTCCAGCTGCTTGACCGCGTCGTCAAAATCCCCTGCGCGGTACATGACCCACCCCAGGCTGTCTATGATCGCGCCGTCATCCGGCACCAGCTCGACCGCCCGCTCGATCATCGTGCGGGCGCGGTCCAGATTGATGCCTTGGTCGGCCCAGGAAAAGCCCAGATAGTTCAAGATTGCGGGATCGTCCGGGCGCAGCTGCAGCGCCGCCAGCAGGTCGGTCTCGGCATTGGGCCATTTATGGTCCAGCTGATAGGCCATGCCGCGGTGGAAGAGCGCCAAGCCGCGGCGGCTGCTCGTGGGCGGTATCTTTGTCAGCGCGACGTCATAGGCGGCGATCGCCTCGGCGTAGTGCGCATGGCTGCGCAGCAGGTCGGCCTCGGTCAGCTGCAGGTCGATATCCTCGGGATGCGCCTTGACCGCGGCCTGGCCGAGCTTCAGTGCCTGGTCGACCTGGCCGGCGCGGTCCAGCGTCGCCATGGCGAGCCGCTCGGCGCTGGACTTCAGCGCCGACTTGTCGTCGACCGCGAGCAGGCTCGCCGCCGCCTCATCCGACCGGCCGAAACGCTGGTCGATCTGGGCCAGCAGAATCTGGCCGGACGGGAAGTTCGGCCTCAGCTTGAATGCGAATTGAAGATAGAGCAGCGGCGCCACATCCATTTGCTGCTGCGACATCAGGGACGAGGCGATCTCGAACAGCACATCGGCCGCGCCGGTCCGCGGATCGGGCGCGGGGTCCGGCCTGGTCTTGGCCGCGAGCCGCGCCAGCAGCTCGGTCCGCAAGGATGCCGACACCCCGTCCGGATCGATCCGCTCGATCGCCGCGCGCGCCTTGTCGCCCTCGCCCTGCCGCTCATAGAAGGCAGCGGTCAGCATCAGCATGCGGGCCGAGGGCTTGCCGTCCATAAGCTTGCCGTAGAGGGACGCGGCCTGCGTGCGGTCGCCAAGCGCCTCCGCCACCAGGGCGCCATGCAGCCATTTGAGGTCACCCAGCCCCTCGATGGAATCGAGCCCCGCAAGCGCGGCCATGGCCTGATCCTTGTGCCCCCGCCCGACCTCGCACCACGCGGTCATCAGCGGGTTCAGGTAGCGGTCCAATCCGCGAGCCGGGGCGGAGGCCAGCCGCTCCTGCGCGGCGGCGTAACGCCCCTGAGCAAAGTCGTCGAGCGTCAGTACGAATCCGGCGAGCGCGGCGTCCTGGGAATCCGATGGAATCGTCCGGCTGATCTCGACCGCACCGGGAAAGTCGCCGCTGGCGATCGAGAGCAGCAGCGCGTCGTGGCGCACGCCCGGATCGTCGCGGTCCGCCGCCCAGACGCGGCGCATCAGCGCACCGGCGGTTTTCCAGTCGTGATCATGCTGCGCGGTGCGCGCCCCGAGATAGGCGCCGTAAAGCTGCGCGTTCTGGTCGGAAGCGGCAGCGGCTTTTGCCGCCGCCCTGGTTTCCGCCGCGGCCTTCGTTTCGGGCGCTGCCTGGCCGAAAGCCAGTGCAGAGGCGAGCGCGGCGACCGTCGCCGCCCGGCTTATGCCCAGAGAAACATTCATCCGATACTCGCTCAAAGCCGGCCCTGGGGCAGAAACGGATGCCCGCAAGTGCTCTCAGGCTACGTCGAAATCGGCCGAGCGACAAGCGAGGTTAACGCCTCAGCCCGCTTCCCTCGTGAGAGCGATCAGAGCGCCTCCCCCTTGAGGGGGGAGGTCGGCAACGCGAAGCGTTGACGGGTGGGGGTGACGCCTCGGCCGATCGGCCGCTAACGAGAAGGCGGCGCCATCACCCCCACCCGGCCCTACGGCCGACCTCCCCTCAAGGGGGGCAGGGCAATCGCATATAGGCGAAATGGCTTGAAAAAAGTTGAACCGCAAAGACGCAAAGGCGCCAAGTAAGAAATCTATTGTTATCCTTGGCGCCTCGCGTCTTTGCGGTTCACTTTCTTTCGTCGTGCAAACCCATATGCGATTGCCCTGCCTCAAGGGGGGAGGCGCTTATAGGCGAGCGGAAAGCGGCATCACATATTCGGATAATTCGGCCCGCCGCCGCCC
>CAZVYC010000277.1:0-5979 GCA_964631425.1 uncultured Rhodospirillales bacterium
TTCGAGGCCCTGTTCATCCGGACCACGCTGGATGCCGGCACCCGGGTGGCACGCTTCATGCTGCAGGACTTGATCGGCATGGCGATACCCGTCTTCCGCCATACCCGCTCCTGGGGCGCCAATCTGGCGGCCACGGCGCTGACGGTTGCCGGATGGGGCGCCATTCTCTACCAGGGCGTGGTCGATCCGCTGGGCGGCATCAACACGCTTTGGCCGCTCTTCGGCATTGCCAACCAGATGCTGGCGGCGATTGCGCTCGTGCTCGCCACCGTCGTGCTGTGCAAGATGAAGCGCGAGCGGTTGGCCTGGATCACGCTCGTGCCGCAGGCTTGGCTGCTGGTCTGCACGCTCACTGCCGGTTGGCAGAAGCTGTTCGCTCCGAACCCCGCCATCGGCTTCTTGGCTCATGCCCGCAAGTTCGCCGCCGCCGCAGCCATGGGCCAAGTGCTGGGACCAGCGTCCTCCCTGGCGCAGATGAACCAGATCGTGCTCAACGATCGGATCGATGCCGTGCTGTGCGGGCTGTTCATGACGGTGGTGGTGGCAACCGCGGGCTTCGGCGTTGCCGCAATCCGCAAGGCCGTGAAAAGCCCCGTTGCCACGGCGGCGGAGACGGAATGGGTTGGGGCGGAGGTCAGCCATGCCTGACCTGACGGCCCTGACCCAGTTCTGGCGCGGGCTGATCGAAACCGCCCACCTGATGGTCGGTCTGCCCGATTATCGCCGCTATGTCGCGCACCGGCAGGCGCGCCATCCGGACGAGGCCGTTATGACGCAGGCCGAGTTCGTACAGGAACGCACGCAACGGCGATTTGAAGGGGGCCGAGTCGGGCGCTGCTGCTAGCGAGTTGGTGAAGCTGCCGGGCTGAATGAAACGACATAACGGCGGGTGATATCCCCGGCCTAATTGTGGTAGGGGTGGCGGTCATGCCCGCGCTCGTCATCAACGGCAAGGACCACCCGGTCGATGCCGATCCCAACATGCCCCTGCTCTGGGTCATCCGCGACATCATCGGATTGACGGGAACCAAATATGGCTGCGGCATCGGTGCCTGCGGCGCCTGCACCGTGCATGTGAACGGCAAGGCTGTGCGCTCCTGCCAGATGCCTCTGTCGGAGGCGCTCGGCCATGACGTCACCACCATCGAAGGGCTGCCCGAGAACCATGTGCTGCTGCGCGCCTGGACACAGCTCAACGTATCGGCCTGCGGTTTCTGCCAGCCCGGGCAGATCATGCAGGCCGCCGCGCTCCTGAAGCAGCGGCCGGATCCTGAGGACGACGAGATCGTCCAGGCGATGAACGGCAATCTCTGTCGCTGCGGCACGTATCAGAGGATCGTCTCGGCCATCCGCGCGGCAACCGGAGCTAGCCGTTGACCCGAGTGGTCAACCTGTCCCGCCGCTCTGTAGTGAAAGGCATCGGCGCCGTGCCGAGTCTGGTGCTGGGGCTCTATTTCGACAAGGCCCGCGCGGTGCCGGAAGCTGCCCGCCCGCCGGCCGGCGAGGGCGATGTCTTCGCCCCCAACATCTATCTCGCGATCGACGGCACAGGCAGCGTCAGCCTGACCGTGCACCGGTCCGAGATGGGGCAGGGCATCCGCACCGCCATCACCATGATCGTCGCCGACGAACTGGCGGCCAGCTGGCCCCGCATGGTGGTGCGCCAGGCCGATGGCGATCCCCGCTATGGCGACCAGGACACCGATGCGTCGCGCAGCATCCGACTGTTCTACAAACCGCTGCGCATGGCCGCCGCCGCGGCCCGCCAGATGTTGGAAGCCGCAGCCGCACAGCAATGGCGCGCTTCGATTGTCGATTGCCGGGCAGTCGACCACGAGGTGATCCATGTTCCGACCGGCCGCTTCCTCGGATTCGGGCAGCTGGTCAAGACCGCCGCCTCGCTGCCGGTGCCAAGCCAGGACCGGATCCGGCTGGAAGACAGGAGCTCACGCCGCTACGTCGGGCACGCGATTACAGGGATCGACACGACATCCATGCTGCACGGCAAGACCGTATTCGGCGCAGATGTGGTGGTACCGGGGCTCAAATATGCCTCGATCGAACGCTGCCCGGTCTATGGCGGCAAGGTGAAGTCGTTCCAGTCGAATGCCGCGCTGGCTGTGCGCGGGGTTGAGCGCGTCGTCGAGATTCCAGCCTCGCCGATGCCGACCGGGCATCTGCCGCTGGGAGGCATCGCCGTTATCGCCAGCAATAGCTGGGCGGCGATCGAAGGCCGGCGCAAATTGCAGATCGAATGGGACCTCGGCCCCAATGCGGCCCACGATTCCACGACCTATCGCGCGGAGCTGGAAACCGCCGTGCGGCGCCCCGGCCGCGTGGTCCGCAGCCAGGGCAACTTCGAAGTCGCCTTCTCAGGCGCGGCGGTCAAGCTTACCGGCGCCGAATACTACGTGCCGTACCAGCCGCATGCGACGCTCGAACCGCCGACCGCGGTTGCGGCGTTCGAAAACGGCAAGCTGGTAATCGTGGCGCCGACGCAAAGCCCGCAGGCGGCGCGGACGGTGCTGGGCCAGTATCTCGACCTCCCCGAAGCAGAGATCGTGGTTCGCCCCAGCTTCATCGGCAACGGCTTCGGCCGCAAGGCGATGCACGACTTCCTGTGCGAGGCCGGCTTCCTCGCCAAGCTGACCAACGACCGGATCAAGCTGGTCTGGACCCGCGAGGACGACCTCCGGCACGGCTACTATCATCCCGCCAGCCTGCAGCGCCTCGACGGCGGGGTCGACAAGAATGGCATGCCGGTGGCGTGGCGCCATCGCGTCGCCTTCGCCTCGCTGAACGCGACGTTCAAGGCCGACCAGGTCGTGCCCGACGCGGCGCAGCTGGGCCAGGGCGTGACCGATGTGCCGTATGCCATCGCCAATATGCGCTGCGAGGTTGGGGCGACGTCGGCGCATCTGCGGCTCGGCCCCGGGCGCGGCGGGCTCAGCCTGTCCCACGCTTTCGCCACCTGCTGCTTCATGGACGAGCTGGCAGCCGCCGCGGGAAAGGACCCGGGCACTTACCTGTTCAACTACTTGGCCGGCCCACGCAAGCTCGACCTCAAGGCGCTGGGCGTGGATTATCCCAATTACGGCGCGCCGCTCGACGATTATCCGGTCGACATCGCCCGGCTGCAAAACGTGCTGCAATTCGCCATGGACCGCTCCGGCTGGGGCGACCCGCTGCTACCGCGCCAGGGCCGCGGCATCGCCGTGCATCGCAGCTTTGCCAGCTACGCGGCCGCCGTCGTGGTCGTGACAGTGGCGGCGAACGGCGAAGTGTCCATCCCGCGGGTCGACCTAGTGGTCGATTGCGGCGAGGTGATTTATCCCGATCGTGTGCGCGCCTTGATGGAGGACTCCATCATCTATGGCCTCGGCTTCGCGCTTTACGGCGGCGTCACGGTCAAGAACGGCGCGGTCGAGCAGGCAAACTTCGATACGGTCCGGCTGGCGCGGGCCGACATCACGCCGGAGATGCACATCTACGTCATCCCCAGCCTCATGCCGCCCAGCGGTGCCGGCGATCCCGGCGTGCCGGTGATCGCGCCAGCGCTCTGCAACGCCATCTTCGCCGCCACCGGCAAGCGCATCCGCACGCTGCCGATCGATACCAGCCTGCTGAAAGACCAGCCACAGGCCCGGCAGACGCGCCCGACCGAGCAGACACTGGTGCCCGGCATCGCACCCACCGCCGCGGGGCAGGGGCCGAAGGATTAAACCCCCGGTTGATAGTTCGGCAGGTTGACCACCAGCCCGTCCAGCGACGGCGACATCTTGATCTGGCAGGAAAGCCGGCTCGTCGGGCTGACCTCAGCGCGGGAATCGAGTGCCTCCAGCACCGCTGCCTCGTCGTCGCCGGCGGGGCCGGTCCGGTCGAACCACGCCTCGTCAACCACGACATGGCAGGTGCCACACATCATGCTGCCGCCGCAGATCGCGACGATCCCATCGATCCCCGCCTGCCGCGCCGTCTCCATAACCGACTGCCCGTCCCGCGCCTCGGCCTGGCGCACGGATCCATCAGCCGCCTTATAGTTCACAACTGGCAATCCCTGACGCCCCTTTAATGCGCGACGGGGCAGCCGCCGGCCACGGCCGGCGCGGTTGCGCGGTGTAGGCCGCCGCCGATCGTCTCGCGGGATGTATAATGCATCCGGCAGGGCGATTCCGGCCAGGGCGACCCGAGCCCTTTGGGCCGCCGCACCTCGTCCAGCAATTCGATATCATAGCGCTGCAGCAGGGTGGCGATCAGCATCTTCATTTCCAGCCGGGCGAAATTGACGCCCAGGCAGCGATGCATGCCGCCGCCGAAGCCGATCAGGCTGTCCATGTTGGCCGGGCATTCGCCACTCGGATCGAATCGGTCCGGCCGGAACCGCTCTGGCTCGGGGAATGCGCGCTCATCCAGGTGCGACAGGCGCGGCACGACCACCACACGGTCGCCCTTCGGGATGCGATAGCCGCCGACAGTGATGTCCTCCTTAGCCACGCGCTGCAGCATCGTGGCGATCGGGTGGACGCGCTCGGATTCGCGGATGACCATGTCGATCGTCTTCAGCTGCCCCAGCTGCTGCCAGGTGATCTCCGGGATCGGCGTGTCGCCCAGGACCTCGTCGACCTCGGCCCGCACCTTGGCGAACCATTCCGGGCTCTGGATCATGTCGGTCAGCGCCCAGGTGGTTTGCGCTGTGGTGGTCTCGTGACCGGCCCAGGTCATGAACATGATCAGCTGGAAAATCACGTCATCTTCGACCGGCGAGCCGTCTTCGTAGTTCGCCTCCAGCATCTCCTGGAAGAAGTCCGGGGGGTCCACCGGGTGCGCCCGCCGCTCGGCGATCCAGGCGGACAGCTCACGCCGGAAGAACGCCTTGCCGCGCCAGCCGCGGCGCCGCCGCGGCGTCGGCAGCCAGTGCAGCCACGGCGGCAGCAGCCCCTCGATGCCCAGCGAGAATTCGCGGAACATGTCGAAATACTTCTTTGAGAATTTCTCACGGAAGGCGCGGCCCATGAACGCGTGGGCGGCGATGTACATGATCGTCGGCCCCAACGCCGGCGCGATCTCGACCGTGCCCTCGTCGCCCAGGCCGGTGATCATCCGGGCGATTTCCTCCTCCATCACGCCCGAATAGCGTTTCATCTCCGCCACCTTGAACTTGGGGAAGACGATTGCGCGCTGCTTCAGGTAACCCTCATGGCCCGACCAGATCCAGAAATTGCTGGAGAACAGCGGCTTCAAAAATTGCATGCCGCGCGCCATGTCGAGCGACTTGTCGGTCTGATCCCAATAGAAGCGGTTATAGTCGGGCCCGACCAGCACGGCGAACGTGCGGATGCCCAGGCGGAAAGAGAACACCGGTCCCTGCTCGCGATAGCCGCGCTCGACCATCGCCATCGAATCCTGCGCGAACTCGGCCGCATGGCCCAGAATCCCGCCGCCGCCGCTCATCATTGGCGGCCGGCTCAAGCTTTTGGTTTCCCCGATGGTGGGTGACATGCTGACCATTTGCGCGCCTCCTGGTAGCCGTCTATGTGGAACAATATTCCACTAACCCTGAATATAGGGCGTGCGTTCCCGCCTGTCATGCTGTTAGAAGCACCCTTTCCGTAATTGACCTCGGAGGCGACCCCATGTCCGAAACCATCACCACCTCGACCGGCCTGCAATATATCGAGGTCACGCTGGGCGACGGCGCTGAGGCCAAGGGCGGCGAGAAGGCGGTCGTTCACTATACCGGCTGGCTTTTCAACAACGGCGAGAGGGGCAAGAAATTCGACAGCTCGGTCGACCGCGGCGAGCCCTTCAAGTTCCCCTTGGGCGCCGGTCGCGTCATCGCCGGCTGGGACCAAGGCGTGAAGGGCATGAAGGTCGGCGGCAAGCGCACCCTCATCATCCCGGCCGCCTTGGGCTACGGCGCCCGCGGCGCCGGCGGCGTCATCCCGCCCAACGCCACGCTGATGATTGATGTGGAGCTCC
>CAZVYC010000278.1:0-5944 GCA_964631425.1 uncultured Rhodospirillales bacterium
CGCTCGCAGGATTTTATCACCAGCTGCTGACATTCGCCGACATCGCCCTGATGGCGGTGACCGTTGGCGTGCTGACGAACTTCTTCGTCAGCCATTATGTGTTCCGCTGGCGATCGGCGATGAATGAATATTATATCGCGAACTGGGACAAATTGCGGCTGATCGAGGGCGCCGCCCAGCGGGTGCAAGAGGACACGATGCGGTTCTCGAGCACGACCGAAAGCCTTGGCGTCAGCCTCGTCAACGCAGTCATGACGCTGATCGCATTCCTGCCGGTGCTGGTACAGCTTTCGAAAAGCGTCACGGAACTACCGATTATTGGTCACGTGCCCAACGCCTTGGTCGTCGTTGCCATCCTGTGGTCCCTCTTCGGCACGGTGTTCCTCGCGACGATTGGCGTGAAGCTTCCGGGACTGCAATTTCGCAATCAGCGCGTCGAGGCCGCTTACCGAAAGGAACTGGTCTACGGTGAGGACGACTCCGCCCGTGCCGATCCGCCGACCGTTCGCCACTTGTTCGCGGACGTACGGAAAAACTATTTCCGCCTCTATTTCCACTACATGTACTTCAACGTCGGACGCATCATCTATCTCCAAACCGACAACATCTTCGCTTACATCGTTCTGGGTCCGACCCTCATCGCCGGCATAATTACACTCGGCCTGCTGAATCAGATCCTGAACGCCTTCGACCAGGTGCGGGCATCGTTTCAATACCTGATCACGTCCTGGACGACGATCATCGAGCTGCTTTCGATCTATAAGCGCTTGCGCGCTTTTGAAGCTGCTATGCGCGACAAACCTCGACTACGTTTCAAGGCATCGGTGGCGACCGCCACACAGGGGCGTTGATGAATTCCTAATACCCGAGCCATGTCGAATCTCGGAACCGAAGGTGCCATCGCGTTGCAGCTCAACGGTTTGCCCGCCACCCGCCATGCTTGAACTTCCCCAAGCTCCCAAAACCCATGCGGGCGTTGCTTTCTTGCCACAGCGGCGGTTTTGCGATATACTTTCGGTTTATGGTTGAACGTCGGTTTCGCGTCGCTTTGGGCGGAGCGAACGGTTTTCGTACGATCTCGACAAACCGGCCCGGCTGGCCCCAACAGGTCAGCCTCGGGAACCTTTTGCGCTCGACCGCTTCGCTTGGGCAAGGATAAGCGCTACCTCATGTCACAAAAACTTGATTTCGTTGCGGGCGACCTCGTTGTCTATCCGGCGCACGGTGTCGGCAAAGTCGATGGCGTCGAAACCCTGACCGTGGCTGGTCAGTCGGTGAGCCTCTACGCCATCACCTTTGAAAAGGAGCGCATGAAGCTTAAGATTCCAGTCAATAAGGCCAAGACCTCGGGCCTGCGCCGGCTGAGCTCGAAGGACCGGCTGAAGGCGGCGCTCGATACGTTGCAGGGCCGCGCCCGCGTGCGCCGCACGATGTGGAGTCGCCGCGCCCAAGAATACGAAGCCAAGATCAACTCGGGCGACCCGGTCTCGATCGCCGAGGTGCTGCGGGACCTCCGCCGCAACACCGAGCAGGCTGAGCAATCCTACAGCGAGCGGCAGATCTATCAGGCTGCACTGGAGCGCCTGGCGCGCGAACTGGCGGCGGTCGAGAAGATCGACGAAGCCCGCGCGGCGGAGCGGCTGGAGGCCGTGCTGGGCAAGGCGGCGTAACGCAAATGCTCCTCTCCGCGTGCGGCGGTTGCGCGAGCGCCGCCGCAGCTTCGGCGCGAGAGACTGACATCTGAGCGTTGGTCGCAGCTAAGCGTTGGTCATGGCGCGGCGGAGCGGTAGACTCTCGGCTATCGTGAGTCGCTCGTTCGCCATCGCGCCATGAGCAACGGCGTAAAATTTGCTCATCTCGGCAATCCCCGCCGACTTTGGGCGGTTGCTGCCTGCAACGGGGCGATCGAGCGCCTGGACCGCGTCCACATCACGATTGCCGAGCGTTTCGCGCCAGGCGACCGGCTGCTGTATCTCGGCGATTACCTGGGAGACGCGGACTCCGCGCTCCTGATCGACCGCCTGCTGGCGTTCCGCACCTATCTGCTGGCCGCGCCCGGGATGATCGCCAACGACATCGTCTATCTCAGAGGCGCGCAGGAGGAGATCTGGAGCAAGCTGCTGCAGATTCAGTTTGCGCCCAACCCAGCCGAAGTGCTGCGCTGGATGCTGGCGCGCGGTGCGCGCGAGACTCTCATGGCGTATGGCGGCGACGCCGAGGAAGGCGTGCTGTCGGCGCGCGAGGGCGCTATGGCGCTGACACGCTGGACCAACCGGCTGCGCGAAGCGATCCGCCGGCGGCCGGGGCATGACACATTCATGAGCGTGTTGAGGCGCGCGGCCTTCACCGAGGCGGATCAGAGGGGCCGGCTGCTGTTTGTCCATTCGGGGCTGGATCCGACCAGGCCGCTGGCGGCGCAGGGTGACAGCTTCTGGTGGAGCGCCGGCAGCTATGAGCGGATAGCCGAGCCATACGAGACCTTCCAGCGCATCTTCCGCGGCGCGGACCCTGCCGGTCACGGGGCACGTCTGGACGGCTATGCGATCACCCTCGACGCCGGACTCGGCCGCGATGGACCACTATTGGCGGCCGCGATCGCGCCCGACGGCGCAATCACCGACGTCATCAGGGGCTGACGCCACGCATCCAGTCGGCCGGAGCTTCAACGCCGCCTGACAATCTGCCGTCTTCTCGGAAATGTTCGGGAATAGAGTCCTCTCCTGGGCGTATGATTGCGAGCAGCGAAGCAATCCATGTCTTCGTGCGCGCGGGACCAAGGATTGCTTCGCGGAGCCTGTCCTCGGGCCGGCGGAGCCGGACCCTTGGGCTCGCAATCACGATCACCCTTTGCGTGATTCGACATCAACGCATTCCGCTCTAATGTAGCTGGTCGCATGAGTTGATAAGCCAGGAGGAATCGAGGGTGACCCAGCGTGAACATCACTACCGGGTGCGGATGACCTGGACCGGCAACTGCGGCACGGGCACGGCAACCTATCGCGGCTATGAACGGGATCATGTTTTGAGCGCGCCGGGAAAGCCCGATATCCCGGGATCGTCCGATCCCGCCTTCCGCGGCGACGGAGCGCGCTGGAATCCGGAAGAGCTGCTGGTCGCCGCCGTCTCAGCCTGCCACCAGCTCTGGTACCTGCATCTGTGCGCCGAGAAAGGCATCGCTGTGCTGTCGTATGAGGACGAGGCGGAGGCAGTCATGATCGAAGATCCAACCGGCTCAGGGCGCTTCGTAAGCGCGACTCTCCGGCCTCGGATCAGTCTGCGCGACGGCGATGATGTTGATCTGGCGCGCGAATTGCACCATGAAGCGCATGAGAAGTGCTTCATCGCCAACTCGGTGAACTTTCCGATCGGCTGCGAGCCGGTCATCGAATGAGACGGCTCATCCGCGAATTGCCGCGGAAGGCTTGGCGGTCGCCCCATCGCGCCGTAAGGTCTGCGTTTCGCAAGCGCATGAGCAGCCGATGACGCGCATCCCGTTCTACCCGGCGATCGAGCCGTACCGCTCCGGGCGGCTCAAGGTCGACGCCATACACGAGCTTTATTGGGAGGAGTCCGGCGCACCGCACGGCCTGCCGGTGGTCTTCCTGCATGGCGGGCCGGGCGCGGGCGCCTCGCCTGCGCATCGGCGCTTCTTCGACCCCAGGCGCTATCGCATCGTGATCTTCGACCAGCGCGGCGCCGGACGGTCGACTCCGCTTGGCGAAACGACTGATAACGACACGCCGCATCTGGTCGCCGACATCGAGAGGCTGCGGGCGCATCTGGCAATCGACAGCTGGTATGTATTCGGTGGATCGTGGGGATCGACCTTGGCCTTGTCTTACGCCAAGGCGCATCCGGGGCGGGTGCGGGGCCTGTTCCTGCGCGGCATCTTCCTGATGCAGCCGGCCGAAATCGAGTGGTTTCTTTACGGGATGAGAACGGTGTTCCCGGAAGCCTGGGATCGCTTCGTCAACTTCCTGCCGCATGACGAGCGGCACGACGTGCTCGCCGCCTATTCGCGGCGATTGAACGATCCCGACCCCACCGTCCGCGTACCGGCGGCACGGTCGTGGAGCGTGTATGAAGGATCGTGCTCGACGCTGCTGCCCAACCCGGAGGTGCTGTCGACATCGGGTGAGGAGCGGCACGCGGTCGGGCTTGCCCGGATCGAGGCGCATTTCTTCGCTAACAATCTGTTCGAGCCGCACGACGCGCTGCTGCATGATCTGGACGAGCTGCGCAAGATCCCGGCGGTGATCGTGCAAGGCCGCTATGACATGGTCTGCCCGATCAGCACCGCCGACACGCTGCACAAGGCATGGCCCGAGGCCGAGTACGTCATCGTGCCCGACGCCGGCCATTCGGCGCTGGAGCCGGGCATTCGTTCGGCCTTGATCGAGGCGACCAACCGTTTCGCCGACCAGGCCCAGGCGGCACTGAGGCGGGCGGCCAAATAGCGCCTTGTCCTCGCGCGCCGGGCGTGATTTCGTCCGCGCCCGAACGAAAATGATACTTGGGGTATGGAAGTATGAGCGGGATCAGGACGCTGGACGGTGTGGACGTGGCAGGCAAGCGGGTGCTGCTGCGCGCGGACTTGAATGTTCCGGTGCAGGACGGACAGGTCACCGACACCACGCGCATCGACCGGCTGGCGCCCACGGTCCGCGAGCTGGCGGAGAAGAAGGCGCGGGTCGTGCTGCTCTCCCATTTCGGCCGGCCCAAGGGGCGCGACCTCAAGGAGTCGCTGAAGCCGCTGGTGCCGACGATCGCGAAGCGCCTTGGGCTTCCCGTCGCATTCGCCGACGACTGCATCGGGCCCGAGGCCGAACAGGCCGTCGCTGCGCTGAAGGACGGGCAGGTACTGCTGCTGGAGAACCTCCGCTTCCACAAAGGCGAGGAAAAGAACGACCCGGATTTCACCGCCGCGCTGGCCAAGCTGGGCGACCTTTATGTCGACGATGCCTTTTCGGCCGCGCATCGCGCCCACGCCTCGGTCGCGGGCCTGCCCGGCCTGCTGCCCGCCTATGCCGGGCGCGGCATGGAGGCGGAGCTGAAGGCGCTTGATAAGGCGCTGGGTGATCCGGTGCATCCGGTGGCGGCGCTGGTCGGCGGAGCCAAGATCTCGACCAAGCTCGAGCTCCTGAACAACCTGGTCGCAAAAGTCGACCTGCTGGTGCTGGGCGGCGGCATGGCCAATACGTTCCTGGCGGCGCAGGGCGTGGCGGTCGGGAAATCGCTATGCGAGACGGACATGCTGGACCAGGCGCGGACCATCTCCGCGACCGCGGCGGCGCGCGGCTGCACGATTCTGCTGCCGGTCGATGCGCTGGTGGCACCGGCATTCGGGCCGGGGCAGCAGTCTGACACCGTTTCGGTAAACGAAGTTCCGGCCGACCGCATGATCCTGGACATCGGTCCGGCCAGCGTCGCGGCGATCACGGCCAAGCTCAAGACCTGCAAGACGGTCGTGTGGAACGGCCCGATGGGTGCGTTCGAGATTCCGCCGTTCGACAGCGGCACGGTGGCGGTTGCCAAAGCGGTCGCCGCGCTGACCAAGGACGGCACGCTCGTCACCATCGGCGGCGGCGGCGACACTGTGGCGGCCTTGGCCGCGGCGGGCGTCGAGGACGATTTCACCTATATCTCCACGGCCGGCGGCGCCTTCCTGGAATGGATGGAAGGCAAGGAGCTGCCGGGCGTGACGCCGCTGATCCGGTGACCGACTTGAGCAGGTTCCTTCGGGATAGACCACGCTTGCGTTGCGTGGGGACGGGTCGAACGCCAGGAGAGCGGGACCCGGCGATGCTGGCGCATCGTCGGCGTCCCGGTCGACGCAGCGGGCGGCCCGTCCCCACGCAACCCGAAGGGACAGCCTGCCTTGGCCCCGGATCGTCGTCGCGGCCGGCTTGCGATGCGCCAGCATCGCTGCGCCACCCGCTCCTAG
>CAZVYC010000279.1:0-5907 GCA_964631425.1 uncultured Rhodospirillales bacterium
GCCGAGGTCGAGATCGTGATGGCCAAGCTACGCATGACCAGTCCAGAGCAGCGGGACCTGGTGAGCGCGATGGTCCGGCTGGCCGACCTGACCCGCCAGGGCTTCATGGCGGGCGATATCTCGACCGTGATGTCGCCCAGGACGGTGATCACCTGGGCGGAGAACAAAGCGATCTTCGGCGATCTCGCCTTCGCTTTCCGGGTCACCTTCCTCAACAAGTGCGACGAGCTGGAGCGCCCGATCATCGCCGAATACTACCAGCGCTGCTTCGGTACCGAACTGGCCGAGAGCGGCGTGCGCGCGATCAACGCGTAAGGGTGAGGCCGGCGCCATGTCGGATCAGGAAACACCGCTCGAGACCTTCAAGCGCGCGACTGCGGCGACGCTCCGCGCCATTGCCGCCAAGGACGAGGTTGAGGTCACCTTCTCGAACGATGCGCCGTCGGTGTCGGGCAAGCGCGTGCGGATTCCAAACCCGCCCCGCGACCTGAACCCGCGCGACGCGGCGATCGCGCGCGGCGCAGCGGACGCCGCCGCCCTCAAGCTCAGGCATCACGACGTCGACATCCACGCCTATCGCATGCCGCACTCCGCCGCGGCGCGCGCCGCGTTCGACGCGCTGGAGCAGGCACGGTGCGAGGCGATCGGGTCCGAAGAGATGGCCGGCGTCAACGCCAACCTGGGCGCCGCGATCGACGACCGCTGCCGACGCCAGGGCTTCGACCGGGTGACGGAGCGCAACGATGCCCAACTGCCCGACGCGCTGAAGCTGCTGGCGCGCGAGGCGATCACCGGCGAGGCGCCGCCGCCCTCGGCACGAGCGCTGGTCGACTCCTGGCGCCAATTTATCACCCAGCATATGCCGACGCGGCTCGAGAGCCTGCAAAAGCTGATCCACAGCCAGGACGATTACGCACGCGAAAGTCGAAGGCTGCTGACCCAGCTGTCACTCGATGTCGGACCGGAGATCGACGAGCAGCAATCGGGCGAGGATCGGGCCGACGACGCGAACGAGGAGACGGAAGACCAGTCGGATTCGGACGACCAGGGCGGTCAGACTGAGCAGCAAGCCGGCGAGATGCGCCCGACCATGGGCGATGGCGAAAGCGACGAGGCAGCACAGATCGAAATCGCGATGAGCGAGGCCGCGGAAGGCGGCGATGGGACTGAGGATGATGACTCGGACGCGACACCCCGCCACGGACCGCCTTCGGACTCCGACGACCGCAGCATCTATCACGCCTTCACGACCGATTACGATGAGGTGATCGAAGCGGACAAATTGGCCGACCCGGAGGAGCTGGCGCGACTGCGCCGGCTGTTGGACCAGCAGCTTCAGCACCTGCACGGGGTGGTGGCGCGGCTGGCCAACCGGCTGCAGCGACGGCTCCTGGCCAAGCAGACGCGGTCGTGGGATTTCGACTTGGAGGAAGGCCTCCTCGATACGGCGCGGTTGGCGCGCGTGGTCGTCAATCCGATCCTGCCGTTGTCGTTCAAGCAAGAGAAGCAGACCGAATTCCGTGACACCGTCGTCACTTTGCTGATCGACAATTCGGGCTCGATGCGCGGCCGGCCGATCACGATCGCGGCGCTCTCCGCCGACATACTGGCGCACACCTTGGAACGCTGCGGCGTCAAGGTCGAAATCCTGGGTTTCACGACGCGGGCCTGGAAGGGCGGCCAATCGCGTGAGCGCTGGATCGCCGCCGGCAAGCCGATCAACCCCGGCCGGCTCAATGATCTCCGCCATATCATCTACAAATCGGCTGATGCGCCGTGGCGGCGCGCGCGCAAGAATCTCGGGCTGATGCTGCGAGAAGGGCTGCTCAAGGAGAATATCGACGGCGAGGCACTGCAGTGGGCGCACTACCGGCTGCTTGGCCGGCCGGAACAGCGCCGCATCCTGATGGTGATCTCGGATGGTGCGCCGGTCGATGATTCCACGCTCTCGATCAACAGCGGCAACTATCTGGAACAGCATCTGCGGCAGGTGATCGCCCAGATCGAGGCGACAAGCCCGATCGAGCTGATCGCGATCGGCATCGGCCCTGACGTGACCCGCTATTATCGCCGGGCGGTGACTCTGGTGGACGCGGAGCAGCTCGGCGGCACCATGCTTGGTAAGCTGTCGGAGCTGTTCGAGGCCGAAACCGGCGGCCGGCGGGCGGCCTAGCAGTGCCTATTCTCTTTCCGTCTCTCGACGCCCTGCTTCGAGAATCAACCTGTCGGTTGCCGAAAGCAGTTTCGGCAGGTGTTCCCTGACGATGTTCCAGGTCGCGCGGCTGTCGGCGCGCTGATATTCGTGCCGGAGCAAATTGCCGGTTGCAGCGATTTGGCGCCAAGGCATGTCGCTGGCGAGCGCCTCCAGATCATCGGGCAATGACGACTCGACTCCGATATGATTTCGAGGCCCCGCTCGACGGCGCGCTGCATGCCCCAACTGTTCGAGAAGGCCTCGAACTCTGCACCCGCGACAAGCTCCTCAATTCCTTGGATGGCGTCGCGGATATCGGTCAGGCGGAATAGGACGCTGCGCGCCATATTAAAATACCCGAAGGGAGTCTGCCTCGATGCCTGTTCGGAGCAGCGGATGAAGGCTCGCGCGAGTCATTACGTCGGACCTGATTCCGAGAGTCGCTCACGCGTTCCTGGACATCGACAAGCTCAATCAGGCTGAAACGAGGATCATCCGTATCGAAAAAGAGATCGACGTCGCTGTCCGGCCCTTCCTCCGTCCGAGCAACCGAGCCGAAGAGCTAAAGATGGGCGACACCGCAGCGCTGCAGCTCCGCGCGATGCGCACGCAATCTGGCGATCACCTGCTCCCGATTCATGCCTGTCTCACATAGCTCGCCGCCACCGTATTATACGACAAATGCCGCGGCAAACACCGCCGCCTAGCATCGCGTCGGCTTTTCCGTTAGATCGCACGCCATGACATACCGCCCTCGCCCGGTTTCGGGCTTTCCCGAGCATCTTCCCGAAGTGCGCATGGTCGAGCAGCGCATGCTCGACCAAATCCGCGCGACCTTCGAGAGCTACGGCTTCGCGCCGATCGAGACGCCTTCGGTCGAGGAGCTCGAGGTGCTGCTGGCCAAAGGCGAGACCGATAAGGAAATCTACACGATCGAGCGGCTGCAGGCGGACGAGCAAGCCGGCAGCGAGGCGCGGCTCGGCCTGCATTACGACCTGACGGTGCCGTTTGCGCGCTATGTCGCGCAGCATTTCAACGAGCTGGTCTTCCCCTTCAAGCGCTACCAGATGCAGCGCGTCTGGCGCGGGGAACGGCCGCAGGCGGGGCGATTCCGGGAATTCACCCAATGCGACGTCGACGTGATCGGCGTCGACAACTTGGCCGTGACGTTCGATGCGGAACTGGCAGCGGTCGCGATGCAGGCGCTTGAGGCGATCGGAGCCGGTGGCGTGACGCTGCACATCAGCAACAGGAAGATTCTCCAGGGCTTCCTGCTTGGTCTTGAGATTCCAGCTGAGCGGCATGTGCCGATCGTGCGCGCCATAGATGCCATGCCAAAGGTGGGGCAACTTGAAACCTATAAGGCGATAAAGGCAGTTCTGCCGCCTGGCTCTGAGAACTACCCTGATCTTCAGATGAAACACCCGGAAATCTATGAAGACTTGGAGCGCGTTGTCGGCAGCCTTGACCAGCACGGAACAGCAAAAGCGGTGATAGCCCTGGCGGCGATCCAGACCAAGAGCAGCAACGTCCAACATCGAGCCAAGAAATATGGCGTCGAGCACCCGCTCTTCGACGAGGGCCTGAGCGAATTGACGACAGTAATGGACCACCTGGGTGCGCTCGGCATCGGAAGTGTCGTCGCCGACCTCTCAATCGCCCGCGGTTTCGACTACTACACCGGCACGGTCTATGAGGGCCGGTTCGATGATGCGCCGGGCTTCGGCAGCGTCGTCGCCGGCGGGCGGTATGACGATCTGGCGGGCGCCTTCATCAACAAGCGCCTACCCGGCGTCGGCATTTCAATCGGTTTCTCGAGACTGTTCGCCAAGCTGCTGCAAGACAAGGCGATTGCGCCCACGCGCAAGAGCCCGGCCGATCTGCTGGTCGTGCTCCCGTCCGAGGAGCGCCGCGGGGACGCGCTGACGACGGCTCAGGCGCTCCGGCGGCGCGGCTTCAAGGTGGAGACCTACCACGCGCCGCAGAAGGTCGGCCGCCAGCTGTCTTATGCCGAGAAGAAAGGTATCCCCTTCGTCTGGTTTCCGCCGTTCGAGGACGGCCGGCCGCACGAAGTCAAGGATATGGGGTCCGGCGCGCAGGCCGAGGCCGATCTGGAAAACTGGGCGCCATGATGATCGAACAATCCACCATGGACCTGATCGCGGCGTGCCGCGAGGTCCAACCCAGCGCGGAGTTGGCCCGGCGCTTGATCGCGATGGTCGACCTGACCTCGCTGGAGAACAGCGACACGCCGGAGAAGATCGGCGGGCTCTGCCGCGACGCACTGACGCCCATGGGACCGGTCGCCGCCGTTTGCGTCTATCCTCGCTTCGTGGCGCAGGCCGCCGCGGCGCTGGCTGGCACGGGCGTCAAGATCGCGACCGTCATCGATTTTCCCGAGGGCAACGGATCGCCCGAGGGCGTGCTGGTGGAAACCGAGCGGGCACTCAGCGCCGGGGCGGAGGAGATCGACCTTGTCTTCCCCTATCGCCGCTTCCTAGCCGACGCCCCTCCTCCGGCTTCGAAGAACGTTCGCGCAGTGCGCGAGATCGAGAATTACGACATCCGGCTCAAGGTGATCCTTGAGACGGGAGCCTATCCGGATCATGAGTCGCTGGCCAGAGCCGCGGCGATTGCGATCCAGGGCGGCGCCGATTTCCTCAAGACCTCGACCGGGAAGATCGCGACTGGCGCCACCTTGGAAGCCGCAGCCATCATCCTGATGGCAATTGCCGAATCCGGATTGCCGATCGGATTCAAGGCCTCGGGCGGCGTCCGCGAAGTGCCCCAAGCCGCAGCCTACCTGACGCTCGCCGAATCGATGCTCGGCGAAGGCTGGGCCACCCCGGAGACTTTCCGGATCGGCGCGAGCTCGCTGTTGCCGAAGCTGCTGGCCTTATGCGGGTGATGCTGACCTCCCCCATCAAGGGCGAGGATTCGTAACGCCCAGCCGGCGGGGCAGGATCTCCAGAGTGACTTTAATCAGCGGCCACTTGGCGGCGTCCTGGCGAGGTTCTGACGGCAGACTTCTTCATTCTACGGGATTGGTGGAGAACGGCGAAATTTTTACCTCCGGCTCTTGAAATTCGTCCGCATGTGTTCATCTTATGTTCCGATGAGCGCGAACTGCCCCACTTGCAGCACGGAAGACGCGGAGGAGCCGCTGGACGGGGAAGATGCGTCCGGCGCCGGGCTGCAGGCGGAGATCCTCGCCGAACTGTCGGAGATGCGCGGGATTCTGCTGGGATTCGCCCGGAAGGTCGAGGCCAGGGCGGAGACCGACGAGGGCCAGAAGGAACTGCCGCAGCTGAATAACGCGGCGGTCAAGGCGGCCAGGGCGTATCGGCAGGTCGCGGTGCTGGAGCTGGAGGTCGCGGGATTGCGGGCGCTGCTCAATCAGCGCGCGGCGCGCGCGCCGACGGGCGGGAACCCGGGCGAGGAGCCGGCAGAGTTCAGCCGCTCGGCCCGGTGGTCGGAAGACCGGGGCTATCCGTTCGATCACGGCGATTATACCGACTACGACGACTATACCGACTGGGAGCGGGAGCGGCTGGCCAGCGCCATCGAGAGGGAGCGGCTGAAGCGCGTGGTCGCGGCGATGAACGAGGATTTCCGCGCCGCCGGGCGCGACGAGGTGTTACGCGAGGCGCCGGTCACCAAGTTCAAGATGATCCTGGGCATCCCCCATCCGTCGCTCGACGAATGCCTGAAGG
>CAZVYC010000280.1:0-5885 GCA_964631425.1 uncultured Rhodospirillales bacterium
CACGTTCCAGTACCACTTGCCGTTCACCTCGTTTCTCAGCAGTTGATTAGGCTGGTCGTTCTTGTATCCCAGCGGACCCTGGATGTAATCGACGATGGCGCTTGTCACCGGCGCGATCGTGCCTTGCAGGATCGGGTCCTCGAATTCCGGGGTGGCGCTGTCCGGGTGGGCGTCGAAACCCGTCACTGTGGCATCATAGATGCTGGTAACGATGCCCTGGTCGCGGTGTACGGCCCGCGCGTAGGTTTGCATGCCGATCCGCCCGTCCAGCTGCTTCACCAGCTTGGGGTCGAGCCCGATCAATTGGGCGACTTTCTCCTCCATCTTCTCGCGCTCGGCCGGGTCGGCCTTGCCGTGCGCCAGATCGACCAGGTAATCGCTCTCCGCGTATTGCTCGACCGGCTTCAGCTGGTCCAAGGTCACAGGCCCCTTCTGCGCCAGCGCGGCGGCGGCGAAGGAAGGCAGTCGCGCCATCTCAGGCAGCAGGCTCAGGCTGTTGCCGGAAAGAAATCCGAAATCGATTGCCGGCGACAGCAGGATCATACCGTTGACCCCGACGCCCTCCTCGGTCTGCAGGCGGTGCAGGATCTTGGGCCCACGGAACCCGCCATAGCTTTCGCCGACCAGATAATGCGGCGAGGTCCGGCGCCCGGCCTTGGTCAGGTAGTCGGCGATGAAGCGGGACAATGAATTGACGTCCTGGGATACCCCCCAATAGGCCTTGTTGTCCTCCTCCGACCCGGAGAGGGTGCTGCTGTAGCCCGTACCGACCGGATCGATGAAGACCAGGTCCGTGAAATCGAGCCACGTGTCCGGGTTGTCGACCAGCTTGGCCGGCGTCGACGGGCTGTCCCCCTCGTTGCCGAACTCCAGCCGCTTGGGCCCGAGCGCGCCCAGGTGGAGATAGGCCGAGGCCGCACCTGGCCCGCCGTTGAAGGCGAAGGTGATCGGCCGATCGGTGGCCGGCTTGCCGGTGTCCAGCATGTAGGCAATGTAGAAGATGTCCGCCTTGTGCTCGCCCTTGGCGTTCTTCATCGGCAGGCTGCCGGCGGTCACATGGTACTTGAGCGCGCGGCCCGGCAGCGCGGCATGCTGCTCGGTTGTCACATCCGCCGGCATCGGCGGCCGTTCATTCTTATCGCTCTTATCGCTCTTGTCGCTCTTGTCGGCAGGCTTGGCCGGCTGGTCGGCGGCCCGGACTGTCGTCGCGGCAGATAAAACGGCACAGGCCAACACTACTAGCGTGGCGAACGCGCGCTTATTCATCGGATTTCCTTTAAGGTGTCCTGGTTAGTCGGGCAATTCACCGCCTGGCCGGGCAACGGAGCGTGGCATAAGAAGCCGACTGATGACGAATTGTATCGAGGACGACGCGGCTACGCGTCATCGGCCAGAAGCTCGGTCAGCATGGCTTCCGTCAACCCGCGTACGGCGAGCGAGGCGGCTAGAATTTGCTTGGCGTCGGTAGCTGAGATGTGTCGCATGGTCATGAAATCGCGGTGCATGTTTTAAATAGAGAGATTGAGCAGAACCGCAAGGATACCGGGCAGGTTGCAAGCATCCGAATAGCCATTGCGTCCGGCGCGTCATATCGCTACATAAGCGGGCTTCGCGCGCCATCCCGTGGATGGGGCGCCCGAGGCGCTTCCCGTTTAGGAGTGTAGCTCAATTGGTAGAGCACCGGTCTCCAAAACCGGGGGCTGGGGGTTCGAGCCCCTCCACTCCTGCCAGGACGCCTGATCTTTAGAGAGGATGAGCACCCGAACCATCGGGTCCCTACACAGAATGGCCAAAGTCAGTCCCGCAAAATTCATCCAGGAAGTGGAGCAGGAAACCCGGAAGGTGACTTGGCCCTCCCGGAAAGAAACCGTCCAGACAACTGCCATGGTCTTCGTCATGGTGGTCCTGGTCTCGCTCTTCCTGTCGCTTGTCGACTGGATCATCGCGAACGCGCTCAAGCTCGTTCTCGGCATCGGAGCCTGAGTCAATGGCCAAGCGCTGGTATGTGATGCACGTTTATTCGGGCTTCGAGAAAAAGGCCAAGCAGGCGATCCTGGAAAAGGCCGAGAAGCTCGGCCTCACCGACATGTTCGACGAAATCCTGGTCCCGACCGAGGAAGTGGTGGAACTCCGCCGCGGCTCCAAGGTGAACGCTGAGCGCAAGTTCTTCCCGGGCTACGTGCTGATCAAGATGGAGATGACCGACCAGACTTGGCACCTGGTGCGCGACACGCCCAAGGTGACCGGCTTCCTCGGCGGCAGCGGCACCCGGCCGGTGCCGATCAGCGAGGCTGAGGCGCAGCGGATCATGAGCCAGGTCAAGGAAGGCATCGAGCGGCCCAGGCCCTCGATCACCTTCGAGGTCGGCGAGCAGGTTCGCGTCTGCGACGGTCCGTTCAACTCGTTCAACGGCCTGGTCGAGGAAGTCGACGAGGAGCGCAGCCGCCTCAAGGTCGCGGTCTCGATCTTCGGCCGTTCCACACCGGTCGAGCTCGAATACGCTCAGGTGGAGAAGGTTTAATCCCTCTCCCCGGGGGGCGACGGATTTATGAATTCCGCGCGTGGGAGGCCTCGCCATGGCCGCACCACGCACTCCGGCCCCGTATAGGGGTCATTCAAGCAGGAGAGTACGATGGCGAAAAAAGTCACGGGCTACATCAAGCTCCAGGTCCCGGCCGGAAAGGCCAACCCGTCGCCGCCGATCGGCCCGGCGCTGGGTCAGCGCGGCCTTAACATCATGGAATTCTGCAAGGCGTTCAACGCCCGAACGCAGGATATGGAACCCGGCATGCCGATCCCGGTGGTGATCACCGCCTATGCCGACCGCACCTTCAGCTTCGTCACCAAGACCCCGCCCAACAGCTACTTCCTGATGAAGGAGGCCGGGATAAAGAAGGGCACGCAGACGCCCGGCAAGGGCGCCACGGTGGGCTCGATCACCATGGAGCAGATCCGCAAGATCGCGGCGATCAAGATGGCCGACATGAACGCCAACGACATCGAAGCGGCGGCGAACATGCTGGTGGGCTCGGCCCGGTCAATGGGCCTCGAAGTGGTGGGGCAGTAACATGGCAAAAATCGGAAAGCGTTTGGTGAAGGCGCACAACTCGGTCGGCGCGCCTGGCACCGTCTACCCGCTCACGGAGGCGGTGAAGCTCGTGAAGAGTAACGCCACTGCCAAGTTCGACGAGACGATCGAGATCGCGATGAACCTCGGCGTCGATCCGCGCCACGCCGACCAGGCCGTGCGCGGCGTCGTGCAGATGCCGAACGGCACCGGCAAGCCGGTCCGCATCGCCGTGTTCGCCCGCGGCGACAAGGCCGACGAGGCGCGCGCCGCCGGGGCCGATATCGTGGGCGCCGAGGATCTGGCGGAGAAGGTGCAGGCGGGCGAGATTGAGTTCGATCGCTGCATCGCCACGCCCGACATGATGATGCTGGTCGGGCGCCTCGGTAAGGTCCTGGGCCCGCGCGGCCTGATGCCGAACCCGAAGCTCGGCACCGTCACACCCAACGTCGCCGAGGCGGTCAAAGCCGCCAAGGGCGGCGCCGTCGAGTTCCGCGCCGAGAAGGCAGGCATCGTCCATGCCGGCATCGGCAAGGCGAGTTTCACGGAAGAGGCGCTGATCGAGAACGTCCAGGCGTTCGTCGGCGGCATCAGCCGCGCCAAGCCCTCGGGGGCCAAGGGAACCTTCATCCAGAAGGTCAGCCTGTCGTCCACGATGGGCCCCGGAATCAAGGTCGATCTGGGGAGCTTGCTTTCCAGCCCCGGTTCGGCGTAAAAGGCTGCTTTCAAGCGGCGCGGTCCTCTGGGATCGCGCCGTTCGGTTTCCGGCGGATAGCCGGTTTTACCTGTCCGAGACTGCGGGCGCCGGTCTTGCCGGCTTAATCTCCTGCACGAGACGGGAGTGCGTGCTGACCTTTGCCGATGGCTTCCCCGCTGCGGGATGCCGCGCCAGCACTGCTTCTTGCCTCCCTTGGATAGCGCTTTAGCTGCCGCGTTCCGCGGCGAACGGATTTGCGCCGGCGACCTATGCCGTCGGCAGAGCGATGGAGTGATGACATGGACCGGGCTGAAAAGGCCGCGACCGTCGAGACGCTGAAGGCGGACTTCACCGCCAACTCGCTGATCGTCGTTGCGCATTATACCGGGCTCACCGTGGCCGAGATGACTGACCTCCGGCGCCGCATGCGCCAGGCGGAGGCCAGCCTTCAGGTCACCAAGAACCGGCTGGCGCGCATCGCGATCCGCGACACCAGCTTCGCGAACCTGGATGAGCTCTTTCGTGGTCCGACCGCGGTGGCGCTCTCCCGCGATCCCGTGGCGGCCGCAAAGGTCGCCACCGCCTACGCCAAGGACAACGAGAAATTCGTCATCCTGGGCGGCGGCCTCGGCGGACAGCGTCTCAATCCCGACGGGATCAAGGCGCTCGCCACCTTGCCCTCGATCGAGACGCTGCGCGGCAAGATTCTCGGGCTCATCGTGGCTCCTGCCACCAGGCTTGCCGGCATCCTCCAGGCGCCGGCCGGCCAGCTCGCGCGGGTCATCAGCGCCCATGCCGAGCAAGGGCAAGAAGCTGCCTGATGGGAGTTTGTACCCGTCATTTCCACCTAGCCTTTTCCGTCGTCCCGGCGAAAGCCGGGATCCATCGCTCGGCAGCCGCGATGGCTGGACAAGGGACCCCGGCTTTCGCCGGGACGACGATCAAAAGGTGATGAGGTGGGAATTGACGGCAAGAGGAAGGCGCGGGCGCGCTTTCGACAACCGGAATGTGGAACTGGCCCCGGCGCGGGCATGATCGAAGGAGTGTAATCAAATGGCTGATCTGGCAAAAATCGTCGACGACCTGTCGTCGCTCACCGTTCTCGAAGCCGCAGAGCTGGCGAAGCTGCTCGAGGAGAAATGGGGCGTTTCCGCTGCCGCGCCGGTCGCTGTTGCGGCGGCTGGTGGCGCAGCTGGCGGTGGTGCCGCCGCCGCCGCTCCGGTCGAGGAACAGACCGAGTTCACCGTGATGCTCACCGCCACGGGTGAGAAGAAGATCAACGTGATCAAGGAAGTGCGCGCGATCACGGGCCTTGGTCTCAAAGAGGCGAAGGACCTGGTCGAGGCTGCGCCGAAGCCGGTCAAGGAAGGCGTGTCGAAGGACGATGCCGCGAAGATCAAGAAACAGCTTGAAGAAGCGGGCGCGACTGTCGATATTAAATAGGTGTCGTTGATCACGGCTGACTAACTCTACGATGCTCGGCGGGGGCGAACCTTCAAGGTTCCCCCCGACGGCATCGTATTGCCGTTTGTAAAAGAGCGGCTCAGCGGACGTTCCATCGCGCGCCTCAGGTGCGCTTTCGGGCGTCCGGTCTTGCGTTTTCGGCGGGCGCTCATCGCGCCCGCGGTATGCTTTGAGGGGCATTATGGCAGAATCCACCGCACGCTCGTTCACTGGCCGTAAGCGCATCCGCAAGACCTTCGGGCGCATTCCGGAGGTGATCGAGATGCCGAACCTGATCGAGGTTCAGCGCAGCTCGTACGAAAAATTTCTGCAGATGGAGGTTCGCCCCGAGGATCGCGTTGTCGCCGGCCTCGAGGAGGTGTTCCGCTCGGTCTTCCCGATCCGCGATTTCTCCGATCGCGCCGAGCTGGACTTCGTCCGCTACGAACTCGAGCCGCCGAAATATGATGTCGACGAGTGCCAGCAGCGCGGCATGACCTTCGCTGCGCCTCTGAAGGTAACGCTGCGCCTGTCGGTCTTCGATGTCGATGAGGAGACGGGCCTGCGCTCGATCCGCGACATCAAGGAGCAGGATGTCTACATGGTGGACATGCCGCTCATGACCACGAACGGCACCTTCATCATCAACGGTACTGAGCGCGTCATCGTCTCTCAGAT
>CAZVYC010000281.1:0-5870 GCA_964631425.1 uncultured Rhodospirillales bacterium
GCGCCATGGGGACAAGTTCGCGCTCGATCTCGCGCGTGGCGATCGAATAATAGGCCTCGACCACCTCGAACCGGGCCAGATGCTCACGCTCGGAAATTCCCAGCCCCAGCATGACTTGCCAGGCGGCGAAGTTGGAGCAGCCGAGATAGCGGACCTTCCCCGCCGACACTAAGTCGTCCAGTGCCCGCATGGTCTCCTCCATAGGGGTCAGCTGATCCCACTGATGGACCATGAAGACATCGACATAGTCCGTGCCGAGGCGCTTCAGGCTGGCTTCGAGCGCGGAATGGAGGTGGGCGCGCGACGAACCGACAGCGTTGACGCCGCGTCCCATGCGCATGCCGGCCTTGGTCAGCACGATCACGTCGGCCCGATCAGCCTTGACCTCCTTGAGGGCGCGGCCAAGCCGCTCCTCGGACTCGCCGGCGGCATAGATATCGGCCGTGTCGAAGAAATTGATCCCGGCCTCGACGGCACGGCCGACCATCGCCGTCGCCGCCTTCTGGTCCAGGCCGCCCAGCGGTTCCCAATAGGGATTGCCGACCCCGCCGAACGTGTTCGTGCCCAGGCACATCTCCGAGACGAGCAGGCCCGTCCGTCCCATCAAACGGTGTTTCATGGCAACCCCATCGCTTCCTTGATCAGCAGCGGATTGATGTATTCCTTCCAGTAACCGATCTTCTGGCCGGCAAACCGGACGATCCCGAGATATTTGTTGGCGTAGGGCCGCCCGGTCGGGTGATAGATCGTGTCGGATTCGTACTCGGCGATCAGCAGGTCGGGCTCGATCATATCGTAGAACTGCGTAACGCGATGGCGGTATGGGTCGAAATCGGCCATGCCGCGTTCCGTCGCCAGGCGAAACGCGTGGACCCCGACCATCCTCGGCGGAAAGTCGGGTACCGGCAGATACGGCCATTCGAACACCGCATCGGCGATGAAATACGTCTCGAACAGGTCGAATTCCTTTCGGCCAAAGGCTGTGACCATTTCCTTGAAGAGCCGCCGCTTGTGCGCCGTCCAATCCGCGTCGTTCGTCATGCCCGCCCCTATAGCGCCTGAGCCACTTCCGCCGCGGAGCTCATCGCGCCGTCGATATAGCCGACACCGTTGCAGTCGCCGGCCGTGTGGACGCTGAATCCCGCCTCCTTCAGCGCGTCCGCCAGGTCGAGATTGCCGTGTGCGCCTTTGGCGACGATGATATGATCGGCCTGGATGCCGCGAACCTGGTTGTGCGGATTGAGGTAGGTGACGATGCCGTCGCCAATCCTGATGTCGCGCGCCGAGGGCAGCAACGCGACGCCCAGTTCCTTGGCCTCATGGAGCACCCGCCAGCGGCGCACGATCTGGATGCCGGCTCCGAATTTGGCGGCCTCGTCGACAACCGACACGGTGCGGCCGCGATCGGCGAGAAATTCTGCCAGCTCCAGAGCCACCAGCTCGGACCCGATAATGACAATGCGCTTGCCGATTGGCATCCAGCTGTTGCTCGCCCAACGGATGAGGCCAAGATCCCTGGTGAGACCCGTCATCGCGCCGGCGGTCAGCGCCCAGCGCGTCTTGCGATCGATCTTGCCCGACAGAGAGTCCAGGTCCTGGCCCAGCACCAGCCGGCGCATCTCGTCACCGCTGAAGACGTTCGGCCGATCCGCGCCGGGAATCGGCGGCATGGTGCGCACGGCGCCGGTCGCGATCACCACCGCGTCGGGCTTGAGCGACCGGATCAGCTCCGGGGTCGCGGCTGTACGCAGTTTCACCGTGACGTTCGACTGGGTGATCTGGCGCTTCAACCAATCGACGATGCCCTGGTTCGGTTCATAGGCAATGGAGGCGAACTGAGCCGTACCGCCCAGCCGGTCCGACTGTTCAATCAGCGTAACCGCGTGCCCCTTGAGCGACAGCCGGCGCGCCGCCTCCATGCCGGCGGGGCCGCCGCCCACGACGGCGATCCGCTTTTTTGCGGCGGATGGGCGGATGTCCCGCTCCCGCTCGAAGCCCGTCTCCGGATTGACTGCGCAACGGACGTGGCGGCTGAAATAGATCTGGCTGATGCAGGTATAGCAATAGATGCAGGGGCGGATATCGTCTTCGCGGCCTTCCGCCAGCTTGCGGGCCAAATGCGGATCGGCCAGCAGCTTACGACCCATCGCCAGGAAGTCGAAATGCCCCTCGGCGATGTGGCGATCCGCTTCCTCCAGCCCGATCCGGCCGGCGGTAATGACCGGAATGCCGACCGATCGCCGGATGGCGATGGCGTTGGGCACGAATTTTTCGGGTATGTGGGTCGCATGGGCGACGGAATGGCCGATCCCGTTCGCCATGTCGGAATAGGCGCTGACATTGATGGCATCCAGTCCGGCGGCCTCCGCCAGCCGCGCCGTCACGCAGGCATCGCCGATCGTGATCCCCTGATCGACCAGGAATTCCTCCGAATCGATCCGTGCCCAGACCGGGAAATCGGCGCCCACAGCGGCGCGGATGGCCTTGACGATATCGGTGAGAAATCGCGCGCGATTGTCGACCGACCCGCCATATTCGTCGGTGCGCTGGTTGGAATAGGGCGACAGGAAGGACGAGACAATATAGCCGTGGCCGGCATGGATCTCGACCGCGTCCACGCCCGCGCGCTTCGCCCGTTCGGCGGCAGCGGCGTACATCTGCACAAGCCGCTCGATTTCCTGCGCCGTCAGCACCTGATACTTGATCGCGCCCATCCTTGCGTGAGGGGCGGTAAAGGTGCGGAACTCATCCTCCAGGAAGGCATCCATCATGTCGCCGGACTTTCCGGCCGGCGGAACCGACGGTGTGGCGAGCGGGCGCCCGTCCAGCATGTCGTTCATCGCCACCAGCCCGGCATGATGAAGCTGCACGCACAATTTTGCGCCATGCCCGTGCACAGCATCGGCCAGGGCGCGGATGCCAGGGATGTGGCGGTCGTCCGAGATCGCCTCCTGCCGCCAGTTGCTCGATCCCTCGGGATAGCCGATCGACACCGATCCCATGGTGATCAGCGCCGCGCCGCCTTTCGCCCGCTCGGCATAATAGGCCCGGATGCGTTCGCCGGTGATCCCATCCTCATCGGCCAGGTTCGACCCCATCGGAGTCATGAAGATGCGGTTGCGCAGTTGGAGCGAGCCGATCCGCCCCGGCGATAGCAGATGCTTGAATCGGTTGGCCATCTATTGATCGGCGCGTGCTTCTCTCGGGTCGCCGCTCCAACCCTCGAAATGCTGCGCCAGCACGACCGACACCCCGCCCGTCTGATCGGCATGGGACATGTTGTTCCGTCCCATCTGATAGCTGCGCGGTTCCTCGAACATCAGCAGGTCGCGGATATCCGGCGGAATATTGGCGATATGGGCGTCGAGGTCGGTCTTGTAGAGAAAGCCGACGCACAGCGTGCCCTCGCCGTGTGTCTTCAGCACATGGACGTGGGACGAGCCCAGCGAATCACGCTTGACGAAGATGCCGTCGGCGATCTGCATCAGCCCCACCGCATGGAGCTCGCCCGCCGCCACATAGTGGCGCATGGTGAACTGGCGGGCGGAGTCGGTCTCGATCGAGGTGTAGGTTCCCTCGACTCCCATGATCGCATCCCACACCGGGGCCACCGCCGCGACGTCCTTGACCGAGATGTCGAGCACGTAGGGCAGCGGCATCATTGCCTGGGCCAGGGGCTCGGGCCGTTTGGCGGTAAAGACGATATTGACACCCGCGGCGTGCTCGGCGGCGAGGCGCGCGCCGCCGTCGACTTCGTCCACCGCGACCGGCACGTTCAGCGCACGCAGGTCCGAAACGCGGCTGGCGACGTTCGGCACCAACAGGGTCAGTTCGGTGTCGCCGGCGAACACTTCGAGGCCGGCCTCGATCAGATCCATGGTGACGAAGGAGCGCGAGGCGAACCGCGCGCGCTTGCGCTTGTCGCCGGTGAAGTCGGTGACCGCGGGCCTTGCGCCCAGAAGTCCGGACCATTTGCGGACGGTGCGCGCCCAATCGTCGACCGCCAGTGTCAGCGCGACCGGCTCCGAATATCCGACCCCTAGCGGCATGGCTTCCCCTTTCTCGTGCGGCAGAGCGAATTCCTAGCCGCACTACAGCGACGAAAACGATCGGATCGGCTCCTTGCCGTCCCAGGTGTCGTGAGCCGACCGGATCCGGCGGAACAGATCCAGCGTCGTGGGCGTCATGTCGTAAAGCTCGACAAAGCAGCCAAGCTGCTTCACCGCGTCGACATACATGAAGCGCTCCTCGCCGGGCCTTGTCCGGCCGAAGGCTGGCGGACAGCCGGCGCGCTCGAAGCGGGCCAGCGTGGCGTCGAATTCCGGCGATTTCAGCATGAAGTGATGAAAGCCGGGGCCGCGCGTATCCAGGAACTCGCGATAGATCGATGGGCTGTCGTCGTTCTGGCGAATGAGCTCGATCAGCATGTTGCCTCGATAGGCCAGAGCCGTCGTCCAGCGCACCGAAGTGGGCTGGCCGCGATAGGTCATGCCATCCAGCGCGTTGTCGACGACGTAGAACGGCCCGGCGCGCATCGTCTCGACCCAGAAGGCGAGGCTCGCCTCCAGGTCGGCGACTACATAGCCGTGCTGCATCACCGTCTCTTCGGCGAAATTCAACCCCGCCCTCCCTGTCCTTGGGCGGGACACAGCTTGTTAAGTCGACGGCAGGCGCGCAACGCTAAAAGCGGCCGGTGGGATCAATAAAAGGCATGGGCTCCCGATGCGATCCCCTCGGGCTCATCCCGCGGGCGGACCGTACACGACTTGCAACGGCTGTTCATTGAACCGTCCGGTATCCAGATTGGATCCCGCTGTCCATTTGCGAGCGCGATTTGGCGCAAATCATTGCCAAGCGGTGTCCGAGGTGGATACGCTTCGCGGAATAAGGCTCGAGTGATGTTACTGCGACGAGCCGCTGCAATTGAAAGGGGGCGGAAAATGGGGAAATCGATCACAACGGCCAGGGGGGCTTCCGCGGACGAAGACGCGACGCTGCTGACCAGGTCCAACAGCGAGACCGCGGCGTTCAAGGAAACTCTCAAACGTCTGCTGCGCGCCCAGGGCATTCCATACCGGAAGGTGGCGGAGGCGCTTGGCGTCAGCACGGTGACGGTCAAGCGCTATTTCAACACCGACCGGTTGACCGTCGGACGCATGGAGGAAATCTGTGCGCTGCTGGATATCAGCCTCACTGAGCTGGCCGACGCGGTGAAGGCCGACGATGAGGGGCGGCAGCGCGGGCTTACGCAATACCAGGAAGATGCGCTCGCCCGAGACCGCCTGCTGGCGACTGTGCGCTTCCTGCTATCGAACGGATGGACGGCTCAGGAAATCCAGGCGGAATATGACCTCGACGAGGCGACGCTGGTCGGCTGCCTGGTTGCGCTGGAGCGGCTGAAGCTGATCGATCTTCTGCCCGGCAACAAGGTCAGGCTGCTGACCGCGCGCGATCCGGAATGGCGCAAGGGTGGTCCGATGCGGCGGATCATCGACGAGATGATCAAGCGGGATTTCCTGACGCTCAACTTCGCCGAGCCCGACGCGCCGGCGGCATACCAGTCGGCCGAACTGTCGAAGGCATCGATCGCTCAGGTCGAGGAACTGGTCCGCCATTTCGTCAGGACGGTCCGCACGCTGCGTGACGCCGATCGGCACTTGCCGCGCGAACATAAGGAATGGACGGCCGTCGTCGTGGCAATGAAAAGGATCAACTGGGTGGTCGAGCTCGAGGACGGCCGCACCCTGATCCCGCGGTCGGCCCGGCGACGCTCCCTCACAGTAGCGGGCGCCGGTACGGATAACAGCGGCGGCGTGCGGCACCTTCCGCCCAGTGCCCAGGAACCAGCACCGCGGCCACGTCTCAACTGA
>CAZVYC010000282.1:0-5832 GCA_964631425.1 uncultured Rhodospirillales bacterium
CAACCTCTGAACGTGTAGACGAAATCCCCGTCTCGCACCTTCGTTCGGTCGCGCGGGGGTTTGGTTTTGTATTCAACTCGGATCACATCAAAACTCCTTAGAGTGCGGCTGGACGGGACGTGAGCCCGCAGGCGAACAGCGGCCCGTCCCTTGTTTATCGGAGATAAACCTTATTGGGCACGCAACACCTAACCTATTGTAACTGTTGTATATTTTGTTGCGTGCCGCTACCACGCAAGCACGCAACAGAAATTCAATTAAATCAATGGGTTGGTCTGTTGCGTGGTCCTGTTGCGTGGTCACGCAACCACGCAAGCACGCAGCCGAATGCTCGAATGTTCCTGTTTTCCATATTCGGGTGTAAAACGAGAACACGGGGAGGTAGCCGGTTTTGCCGTACCGGGTTCCGGGGGGAAACGCCCGGCGTACATGCGGCTAGGGACGTCACCACCGGCGGAAGTTTTGGTTCCATCCGCGTTTGGGGCCGGGGGGTAGGTACGCCCACTCTCCGGAGGGGCCATGGTGGGGCTCGGGCAAACGAAAGCGCGACGGCGTGTCGCCGGCCGGAAGGGGAGCGGGCATCCGCGTTCAACCCCTCCGGCGCCGTGGAACCGAGCGAGCATCACGGCGCCCGCCGCGATGTGTATTGCCGGTGCGCCTGAAGGTACGCGGCTTCGTCTGCCACATGCACGCGCCGACACTTGCCGACCTTGATGGTTGCCAGCTTGCCGCGCTTCATTTCCAGATAGAGAAAGGAGCGGCTAAGCCCGGTGCGCTGTGCCGTCTCATCGATCGTATGGGTAATCCTGTCGCTCATGGTGTCCTCTGCTGTTGACGATTGTGCAGGGGCATTCATGGCCGGTGGGGACCGTCAAAATCTCCGCTAGTGATTTGACAGCCCTAGCCGCGTGCGTGAGTCATTCCGCCGCACGGTACAGGCCGGCTTTAGGGCCAGTCACGCGATCACGCGGGGGTTAGCGCGGGGGTCAAAATACGAAACTTCAAATATATCAATGAAAACAGTATCATTGGGCGGACCCCCTCTCCGCCATTTGTCAAGTTTTCAACAATGATTTCCGGCATACGCCGGTCATCCCAAAACGCTCCAGGGATAATCGGGTGAAGCGCTCTTGCGATCTAAAGGCCCCTTCTTCCCGTTCCGGGTGACTCTGGCTGATGGGCCATAAGGGGCGGGAGCGGGACGAGCTGTGCCTTCAGAGCGACCGAAAGGCGAGGCGTACGATTTGGGCCGCGAAACTGCATCAAGTGGAATCGTTGTCAGTGTGAGTCGCGAGGCCGCTCATACGTTCACCAAACGAAACCAAGAGAATATTCGACTCCTCCGCGGGCTTGGGGTGGAAGGCGACGCGCATATGGGACTGACGGTCAAGCACCGTTCGCGCATCATGCGCGATCCAACCCACCCAAATCTGCGACAAGTACATCTGATACACGAGGAATTACACGACGAGCTTCGCGCCGCAGGGTTTGACGTGACGCCGGGTGCCATGGGCGAAAACATCACCACCCGTGGAATCGCGCTTCTTACGCTCCCGAGAGGCACCAGACTTGGTTTGGGCGATACCGCCGTCGTTGAGTTGACGGGGTTGCGCAATCCCTGCAGCCAGCTCAATAAATTCCGACGTGGATTAATGGAGGCGGTGCTGGATCGCGCTGACGATGGAACCCTTATCCGCAAAGCGGGTGTGATGGCTGTCGTGCTTGCAACCGGTGACGTGCGACCCGGCGATGTTATTACGGTTCAGTTACCTCAAGCACCGTTCGAGCCGCTGAAGCCGGTATGACAATTGCGCGAGCGTCGGCTGCCTCATTGCCAAAAATGGGGATCTAGAAAGAAGGGGGGCTCGACCGAAGCCGACCCCCCAAGAGTTAAGGACCTGACAGGAGTAGGGATGCAACCTACCTGTCGACGGGATAGATAGATTGCGGCAGGGCTGTTGCCGAGAGGGGGAAATGTAGTACCGCATCTGGGGGTGGTCGCCCACCACAGGCGTTGCCGCCCCTCACTCATCGCTACCGACGCCCTGAATGCGTGCGGTCGCGGAGGCTTGTCATGCCACCCGTCCCGCCCGGGGCCGCCTGACGTGATTGTCCGCCGGTACCCCGCAATGGATAATCGACGCGCTCCTGAGGACCACTACACTCCCAGCTGGTGTTGAAAACCACGTTGTCGGGAGACGCCGAAAATGAATTTGAACTCGGGACTCGGCCGGCGGTTAACGCGCATTCCGGGAATCAAGCACGTCCTGGAACTTTCCTATCACCGGCAGTTTGACCGGGCTCGCAGTCACCAGCGCATTTTCCGAGGCTTGTATCGAAACTTCCCACAGGCGATGGCGGCGATCCCGAGCGGCCGCTCCGTCGGTTTCGACAATGAAGTCTCCGCCAGCAGGCTTCTTGCCGAACTGAATACCATAGCGCTTTCGGACTATCCAATGATGTTCTGGCTGTCAAAGATACTTTGTCCGGGCGTGACTCTGTTTGATCTCGGCGGTTATGTCGGTACCAGCTACTATTCCTATCGTTCCCGCCTCGCATTTCCGGAATCGCTGACATGGATTGTGTGCGATGTTCCCTCGGTCGTGGCTCTGGGCCGGCGGCTGGCAGCCGAGCAGAGTGTCGAGCAACTTCGATTTACCACGGGGTACGATCAGCTTGAGCGCGCGGATATACTCATCGCCGCCGGTTCAATTCATTTCATCGAGCACCCCTTCCAAGCGTTCGAGAACGCACGGACATTGCCGCCTCATGTTTTACTCAACAAGGTGCCGGTCTATAACAAGCCGTCGATGGTGACGCTCCAGAACATGGGGACCGCTTTTTGCCCCAATCATCTTTTCAACCGTGATGAACTCATCAATACCATTACGGATTTGGGCTATAAGGTCGTGGATTCCTGGAAAATAAACGATCACAGTTGCGATATCCCATTTTTCCCTGACTACTCGATTTCGTCTTATAGCGGCTTTTACTTCACGCGAAGAACGGTCGACGGCAAGACCCGCCGCTAGCAGGGTACGCCAGCAAAGCGACCCAGACACCGTCTTCTCGCGAGTCTCGCTTGAACGTTGTTCATGAATGCGCTACAGCTCCAATGAACGATGTTCACAAAGGCTGTTCGAGGCCATACCCGGCCTTATTTCCACGGTAGCAAAGTGAAAAGACGCAGCCAGACGAAAGCGCGGGCAGACGGGTGCAGTCGCCTGGCGTGGAGGGTGTTCAGACACGAGCAAGATCTGTTGCTGTACCTCGAGAGCCGTCTGGCCGGCGGCACATCCAGCCCTGATCAGCTTCACCTCGGGCTCGACGGGGCGTCCGAAAGGCATTGTCCGCAGTCACGGCTTCCTTCTGGCGCAGCAGCGCGCGCTCGCGCCATTGCTGACTCCCGATGGGCCGACATGCGACCTGGTCTGTCTGCCGCTCTTCGTCCTTGCGGGATTGGGGCTCGGCGCCACGTCGGTCATCCCCGATGCGAGTCTCCGCCGTCCCGCTGCGGTCGATCACGGCCGCCTGCTTGCCCAGATCGCGCGGCATGACGTGACCAGACTGCTTGCTCCCCCATCGATCGCCGGCGCCCTGGCAGCGCGGCAAGGCTTCGAACAGCTGCGGCAGATATTCACTGGCGGCGGCCCGGTCTGGCCGGACCTGATGCGCCGGCTTCTCGCCGCAGCGCCGAAGGCGGCGATCTTCGCGGTCTACGGCTCGACGGAGGCTGAGCCCATAGCGCACCAGGCGCTCAGCGCGCTCACGTCGCACGATTGGGCCGAAATTGAGGCCGGCGGGGGGCTGCCGGCCGGACATCCCGTTCCCGACATCGCGGTCCGGATCCGGGACAGCGAAATCCAGGTGGCTGGTGCGCATGTCAATCGCGGCTATCTCGATCCGGCGCTGGATCGGGGGAACAAGATCATCGAAGACACAACCGTCTGGCACCGCACGGGCGATGCGGGCCGGTTGACGGACGATGGTCGCCTCTGGCTGCTGGGCCGGCTCGAGGGCAGGGTGGGGCCGTGGCTTCCGTTCTCGGTCGAGGTCGCAGCGCGAAGCTGGCCGGGCGTCAGTCAGGCCGCCTTAATCGGAGATGAAGGCCGGGCCCGGCTGGTGCTGGCCGGACGGGCCGAAAACGCGCGTCTGTGGCGGGAAAGGCTTGAAAATTTCCCGGGTATGGAGCTTGCAATTGTTCCGGCCATTCCGCTGGACCGGCGGCACCAAGCCAAAGTCGATTATGTCCGGCTCAGGCGGCTGTTGAGCTAAAAGTCTCAGCCTGAAACAAAAAAAGCCCCACCCACGGCCGAATCCGAAGGGCGGGGCGCAGCATGGGGAGGAACGCCCTTTCGGACCTCGTGTTGCCGCGGGGAAGGTGCGGCAACCTCGGAAGACGCTATGCGTCTAATCCTTCCGCAGATGATTCTCCCACCAACCGGTTGGCGCGCTGTTAGGGACAGAGAGGGCCTTTGTCGGCGCGCCGACGTCGTTCCGGTCAACGTGCGCAATAGCGCAAACTGAGCCGGAATCCCTTGACGGTTGACAAGAACAAGATCTTTTTTTCGTTCGTTTGCCGAAGGAGAGGGCCAAGGCATCGCGGAGCGATAACCGTTTTGCTGATGCGCGATCAGAGTTGGAGTAATCCAAATATTCCCTGGGAATACGAGATCCCGAAAACATATGACTGGTTGATGGCCCTCAACGACACCGCCTGCCTGGGTCGCTAGGCTGGGCTGGAGGAAACCCCGGTAGCGCCGCCATGCTGAGAAGGACTGTCGTCTCGCTTTTCTTTATCGCGCTTTGGATCGCCAGCGGCCATGCGCTGGGGAGCGTTCGTGTCGTGGTCGGCGTGGCGCCCCCCGCCCCCATGATCGACACGCCGCCTCCAGGCGCTTACGCCCTGCCGCCCCATCGTGGCGCGATCTGGATCCCTGGGCTCTGGGTAAGGCATGGCGGCGGCTGGGTATGGATCGGCGGCCGCCGGCAACTTTACAGTTACCGGCAACTTTAGAGTTAGTGGCCCGCGGAAAACTGGGTGTCCTGATTATCGGCGCCGGTTGGGGCTGCGCTGGCTAAGTGCGACCACAACGGAGCGGACGGTACTTCGAACTATGAAATAATCAAGAACGTAGAAATATCACTAAATAACTAACACTTGTGAGCAACGACTATTGTAGGGACCATGAATCGTTCGCGCGTGTTTGAGTCTCATATGCGATAGAGGAACGCCATCCTGGCAACGCGCTTGACGGAATGGACTCGAGTGTGAAGCTTCTAGAAGAGGCGGCCCGTTGCCGCCGGCTGGCGTTCGGCATTCCCGATGTAGCCGATCCGACCAGAACGGCTCTGCTCAGGCTGGCCGAAGAACTTGAAGAGAAAGCCGCTGCGGCGATCGAGGCCGCGGGGCGCCCGTCTGGGTGAGCGCAGTTTCAACATCACAATGGCTTGTCCGCGGCTGACTTCTACGCAAGGTTTGGCCGAGAATTGCGTGGCCGATCCTGGATTGGGTCGGTACTGTCCCTATTCCATGCAGTATTGACACATTCGCATTGGAAAAGTTCATCGTGTCTTAGGAGGTAAATCGCAGTCAGCACCACTGTTGGCGAGTCAGGTGTGAAATCTTCTGGTAGCCATATCGCAATCAAGCCCATTCCGCATAACACAGTAAGGGTTTGAGTCGGTCATCGACGATCCCCAGGGACGTCCGAGGGCCAGTCAAACTGGTCCGGTTCTTATCGTAGCTTTGGCGATCTCGGAGATGAGCGTGCGGATTCTCCCATATCTGATCGGAGCTTTTCTAATGGTTCTCGCGACGCAGGTTCCGAA
>CAZVYC010000283.1:0-5785 GCA_964631425.1 uncultured Rhodospirillales bacterium
CGTGCCAGCTTATGGAGCGCCCCGAAGCGCATCGATCTGAGGCCGCCCTCGCCGTAGGCCTGCATGTAATCGGCGAAGACCGGATTGGCGAGCAACGGAACATGGCCGAAGACATCATGGAAGATATCGGGCTCCTGCAGATAGTCGATCTGCTCGGGCGTGCGTATGAACCGGCCGGCGACGAAGCGGCGGTTGGCGAGATGCTGGAAGAACACCTCTTCCGGCACCAGCCCTGGAACGGCGGCGACGGACCAGCCCGTCAGCTTCCGCAGTCGCTCCGACAATTCTTCGAAATCCGGAATGCCGGGCTTCGACATCCTGAGGACATCGACGCCTTCGAGGAATGCCGGCGCCGCGCGCCCCGGGAGCATGGAAGTCTGGCGCGCAAACAGTCGATCCCATATCTCATGCTCGGCCGGCGTGTAGTCGGCCCAGGCCTGAGAAATGGTCCAGTCCGGAGAAGGTCCGCTTGGAGCCTGTGGAAGCGTCGCGCGCGATACCGTAGACATGAAAGGAATTTGGGGTGCAACGGGTGAAAATGCCTTTCAGATGTCAGTCTGAAGCGCTATTTCTCGCAAAAGAGGTTCAGTTTCGGTCCGTCAATGAAACAAATAACTCAACTTGACGAAATCGATCGGCGGATCCTTCGGGCGCTTCAGCGGGACGCGAGTCAGAGCCATGCCGTGCTGGCCGAGCAGGTGGGCGCCTCGGCGGCATCGTGCTGGCGTCGCATTCGGGCGCTCGAAGAAGCCGGTACATTGCGGGAAGCAGTCCGGCTGGTCGACCCGAACCGGGTGGGCCGAGGTGTCAACGTCGTGTGCCAGGTTCGGATGAAGTCGCAGTCGCCGGAAAGCCGCCTCGCCTTCGAGCAATATGTCGCCGCACACGGCGAGATCATGGAATGCTATTCGATGTCGGGCGAGTGGGATTATCTGCTGCGCATCGTAACCAGCGATATCACGGCCTATGAGCATTTCCTGATGCGCGGCCTGCTGAACCACCCCGCGGTCGCCACGGCGGCGTCGCATTTCGCGCTCAACCAGGTGAAGTATACGACGGCCCTGCCGATTTGAATTTTCCGGGGCCCATTGCCGCCGGCGCGATTTGCAGCTCTCGTCGTATTAATGCTTGCAGGACCCATAACCCGGTGCGGAGACGTCGTGATGAAAGTCGATACACTGATTACCGGCGCGACGATCGTCACGATGGATGGAGAGCGCCGCATCATCACGGACGGCGCGCTGGCGATGGTCGGCGACCGCATCGCAGCATTGGGCAAGCGCGGCGACATCGAGCCCAGCCTCGAACCGCTGGAGATTATCGACGGACGCCGATTCGTCATCACGCCGGGCTTCGTAAACAGCCATGTCCATACGACCGAGACGCTGATCAAGGGATTCCTGCCGGAAAATCGTGACTTCGAAGAGGGTGTCTGGCGCTGGGTCGTGCCGCTCTATGAAGGTCACAGCGCCGAGGACCAATGCATCGGCGCCAAACTGTCGGCGCTCAGCATGCTGCGCACGGGAACCACCAGCTTTCTGGAAGCCGGCACGATTATCGCCCTGGACCCGGTTTTCGAGGCACTGCATGAGACCGGCATTCGCGGCCGGTTGGGAGAATGGGCCCTGGACCGGGCTTTTTCGCCTGACCAGGACCAGGCCGCGATGACTGACAGCGCGCTGAGGCTGCTGGAACGGGAGCTGGAGCGTTATCCCGGGAACGACGGCCAGAGGCTTGCGGCCTGGCCGCTGTTGATCGGCCACAGCACGAACACGGACGCGCTGTGGCAGGGCGCCAAGCAATTGGCTGATGCGTATGGCGCCGGCATTTCCGCCCATATGAGCCCGGCGCACACGGATCCCGACTGGTATCTGGCCAATACCGGGAAACGGCCGGTGGCGCATTTGGCCGACCTGGGTGTCCTGGGGGACAACCTGTCCCTGACTCACATGGTTCATCTGGACGACGCGGAGCTTGCCCTTCTGGCCGAGACCGGCACCAATGTCATCCACTGCCCCGGCGCCGCGCTAAAGGGGGGTTATGGCGCCACCAGCGTGGGCCGTTTTCCGGAGATGGCCGCGGCGGGCGTAACCATCATGTTGGGCACCGACGGCGGCGATCAGGCCGACATGATGCGGCCCATGTCGCTTGTTGCCGGCTTGTTCAAGGATGCGCGCCGCGACGTTTCGATTTTCCCGGCGCATCAGGCGCTGGAAATGGCCACGCTCCACGGGGCAAAGGCATTGAGGATGTCCGACCAGATCGGCAGCCTGGAAGTGGGCAAGAAGGCCGATCTGGTTCTGCACGACACCGACCGGCCGGAATGGCGCCCGCTGTTGAATGTGGTCGCCCAACTGGTCTGGTCGGCGGATGGGCGCGGCGTGCACAGCGTCTGGGTCGACGGCAAGCGCGTTGTCGACAATTACCGCTGCACAACGATCGACGAAGAACGGCTCTATGCCGAAGCGCAAAGCGCGGCCGAAGCGCTGACAGGACGGTCCGGCCTGCCGACGATCTTGCCCTGGCCGGTCGTTTAGTTAACTATTCTCCGTACCGGGGGGTCGAACCAGACAGGAAGCCGAAAGGCATGACGCTGCGCGCGCGGCCTCAGTGATCGCCGCTGGATCGGGGCTGCCTCTGGGGACCATCCAGCTTCCCCCGACGCAGAGCACGGCTTCGATCGCGAGCCACAGGGGAGCGGTTGCCGGCGTGATGCCGCCAGTCGGGCAGAAGCGGACCCGGTGAAACGGGGCGGCGAGGCTCTTCAATGCGTTGATGCCGCCTGCTGCCTCGGCAGGGAAGAACTTGAACCGGTCGAGCCCGAGATCGAGGCCGCGCATGATGTCGGAAGCGGTTGCGATACCCGGGAGGAAAGCGGCCCTTGCGCTCTGCGCCGCTCTGGCGAGCGGTTCGGTAAGCCCCGGGCTGACGACGAAGGCGGCGCCTGCTTCGAGAGCGGCGTCGAGATCGCGCGCATTCAGCACCGTGCCGGCGCCCACGATCGCGCCCTCGACCCTGGCCATCTCGCGGATGACATCGAGTGCGGTCGGTGTGCGCAGCGTCACCTCCAGCACCGTCAGCCCGCCGGCGACCAATGCCTCGGCGATCGGCCTTGCATGCGCCACGTCCTCGATCACCAGCACCGGGATGACCGCGGCCCGGCGCATGATCGTTTCAATATCGGTCATGACCGATGCTCCTGGGCGAAGGCGGCGGCGACGCCGAATAGGCCGGGTTGAGGATGCGTGAGTAGCTTGACCGGCAGCGTGGCCATCATACGTTCGAATCGTCCTTTGGCGACGAACCGTCCGGCGAAGCCGGATCGCGGGAGGATATCCGCAATGCGCGGGGCAATACCGCCGGCAATAACCACGCCGGATGCGCCCTGTGCCAGCGCGATATCGCCGGCGACCGCGCCGAGCGACAGGCAAAAGCGGTCGAGCGCGGCAGCTGCGAGGCTGTCGCGCCCCGCGATCGCGTCCGCCCACAGGGCCTTGTCATCACCAGTCTGGATCGCGCGGCCCTCGATCGCCGCAAGCACCGCATGGATGTTCGCGAGTCCCGGGCCCGAGACGATCCGCTCCGCCGATACGCGACGGTAACGCTGCCGGAGCGACGCCAGGATGGCGTCCTCGATGGCGTCGAGCGGCGCGAAATCGATATGACCGCCTTCGCATTCGATCACGAAGTCGCGGCCGCAACGGCGAAGAACGTGGACGACGCCGAGCCCCGTGCCCGGACCGATCACGCTGATGACGCCTTCCGTCGGCAGCGCCCTGTCCGGTCCCGTGAGATGGCGGAGGTGCTCCGCCTCGATCTGCACCACCGCATGGCCGACTGCGCCGAAATCATTCACCAGCATCACCTCGTCGAGGCCCAGCTCGTGCTCCAGACCCGCAGGCCGGATCACCCATGGGTTGTTGGTGAGCTTCAATACCCCGCCATTGACCGGGCAGGCGACGGCGATCCCAGCCGCGCGCGGCGGTCTCCTGCCGAGCGCGGCGGCGAAGGCTTCCCAGGCCGTCGCGAGGCTCGCGTGCTCCGCAGTCCGTATCGTTACCGCCTCGCCTACCGCAATCACCTTTCCATCACCGATTTGCGCGATCCCGAAGCGGGCGTGGGTGCCGCCGATATCGATGGCGACAATCTCCATCGCGTCACAACCGGGCAGCGGCGAGCATTGCCGAAGCTCCCTGTTCCGCACCGTTGGCGCCGTGGCGCATGAACGCGAACAGCTCCCGGCCGGTACCGACGACCGGCGGAGGCGCCGCGGCCGGTTCCCGCGCCGCCCAAGCTGCATCGTCGACCAGCGCGTTCAGTTCGCCGCTGTGCGCACAAAGCCGGATGACGTCGCCGTCCCTCAGCTTGGCGAGCGGTCCTCCGCCCAGCGCCTCCTCGGTGACGTGGATTGCCGCAGGAACCTTCCCCGATGCGCCCGACATACGTCCATCGGTCACCAGCGCGACCCGAAAACCTTTGTCCTGCAAGACGCCAAGCGCGGGCGTCAGCTTATGCAGCTCGGGCATGCCGTTGGCGCGCGGCCCCTGAAACCGGACCACGACGGCGACATCGCAGTTGAGCGCCCCGGCCTTGAACGCGGCGATGACCTCCTCCTGATTGGAGAAGACCCGCGCCGGCGCTTCGATGGACCAGCGCTTTCGATCGACCGCGCTGGTCTTGAAAATGGCACGGCCAAGATTGCCGCCGACCAGCCGCAAACCGCCGTCCGGACTGAACGGGTCGGCGGCTGGCCGGAGGATGGTCGCATCACGCGACGCAACGGGCGGTTCCGCCCATGTCAGCGCTCCGCCCTCGAGCAGGGGTTCGTTCGCATAGTCGCCGAGATCGCGCCCGGCGACCGTGCGGATGTCGCCGTGGAGCAGCCCCGATTGAAGAAGGGTTCGGATCACGAACGCGATGCCACCGGCCGCCTGGAACTGGTTCACATCGCCCGAGCCGTTCGGGTAAATGCGTGCGACCAGCGGAACCACCGTCGACAGGCGGCCAATGTCTGTCCAGTCGATGATGATCCCGGCGGCACGGGCGATCGCTGGAAGATGGATCGCGTGGTTGGTCGAGCCGCCGGTCGCCAGAAGGCCGACCGCGGCATTGACGATGGCCTTCTCGTCTACGCAGATGCCCAACGGGCGATAATCGTTGCCGCTCCAGCCGATCGCCGCCAACCGATGAATGGCGGCCCGCGTCAAGGCTTGGCGCAGGCTGGTGCCGGGATTGACGAAGGCTGCGCCGGGCACATGCAGGCCCATCACCTCCATCATCATCTGGTTGGAGTTTGCCGTGCCGTAGAACGTACATGTTCCGGCATCATGGTAGCTTGCTGCCTCGGCTTCCAGCAGCACCGCCCGGTCGACCTTGCCTTCGGCGTAGAGCTGACGGATGCGCCCTTTCTCCTTGTTGGCAAGGCCCGAGGGCATGGGGCCCGCCGGAACCAGGATCATCGGCAGATGACCGAAGCGTAGCGCGCCGATCAGAAGCCCGGGCACGATCTTGTCGCAGATGCCGAGAAGCACCGCGCCTTCGAACATGCCGTGGCTGAGGGCGATGGCGGTCGCAAGCGCGATCGTGTCGCGGCTGAACAGCGACAGATCCATGCCGGGCATGCCCTGGGTGATGCCATCGCACATCGCCGGAACGCCGCCAGCCACCTGCGCTGTCGCCCCGACCTCGCGGGCGAAAAGCTTGATCTGCTCGGGATAGCGCCCGTAAGGCTGGTGCACCGGAAAAGACGAAAGTAGGAACTGGCAGATCGACATGCAACGCCGGC
>CAZVYC010000284.1:0-5778 GCA_964631425.1 uncultured Rhodospirillales bacterium
TCGGCGTCGTCGTATAGACGCGCGTGCAGACGCCGCGCTTCTGTGGGCAAGCTTCCAGCGCGGGAACCTTGTTGCGCGCCTTGAGCGGCTGGCGCGGCTTGCGGATCAGCTGATTGATCGTCGGCATATGCCTTACCCGTCCCAACACCATAAGGCTCTGCCGGCACTGTTGCCAGCGGAGCGGATTGAAAAAACGCGAAACCCCGCAAAGGTGGGCGCACGCGCCACCCCCGGGGGATCGTACTCAAGCGCCGTCCGACATCGTCGTCATCGGGACCGGCTATGGATCAAAGGTTTTTCCGAGAAAGGCTGCGTCTCGGCGAATCCAATGCCGACTACCACCCCCTCGCGGAGGTGGTGCTTATAGGCCTCGGCAGGGGCAACGTCAAGCGAGCCACGGCTTCATCGGCACGCGCTTACGCGCGGGGCCCCCTACCCCAACCCTCTCCCCACTGGGGAGAGGGAGACTGAAGGATAACTAGTCCCGAACAGGCGGTCATAGCCCGCGATCATCGTGTCGAGGGAGAATTCGCGCCGGGCCTTCTCGCGGTTCTCCGCGCCCAGCCTGGCGCGGAGCGCGGGATCACGCAGCAGGGTGCGGAGCGCGGCGGTGAGCGCAGCGGGATCGGCGATCGAGACGATGTAGGGACGGTTGCCCTCGGCGACGATCGACTTGATATCGCCGACATCGGTCGCAGCTGCGGGCAGTCCTGCCGCCATCGCCTCCAGGAGCCCGTAAGGCATCTGCTCGGTATCGGATGACATGGCGAAAATGTCGAAGTTGGCGAGCGCGCGCTCGGGCTGCGCCAGATATCCGGTGAACAGGACGCGGCCCGTCAGGTCGTTCTCAGTGACCACCATCTGCAGCGATGCCCGCTCCGGACCGTCGCCGACGATGACGAGCCGGGCGTTGGCCGGGCCGCAGGCGGCGAAGGCGCGGATCAGCCGTGCCAGATTCTTTTCCTGCCTGAGCGCGGCGCATGTGCCGACGATGAGCTCCCCGGGGCGCTTGCCGAAGGCCCGGTCAGCCAAAGGCATCGCCGCCGAGAACCGCGGAATATCGACCCCGTTCGGCAGATAGACAATACGGACCCGCCGCAATTTCCATTCCTCCCGGGCGATGCCCTCGAGGTTGCGCGAGGGCACGACGACCGCCTGTGCGCGTTTCAGACCCACTCTGCGCAGCCAGATTCGCCGGCGGAAGCGCGCCACCGCCTCGTCCGGGCCGAAGCCGTCTTCGATGTGGATGTGCGGCAGGTGCGGGCCGAAGCGATTGCCCACCGCCCATTCGAGCGCGCCCCAATTATAGGTGATCAGCAGATCGGGTTTCAGCCTTCGGAGCTGGCCCGCGAAGCGCAGGGCATTGGCGATCGGATTGCGCGGCGTGTTGAGAATGGCTGTCCGGCTGGAGGGCGCGCCCTGACGGTCGGAAGCCCGGCGCGCTACAGCGTTGGCGACCGGAATGATGTCGTACGCGACGCGCTCAGAGAGAAGACTGGTTGCCTCCGTGCGGCCGCTCATCGAGACGATCAGGTGACGGTATTTGCGCCCCAGCCGGTCGGCAATCGTGGCGAAGCGGGTCTGCGGGCCGCCGACGGCGAATGTGGAAAAGACGTGCAACAAGACTATCGGCCGGGTTGCTGCGGCCGGCCCGGTCATGCCGCGCGCTTAAACGGCATGCGATGGATGTCGATCGCGCGCGTGATGAAGGTCGGGCGGTCAACCACCGGATGCCAGTCGAGGTCGCGCTTTGCATCGGCGCAGTCAAAGCGGGCCAGGAGCCCCCGCGAGACCAGGTCGCGCCGCGAAGGCACGTCGACCGACTTGCCCGTGGCGCGCTTGATGCCCCACTTGAACAGCTCGGCGGCATAGAGCCAGTCGACCGATTGCGGATGGAAGACGATCGGCCGGCCGGTGGCGCTCGACAGCATGCCGACGAACTCGCGCGCGGTCGGCCGCACGTCGCCGACCAGATTGTAGGTCATTGCCAGCGTTGGCTTGTCCAGGGCTGCGATGATCGCGTCGGCGACATCTTCGACCAGCACGAACGGCAGCGGGTTGGCGCCGGCGTTCCAGCCGATGACATGTTGTTCATTGTTGAAGAAACCAAGTCCGCCATGCAGCGCCGGCGTTCCCCGCCCGACGACAAGGCCGGGCCTCAGGATCACCAGCCCCAGATCATGCTCATGCGCATAGGCAAGGAGTGCCTTGTCGGCCTCGACTTTACCGCGTGCATAGAGGTTGCGCTCCTCTGGCTTGGGGTCCGGCGGGGTGCTGCCGGTTATCGTCTCGCTCGGGTCGCCGAGATAGAGGCCGGCGATCGAGCCGACATGGGCCAGCCGCTCGACGCCCGCTTCCTTGGCGCATTCGGCCACCGTGACCGCACTGTCGACCATGGCGCGCTTGATCTCGTCCCAACTCGTCCCGCCACCACCATGGGCGAGGTTGACGGCCTGGCGGGCGCCCACCAGCGCCCGGGCGATATCCGCGCGGCTCGTCACACTGCCGCGCATGACCTCGACCAGGGACGAATCGAAGGGCGGCTGCTCGGCGCCGGCCGTGCGCGACACCACCCGAACGGGGCGGCCAGCGGCGACCAGCTTCGCCACCAGATGCGAGCCGATGAAGCCGGTGCCGCCGAAAACCACGAGCTCGGGGGCAGGCTTGCTCTCGGCGACGACCTTAATCTCCGTCGTAGACGGGGCGGTGGGAACGGCCTCGGCAAGCGTTTCGCAGATGCGGATCAGGCTGGCGCCGAATGCACCGTCGATCGGAGCGCGGCCAGCGGGAAGGCTGCGGTAGAAGGCGGCGATGCTGTCACGCATGCTGACGAAAAAGCCATCGGAGCGCGGCCGGATTTTCAGCAGGCCGGCCAGATAGCCGAACGCGCCGCCGACCGACTGGCCGGCGACGTGCGCGGCCATGCCGGCGCCGGTCACCAGGTTGTCGAGGAACTCGGGCCATTGCGCCCGGCCTTGCACCATGACACGCCCGGCCGAAAGGTCGCAGACCAGAAGCCCGTCATCGCAGATCGCGGTGAAGCGCCAGGCATGGAAGCTTTGCCCGAATGCCAGATAGAGTTGGACGGGCGTTTCGCTGCATAGGAGATCGACGGTCCAGCGATCATGGAACTCGGTGTCGGAAGCAAGCTGAAGCGGCTTACCGGGCCTGCCTACGACCGAGGTCGGCGGGCCCAGCAGGTTGATGATCTGCGACAGGGGATGGACAGCCTGCTCCAGCAGGATGTTGTTGGGCGCGCGAAACATCCAATGGCCGAACTGCCGCGCCCCCAGTTGCCGCAATGGCACGTTGAAGATCACGTGCAGTGACCGGATGGGACCGAGCCGGCGCTGGTCGAGCAATATCCGGCGCGCGGCGCGGTAGGTCGGGTGGAAGACGAAGTTCTGGTTGACCCCGAGCACCACACTCTTTTCCGCGGCAAGCGCGGTCAGTCCATCGCACTCCGCCGACGAGGTCGCCATCGGCTTTTCGAGGAAGACATGGAGGCCTGCCGCGAGCAACCGCCGCGCGACCGCTGCGTGCGCATCGGGTGGGACCAGCACATGGGCGACGTCGGCGACCCCGGCAGCGATCAGTTCCTCGACATCGGTGAAGGTATGTGGAATTCCCCACTGCCGGGCGCGCGTGTCCGCCAGCGCCTGATTGCGGTCCAGGACAGCCACGATCTCTGCCCCCGGCACGGCGGCCTTCAGGCCCTCGATGTGCAAAGTCGAGATGAAGCCGGCGCCGATCAGGGCGGTGCGGTAGCGCGTCATCGGGTGCGGATGCTCGAAAGGGATACCGCCTCTGATTTACGCGAGCGGCCGCGGCGCAGCAACGACCCGATAAAGAAAAAGCCCGCCTTCCCCTGTTAATCGGGAAAAGCGGGCTTGATCGTGTCAGAACGGCGCCTCAGGCGACGTTGGCCTCCGGCAGTGCCGGCTGAGCGGCCTGCTCGGCTTGCAGCGCGGTCGTCTCCCGGTCGCGCTGGGCCGCCACCGACTTCAGCCGGTTGACGACGGCGCCAGTGCCGGCCGGGATCAGGCGGCCGACGATGACGTTCTCCTTGAGGCCTTCCAGCGAGTCGACCTTGCCGTTGACGGCGGCCTCGGTCAGCACGCGGGTAGTCTCTTGGAACGACGCCGCCGAGATGAACGAGCGGGTCTGCAAGGACGCCTTGGTGATGCCCTGCAGCACCGCCTTGCCCCTGGCCAGACGCAGGCCCTCGTTCTCGGCCTTGGCGTTCTCGGCGTCGAACTCCGACCGGTCGACCTGCTCCCCGACCAGCAGAGTGGTCTCGCCGCCTTCCTCGATCTCTACCTTCTGCAGCATCTGGCGGACGATCACCTCGATATGCTTGTCGTTGATCTTCACGCCCTGCAGCCGATAGACGTCCTGGATCTCATTGATGAGATATTCGGCCAGCGCCTCGACGCCGAGCACGGTCAGGATGTCGTGCGGCACAGGGTTGCCGTCGAGCAGCGCATCGCCGCGCTGGACATAGTCGCCCTCGTGCACGACCAGGTGCTTGCCCTTGGGGATCAGATACTCCTTGGAGTCGCCACCGTCGTCCGGCACGACAACGATGCGCCGCTTGGTGCGGTAGTCCTTGCCGAACTCCACCCGGCCGTCGATGTCGGAGATGATCGCGAAGTCCTTGGGACGGCGCGCCTCGAACAGCTCGGCAACACGCGGCAGACCGCCGGTAATGTCGCGCGTTTTAGAAGTTTCGCGCGGGATACGCGCGATCACATCGCCAGCCTTCACCGGTGCCCCGTTCTCGACCGACAGGATGGCATCGACCGACAGGTAGTAGTTCGCATCCAGCCCGCTCTGCAGCTTGATGACGTTGCCAGCTTCGTCCTTCAGCACGATGCGGGGCTTCAAGTCGCTGCCGCGCGCCTGCTGGCGCCAGTCGGTCACCACCTTGGCCGAGATGCCGGTCGCTTCGTCCATCACCTCGCGGATCGAGACGCCTTCCTGCAGGTCGACATAGGTGGCATGGCCGTCACGCTCGGTGATGATCGGAATGGTGTAGGGGTCCCATTCCGCCAGCTTGTCGCCGCGCTTCACCTTGGTGCCATGGTCGGCCAGGATCTTCGCGCCGTAGGGCAGGCGATGGCGGGCGCGTTCGAGCCCGTTCTCGTCCACCATCACGAGCTCGTTGTTGCGTCCCATGACGATCGGGATGCCCGCCGAGTTCTTCACGACGTTGCGGTTGTTGATCTTGACCGTGCCGTCGAACGACGCCTCGACCGCGGAAATTTCCGCGCCGCGCTGCGCCGCGCCGCCGATATGGAAGGTGCGCATGGTGAGCTGCGTACCCGGCTCGCCGATCGACTGCGCGGCGATGACGCCCACCGCCTCGCCCTCGTTCACCAGCGTGCCGCGCGCCAGGTCACGGCCATAGCACATCGCGCAGATGCCGGGCGCCGACTTGCAGGTCAGCACCGAGCGGATCTGCACGGAGTCGATGCCCGCCTTCTCGATCCGGTTGGCCAGCTCCTCGTCGATCAGGCCTCCGGCCGGGAGGATGACCTCGCCGTTCAGCGGGCTGACGACGTCGTTCAGCACGGTACGGCCGAGGATGCGCTCGGCCAGCGGCACGACCATCTCGCCGCCGTCGATGACGGCTTTGGTGGTGATGCCCTCGGTCGTGCCGCAATCCTGATCGGTGATGATGGCGTCCTGCGCCACGTCGACCAGGCGGCGGGTGAGATAGCCCGAGTTCGCCGTCTTGAGCGCGGTATCGGCCAGGCCCTTGCGGGCGCCGTGGGT
>CAZVYC010000285.1:0-5697 GCA_964631425.1 uncultured Rhodospirillales bacterium
CCCGGCCGCCCGAGGCGTCGTTACTGTGCGGCAGCTCGGGGGCAATCACGATCACGTCGGGATGGTGACTCGATGGCAACCTGGCGTCGAGCGCGGCGCGGATCTCGCCCTCGGTCAGCGTGTACCCGGCCTCGGGCGCCACGGCCAGAATGATCTTCTGCTCGACCGCCCCGGCCGGCGCACCGGCGACGCCGGCCTCGCCGACGCCGGGCACGGTCATCAGCACGTCCTCGATCTCGAGCGGGCGGATATAGCGGCCGCCGCGCGCGATCGCGTCTTCCTTGCGCCCCAGCACATGCACACGGCCGTTGGCGTCCAGCATCCCGAGGTCGCCCGAGAAGAACCAGCCATCCTTGAGCGCCTCGGCGTTCTTGTCGGGCTGGTTCAGGTATTCGGCCATGCGATGCGGGCCGGCGATGGCGACGTCGCCCACCTGCCCCACCACCCGGTTGCCCAGCGGATCTAGGATCCTGACCGCGCAGCCGGAGCGCGGCCGGCCGACGCCTTCGGGTTCCGGCGGGTGGTCGCTGAGCTTGTGGATGCAGGTATACGGCGCCTCCGTCTGGCCATAGAAGGCATAGAGCCCGACCTGCGGCAGCCGCTTGCGGATCTTGGCCAAGAGTGCCGCGCCGAGCGGTTCGGCACCCAGCAGGATGACCTTGAGCGAACTGAGGTCAAAATCGTCATGCGGATAATTGGCGAGCAGGTCGGCCCATTGGCTGGGCAGCATGGTGACGTGGCTGATGCGTTCGCGCTGAACGGCTTCGAGGAACGGGCGCGGCCCGAAGTCATCTTCGAGCGCCACCTTCATGCCGACCGCCAGCGCCGCGCCCAGGGTGCAGGGATAACCCACGCCCCAGATGATCGGGCCGGTGCCCCAGACATGGTCGTCGTCGTGCGGCAGCTCCAGCAGGAAGTCGCCGGTCGCCTTGGTGCTGGCATGGGTGTGGACGACCGCCTTCGATACCCCGGTCGTGCCCGAGGTGTAGAAGACGGCGCATGGATCGGCGTCGAACGCTCCCGGAACGGGCTCGTCGTCTGCCGCGTTCGCGACTAGCGCATCGAGGTCGATCGCACCGTCGACCGGGCCGCCGACCGAGAACCAGCGGGTGATCTGAGGCACGCGCGGGCGGACCCGCGCCGCCATTGCCGCGTTCCCCTTGTCGAAAACGAAGGCATCGAGTTCGGACAATGCGCAGGTCGCGACGATCTGGTCTTCCGGCCAGTAAGGGTTGAAGGCGGCGATGATCGCGCCGATCTTGGCCTCGGCCGGATAGAGCATGGCGATCGACAGTGAATCGCTGAGCAATGAGCCAACCCTGAGCCCCGGCGTGATCCCCGCCCCGGCCAGTGCGTTGGCCAGCTTGTTCACCTGCCGGTTGAGCTCGTCGAACCTATAGCTCTGCCCGCGGCAGACGAGCGCCACCTTGTCAGGCGTGCGGAGCGCGTTGGCGGTCAGCATCGCGTAGGCGTAGTTGCCGTAAGGCGACTGGTAACGCATCGATCCTCCCGATCAGGCTTTCTTCTTGAAATTGGGCAGCGCGGCGTGCCCGTCCCGCGCCTCGAAGTAGACCTCGACCGCCATACCGATCGCAACCTCTTCCGGGGCTGAGCCGGTGACGTTGCCGAAGACGCGAAGCCCAGCCTGCTCCGGCAGCGCGATCCAGGCAATGACGTAGGGCTCGCGGCCGGCGAATTCCGGGACGAAGCTCTTGTGGATGACGGAGAAGGTTTCGACGGTGCCCTGGCCGGATACGGACTCGAAGGCGAGGTCGGTGCTGCCGCAGGCGGGGCAGGCTGGTTCGGGGAAGTGAATCCATCGCCGGCAGGCGCGGCAGCGCTGGATGGCCAGCTCGCCGCGGGCGGCTGCGTCCCAGTAGGGTTGGGTGAAGTCGGAGCTGGTCATGCTTCTCGCGGGCGATTTCTTCCGCCTCCCCCCTTGAGGGGGAGGTCGGCAGCGCGCAGCGCTGACGGGTGGGGGGTCTGGCAACGCAGATCGGATGGCAACCAGAGGGCGGAACCAGTACCCCCCACCCGGCCCTGCGGGCCGACCTCCCCCTCAAGGGGGGAGGCGCAATGAAAGACGGTGGCGGCGAGGGCGGAAGTCACTTTACACCGACATCAGATTGCCGCCGTCCAGCGTGATGGTGGCGCCGGTGACGATGCCGGGTGCTATTGCGAGTGTGGCGATGAACGTGGCGATGTCGGTTTCCAGCTCCGGCGTGTGCTCAAGCGCCTGCGGTACGCGCTTGGCAGTGACGGCGCCCTCGGCGCCCGGCGCCAGCTGCTCCGGCGTCAGCGCCAGGCAGTTTACGGTAATGCCTTCGGCGCCCCAGCTGCGGGCGGCAGCTTTCGCCAGCGAGCGGGCGCCCTCGCCCACTGCACTGAACGGCGCGAAACCGGCCGCGCCGATCATCGAGATCGTCGGCACCAGGAGAAAGATGCGGCCGCCGCGCCCGCGCATCGCACCATAGGCCGTCTGCATCGCGACGCGCATCGCCTTGAGCGGCGCCTCGCAGCGGCGGATCCATTCGGCCTCGTCCATGTCGGCGAGCGCGCCCGGCGCCAGGCCGCCAGGGTCGGTCACCGGGATGACCGCGAGGTCGGGGGGCTCGGCCGCGCCGGCGGCGATGCTCGCGCCCAGCCGCGCGAGCCCCCGGCCGATCGCGTCGGCGACGAGCCCCTCGCCCAGGATCAGCACCGTCTTTCCGGCCAGAAGATCGTTCATCATGCCTCACACCATGGTGGCGCCGCCATTCACCAGCAGTGTCTGCCCGGTGATGAACTGGCTGTCGTCGCCGATCAGGAAATTGAGCGCGCGGCCGATATCGGTCTCAGGGTCGCCAATGCGGCGGAGTGCGGCGCCGAACTCGATGTAAGCGCGCATCTTGGGCTGGGCGGCGAAGAATTCGTCCATCGCCGGGGTCATCGCGACCGGCGCCAGCGCGTTTACCCGGATGCCCTCCGGGCCCCATTCGCGCGCCAGGCTCTTCACCAGCGCCCGCTGCGCCCCTTTCACCGCGGAATAGACCGGCAGCGGCAGGCTGCCCTCGATGCCAGCGTTGGAGACCAGGAGGACAAAGGAGCCCTTGGCGCGGCGCAGCTCGGCGAAGGACGCCTTCGCGCAGTGGAATGCGCCGCGGAGCCCGACCGCGACCTGGTCGTCCCAATCCTCGTCAGTCACATTCTGCAGCGCCGCGCCGCGCCCGGAAAAACGGCTGGTGGCGTTATGGACCATCGCGTCGAGCCGGCCGAAGCGGGAGAGCGCCGTTGCGACCGCGCCCTCGACCTCGGCGCGATCGACAACGTCGACGCGGAACGAGGCCGCCTGGCCGCCACGCTGTCTGATCTCGTCGGCCACGGATTCCGCCGCTTCGGCATTCCGCGCGGTCACGACCACCGCCGCGCCGGCAGCGCCGGCAGCGAGCGCCAGCCCCTTGCCGACCCCCTGCGATGCGCCCGTGATCAGGACCGTGCGGTCTTGCAGCATCCCCGTTTCGCCTCCCGTGACGTGCATCCGACCTTATAGGCAAGCGCTTGTTTGGGAAACGGGGTTTTGCCTCCTCCCTCTCCCGCAACACGGACGAGGGAAGTTAATCCTCGTCGTCTTCGTCGACAGGGATGAAGGGCCGGGTGATCTTGGCGATGCGGGAGTCGTATTTCAGCTGCTTGACCGAGATCGAGGTCTCGACGTGGCGGACGCCGGGCAACGCCAGGATCGCGTTGTTGGCGATATCCAGCACCTCTTCCAGCTCGGCATACATGCCGACGACGTGGAGGTTGAAACGGCCCAAGGTGATGATCACGCTGCGGATGCCGCGCATCTCGGCCACCGCCTCGGCCACTTCCCGGACCCGCGCCTGCTCGGCAGTGACGCCGATAAAGACCAGCATCGGGTTGCCGAGATAGGCCGGACCGGTCACCGCGGTGAAGCGCAGGTAATTCTCTTCCTGCAGCCGCTTCAACCGCCCGCGGATGGTACCCTCGGTGACACCCAGCGCCAGCGCGATCTTGCGGTTGCTGAGCCGTGCATCCTCGCTCAGAACCTCGAGGATCTGATGGTCGAACGCGTCGAGCTGATAACGGGGGGAAACGGGCGCGCTCACGGGCGGCTCATGACAAGGGCGCCACATCGAAATCGAATTTCACGATGTCGACGGCGATGGCGGGCGACAGGCTGCGCACCCCTTTGATGGCGGAGACGTGGCTCAAGAGGAAATTCTGCAGCTCGGAGAATTCCCGGGTGGCCAGCAGGATCTCGATATCCTTGGCGCCGGTAACGAGGTTGATCGAGAGTACTTCTGGCAGCTTCGCCAGCTCCTCCGCCACCTCCTCGGCCGGGCGGCCCTGCACCTCGACGCCAATGGCGATCAGGATGTTGTAGCCGAAGGCGGCGAAGTCGGTGGCGGCTACCACCTTCATCGCCTTGGCTTCCTCCATTTGGCGGATGCGGGCGCTGACGGTGGCGGCGGAAATCTTGAGGATGCGCGCGATCTTCTGATTGGTCGCCCGGCCGTTCTCCTTCAGGAGATCGAGGATCTTCCGATCGGTTTCATCGAATTCGTAACGGTTGTTCTTCGGGCCGTTGGCCGGCATCGACTCGTCTCAAAGGGTCTGGCGACTCCAATCACCGTAAGCCACAAAGTGGGGATTGCGGAAGTCCGGCTTTCCATAGTGGAAGGGACCGCCGTCAACGGTTTCGATCCGGCCGCCCGCACCCGACAGCACGGCGTGGCCGGCGGCGATATCCCACTCCATCGTGGTGCCCAGGCGCGGATACAGGTCGGCGTCGCCGCGCGCGACCAGGCACAGCTTGACCGAGCTGCCGGCCGAGCGGAGATGCGCGACCCTGAGCCCCTCCAGGAATGCCTCCAGCTCGGGGCCGCTGCCGTGCGAGCGCGAGGCGACGACGGTCAGGCCTTCGGCCGGCGGCTTGCGGACGGCGATCTTCTTTTCCGCGCCACCCGACGTAAGAGTCGCGGTGCCTGGACCGGCGGCGGCATATGTATCGCCGGTGACCGGCGAATGGACGACGCCCATCACCGGCACCCCATGCTCGATCAGCGCGATATTGACTGTGAACTCGCCGTTCTTCTTGATGAACTCCTTGGTGCCGTCGAGGGGATCGACCAGCCAGAAGACATTGCCGCGCACCTCGGGGCTGACGCCGGCCGCGGCCTCTTCCTCGGAGATCACCGGGATGTCGGGCGTGAGCGCGCGCAGCGCCGGCAGGATCACGGCCTCGGCTGCGTGGTCGGCGGCGGTGACGGGACTGCCGTCCGCCTTCCACACCGCCTCAGGCGCATCGTAGAAGCGCATGGAGGCCCGGCCTGCCTCCTCGGCGATGCGTTTCAGGTCCGAGAGCAGATGGGCGAGTTCCATCAGGCGTGATTCCCGTTGAGCTTGCCCAGTTCTTCCAGGCGCTGCACGATGTAGTCCGCCGCCTGTTCGGCCGACATCGCGGTCGTGTCGATGCGGATGTCGGGATTTTCCGGTTCTTCGTACGGCGAATCGATGCCGGTGAAGTGCTTGATCTGACCCTGGCGCGCCTTTTTATAGAGACCCTTCACGTCCCGCTGCTCGGCGATGCTCAAGGGTGTCGCGACATAGACCTCCAGGAACTCGCCCGGCTCCAGCAGATCGCGCACCATCTGGCGTTCGGCCCGGAACGGCGAGATGAACGCGGTCAGCACGATC
>CAZVYC010000286.1:0-5674 GCA_964631425.1 uncultured Rhodospirillales bacterium
GGAATGGCTCAAGTCGTTAAGTAATCGCACGCATGTTTTACATGTTTTAGCTGGACCATATGCCTTATTCGGGTTTCGCAATACAAGTGGACAATTGGCCCGCCGTGGGCGAGATATTCATTTTGCCCGCTATCATGTGGAGGACAAAGAAGAACGAATCGCTTTCATGGCCGCCGTGAAATATTTGCTGGAACGGGTTCCGCTCGCTGTCGATCTGGAGGCGCTTTTGCCGCGCTGGCGGTGGTGGGCGATCGGCTGCGTTGGCTGTGTTGGGATTTTGAGAGACTGGCTGGTTGATGCCGTAGCAGCAACATTCGTCCAGAAAGGGACCAGTCTGACCGAGGATATTCTCACCAAAACCATGCCTCATCCGGCCAGACGGCTCAGCCTGGAGATAGAAGCGCGTGCTGGCGAACACCAGGTGGCTCTCCATGAGAGCGAAAGTGCGAAGCAGTTCCAGGCGCTGGTGAAAAGGCCTGCAAAGCCTGGAAACGGGAAAACGGCACAGACGAGCGGAGCTCAGCCTGGATTGCTCCCCACCACCCAACGCGAGCAGGAAGCAGTGTCCGGTGGTTCTCCACCCCGCATGCCACAGGTCACTCCCAAACCCACGAAACAGCGCGTGGGGCAGCGTGCTCCCGAACGCGATCCTGTGGGGGAAACAAGCGCCTTCTCGGTGCGGGAACCCACGAGATGTTCCTTTGCCGAAGTCATCGCGGTGACACCCTCTCAGATGATCGAGCACGGCGTTTCCCGCTTTGAGTGCCCAACGTGTCTGGCAGTAAGAGAGATCAGGCCAAGGGGAGGCCGTGTGAAGTTTCCCTCGCACCCCAAACGCCTGACTACGACCTCAAATCAGGGAATACGTTGGGTGAAGCGAGAAAGCACCTGGAAACGTTTCGACTCATAAGTGCTGTCCACTTTGGAAGTGAAGCTGCCGAGACGAGAGGACGATGATGCAGAATTTGCCAACAGGCACCGTCACGTTGCTGTTCACCGATATCGCGGGGTCCACGCACCTGCTCACCCACCTGGGTGAGCGCTACGCCCAGATGCTCTCGGAGTGCCGCCAGATCTTGCGCACGGCGTTCGGACAGTGGAACGGGTATGTTGTGGATACTCAGGGCGATGCCTTTTTCGTGGTCTTTGCCCGCACTACCGATGCTGTGTCCGCGGCGGTGGCGGCCCAACGCGCCCTTGCCTCCCACGCCTTTCCGCATGGTGCGGCAGTACACGTTCGTATAGGTCTGCATACGGGCGAGCCGCAGCGGACGGCTGAGGGCTATGTGGGCCTGGATGTGCATCGCGCCGCTCGCTTGATGAGCGCCGGGCACGGGGGACAGGTGCTGCTCTCCCAGGCGACCTGTTCTCTCGTGGAGCAGGACCTGCCGGAGAGTGTCTCCCTGCGTGATCTGGGCGAGCATCGCCTCAAGGACCTGGGACGCCCCATACGCCTCTTCCAATTGGTGATCGCCGACCTGCCCGCCGACTTCCCACCGTTGCGCACGCTGGAGAGCTTCCCCAATAACCTGCCGGTCCAACTAACGCCATTTCTTGGGCGTGAGCAGGAGGTAGCGGCCATCGAAGATCTGCTGGGACGCTCGGACGTGCGCCTTGTGACACTGACCGGTCCGGGTGGAACGGGCAAAACGCGCCTCGCTTTGCAGGTGGCAGCAGATTTGAGTGATTTGTTTGCCAGTGGCGTGTTTTTCGTGAATCTGGCTCCCCTCACTGATCCGGCCCTGGTCGCGCCAACCATTGCCGAAACGCTCCTCATCCGAGAAGGCAGTGGCCGGGCGCTCCTGGAACGACTTGTGGAGGAACTGCGACCACAGCAGATGTTGCTGCTGCTGGACAACTTCGAGCAGGTGGTGAGCGCGGCAGAGCAGGTAACAGCCTTGCTCATAGCCTGCCCACAGCTCAAGGTGCTGGTAACGAGCCGGGAAGTACTGCATGTGCGAGCTGAACACGAGTTCCCGGTGCCACCATTGCCCGTCCCCGATCCTGACCACCTGCCCGATCTGGCGACCCTCTCGCAGCAGGCGGCGGTCGCGCTCTTCCTCCAGCAGGCGCAGGCCGTCAAGCCCGCTTTCCACCTGACAGACGCCAACGCTCGCGCCGTCGCTTCGCTGTGTGTCCGCCTGGATGGGCTGCCCCTGGCTATTGAGTTGGCGGCCCGCATGAAGCTGTTCTCGCCGCAGGCCTTGCTCGCTCGGCTGGGGAGCCGCCTCTCTGTCTTGACCAGCGCGACACGGGACGTGCCAGCGCGGCAGCAGACGTTGCGCAACACCCTTGCCTGGAGCTACAACCTGTTAGATGAAATGGAGCAATGGCTCTTCCGGCAGCTTTCCGTTTTTGTTGGTGGATGCAGCATGGAGGCCATAGAAGCGCCCTCGATTTTCGGCGGCGGCAGCGGATCAGAACCAGTCCTGGACACCGTAGTTTCCCTCGTCGACAAAAGTCTGTTGCAATACGTGGAGCAGCCAACGGGAGAGGAGCCACGCTTCGCGATGCTGGAGACGATTCGTGAGTATGCGCTGGAGAGCCTGGAAGCCCTCGGAGAAGCAGAGGCAGCGCGAAAGGCGCATGCGGCCTACTTCCTGCGACTGGCAGAGGATGTCGAGCAAGGCATGGTAGGTCCACGGCAAGCGTTCCAGTTGAATCGATTGGAACGGGAACATGACAACCTGCGAGCCGCTATGCAATGGTCACTGGAGTACGCAGGAGGTGGGGGAGCAATGGCTTTGCGCTTGGGAGGAGCGTTATTCTCCTTCTGGTATAGGCGAGGGGATTTCAGTGAAGGGCGGGATTTCCTGGTGCGAGCCCTCTCGCGAAGCGAGGAAGTGGCAGCGCCTGTACGGGCAAAGGCCCTATATGCAGCTTCGCAATTGCATAAGGTCCTGGGCTCCCTTGATCGAGCGGAGGCTTTCTGCAAAGAGAGTCTGGCCCTCTACCGGAAACTCGCAGATACTCTGGGCATTGCCAACTGCCTCCACTTGCTGGCAGATATCGCCTGGGAATGGGGAAACCTTGCCGTGGCCCGCGCGCTTGGGGAAGAGTCTCTGCTGCTCTTCAGAGAGGTGGGTGACACCCGATCAGTCGCCGATCTCCTTCATCACCTGGGGACTTTGGCCGTCGAGCAAGGAGAGTATGACAGGGGACGCGATCTCCTCACAGAGAGTTTAACGGTCAACAGGGAACTCGGAGACACAGGGGGTATGGCTGACTCTCTCCTCAACCTGGCACGGTTGTCCTGGTTGTCTGGAAGTGACCTGGCGCAGGCACGCACCATGCTCGACGAGAGTCTTGCCCTCTCTCGGAAAGTGGGCGACAAAGACGATATCGCCTACTGCCTCAATCTCTCAGGGATTCTCGCCCTCAGTGAGGGAGATACGGCCCGTGCCGCCTCGCAGGTCGAGCAAGCCCTGGCGCTCTTCGAGGAGATGCAACAACGACGTGGCACCGCTCTCTCACTCTATGCCTTAGCAGAAGTAGCTGCTGTTGAAGGGGACTATGCTCGTTCCCAGGCGCTCTACGAGCAAGGCGTGGGAATAGCGAGGAAGGCGGGTGGCAAACGGATAATTCCCTCTGGCCTGGAAGGGTTGGCTGCCGCGGTTGCCGCTCAAGGAAACCATGCCTGGGCAGCCCATCTCTGGGGTACTGCCGAATCCCTGCGTGAGGCACTTGGAACGCCCCTCCCACCAGTCGAACGTGTTCCCTATCAGCAGGCAGTAGCGGCGGCCCAGACCCGGCTTGGGGAGCAAGCTTTTACCACAGCATGGGCCGAAGGACGCACAATGTCGCCAGAGCAAACCCTTGTCACACCAGAACAGATGGCGCTCCCTACCTCCATCCAGAGAGAACGATCATCATCTCCGGCCTCAACATCTCATCCATCCTATCCTGACGGACTGACGGCCAGGGAGGTCGAGGTGCTGCGCGTCGTCGCACAGGGACTGACCAATGAGCAGGTGGCCGAACGCCTGGTCATCAGTCCCCGCACCGTTGACACGCACCTGACCTCAATTTATAGCAAGATCGGGGTCTCCTCGAGGGCAGCCGCCACGCGCTACGCCATCGAACACCATCTTGCCTGACCCCCTCTACGGTATTCTCCGTAGCGCCACTTCTCATACGACGCGCTCCAGCTCTGGAGGTACGGAGGGGATTCACGGAATTCTCCCGATGTGTTTTGCCCCTTTCCGACATACACTGTGAGTGGATGGTTCACACGGGTGAACACACAGAAGCAAGCACTTTGAGGAAAGGAGTTTTATGAACACTGGAGTTGTAACACGCGAGACACCGAAGATCGAAGTCCTGGCAGCACGTATGGCAATCGGAGCGGCTGCGGCTACGATCCTGCTGCTTGTCAGCCTGCACATCCTGAGCCCAGCATTTGATCCGTCTTTTCGCATGGTGAGCGAATATGCCCTGGGTCATTACGGCTGGGTGCTGTCGCTCATGTTCCTCGCCTGGGGGATCAGCGCATGGGCCCTGGCAGTTGCTCTCTGGTCACAGGTAAATACGCTCGCCGGGAAAGTTGGCCTGTGGTTTCTGGTCATTGCGGGCCTCGGCGAGGCCCTGGCTTCCGTCTTTGACATCACGCATGACCTTGGGCATGCTATCGCAGGAGTGCTTGGGATGGGCGGTTTTCCCATTGCGGCAGTGCTGCTCTCGTTAAGTCTTAGCCGCCTGCCCGCTTGGCATAGCATGAGATCGCTGCTTCTCTGGATTGCGAACCTGAATTGGATCAGCGTCGTCCTGCTGGTGGCAACATTGGTACTCATGACAGTTCAAGTCGCTCAGATCTATGGCGGCCATTTGCCTCAACACGCCCCGGCGCACCTGCCAGCAGGAGTGCTGGGATTGGATGGATGGGCCGACCGGCTGATCATCCTCTCCAACTGCTTGTGGGTGTGCGTGGCTGCCTGGCAGGCGATGAAATTGGCAGACCGAAAGGAGAGAAACTCATGACAGACAACAAGCGATTCACGACGATTGACGAGTACATCTCGACCTTTCCAGAGGAGATCCAGGCGGTTCTTGAAAAAGTGAGGCAGGCTATCCGTCACGCGGCGCCTGAAGCCGTCGAGACCATGAGCTACGGGATGCCGACCTTCGATCTGGGTGGCAAACACCTCGTGTTCTTCGCTGGCTGGAAACAGCATCTCTCCGTGTATCCGCTCCCAGCAGGCGATGCGGCGTTCCAGCAAGAACTGGCGCACTATACACGAGTCAAGAGTACCATTCAGTTCCCATTCGATAAACCCGTTCCATACGATTTCGTGGAGCGCATTGTCACCCTCCTCATGAGGGAAAAGCCAGACAAAGAGAGGTAAAGGAGAGGCTATGAGGACAGTCCAATCAGCCGATGGCACGACCATCGCGTTCGATCAGTTGGGAAAAGGACCGGCGCTCATCCTGGTGGGTGGCGCGCTCGAACACCGGGCGATGGACTCAGAGACCGCGCAACTCGCTCCACTGTTGGCGCAGCACTTCACGGTGTTGCACTACGATCGCCGGGGACGAGGCGAGAGTACCGATACGCAGCCCTATGCCGTGGAACGGGAGATTGAAGACATCGACGCCCTCATCACCGAAGCGGGTGGTTCGACGTTCGTCTTCGGGATTTCCTCCGGCGCCGCCCTTGCCCTGGAGGCAGCCATCAAGC
>CAZVYC010000287.1:0-5647 GCA_964631425.1 uncultured Rhodospirillales bacterium
GCGGCGTGCTCGCAGCGGGCTGGTTCGGCACCGCGCTCTCGCTCCACGAAGATCCCGACGCGCCGTCCGGGATCACCTCGCATTTCTTCGGTGCGCCGGATGGCGGCCGGTACCGTCTGGCGGAAGGAGCCCGGTGTGGGGCATCATGGGAATCACTCCGGTGAATGGGACCTCCTCCGTGAGAGGGGACTCATCCGTCGGGCGACGGCGGCGGATCCGGGCGCTTACTTGGCGGTGAGGACCCGGCCGCCGTCGGTCTCTATAGCAAGGTCGGTCCTCGCACGCTGCGGTGCGGCCGCGGCCCTGGGTGACCTCCGGTGGTTCGAGTGGAAAGGACCGGGTCGGGCCGGGCCGTCGGGATCCGGATAGGGCCGATCTGGGATCCCTGATCAGCGGCCTTATATGACGTCCCGTCTATTGGATAGGCTTAGATAGGTCGTGTAAATGGCAGCCCGGCGGGAAATCGGAGGGTCGCTGCCGTCCCTGCCGAGCTGCGACCGACCGAGCCCGCGCAGGCTTTGCGCAAACCACCCAGTCGAGCCTTCGAGTCCGCACGCAGGGTAGCTCAGCATAGCCACTGCGTCAGCCTCGCGACGGATTCCGTACAGCCACCATCGTGCTCCGAAAGCACGACCCCCCAAGGCGATCTGGGGTCGCCGCCGATGACGTCGAGGGCTTGCGTCTCCTGCTTGAGCGCCTCGGCCTGGGCCGATACCACGTCGATGAGGGCTCCACGTCGCGCGGCTGGGGATCCGCGATCACGCATCCGGACGGCCGGGTCGAGCGGGATCCGGACCGGTGGCCGGCCTGAACACGCGGTCGATGACCGGCCATCGGCCGGGCAAATACACCGACTGCCTCGGCCAGGATGGCAGGATGGTCCACGGTGGACCGGGCCGACACTCCCCTGCCCTGCGTGGTCCACGGTGGACCGGGCTGGACCGAGATGATGCGACGGCCATCCCCGCACGGCGGTCCACGGTGGACCGGGTCGGGGCCGGGCGCCGTGGTCCACGGTGGACCGGGCCGGTCGACCGTCGATCCGGACAGCGGGCCGGCGCCCCCCTGCCCTGACCGTTCGCTGACCATCCAGGAGATCGATCAAGCTGATCGGGATATCCCCCGGGGCCTCGGCCAGCGACGCGGCGGTCCACGGTGGACCAGGCCAACACTCCCCTGCATGGTCCACGCCGGACCGGGCCGCGGCGAGATGACCCGACGGCCATCCTGGCACGGTGGTCCACGGTGGACCGGACCGGTCGACCGTCGATCCGGACAGCGGGTCGGCCCCCCCTGCCCTACTCGCTGGCTGACCGCCCAGGAGTTCGGTCGAGTCGCCCGGTAGATTCCTGGGGGGCCGCGACCATGACCGCGCTGGTCCACGGTGGACCAGACCGATACTCCCTTGCATGGTCCACGATGGACTAGGCCGGGGGTCTGGTCCCATGGTCCACGGTGGACCGGGCCACGCCAAGACGCCGCAACGGCCATCCCGGCGCGGTGGTCCACGGTGGACCGGGCCGGTCGATCGTCGATCCGGGGAATCGTCCCGGATTGAGTGTGGTCCACGGTGGACCACGCCGATACTTCCTCTGTGTGGTCCACGGTGGACCAGGCCGAGGCCGGGTCCCATGGTCCACGGTGGACCAGGCCGGGCCCAGACGATGCGGCACGGAGGGGAGGGGCCATCGGCATGGCGGTCACATTCGCCCTGGTCAACGCCAAGGGAGGGGTCGGCAAGACCTCGACCTGCCACCACCTGGCCGGCACGCTGGCGAAGGCCGGCCGGCGGGTGCTCCTGATCGACAACGACCCGCAGGCATCCCTCACACAGGGACTCTGGGGCCCGGAGGCCATGCGTGGCCTGGCCCGCTCGGCGAGCGTCGCGGCCCTGTACGACGCCGACCTGGAGACGATCCCCGAGGCCGTGATCCGGCCGTCCGGGTTCGATAACGTCTGGCTCGTGCCGGGGTCGGAGTCCCTGACGCGGTACAACCAGATGCCGCCGGAGTCGTGGGGCCCGTCGCAGGGAGGCCTGCGGAGCTTCCTGAGCGAGGCCCGGGGCGACTTCGACATCGTGCTGATCGACTGCGCGCCCAATATCCACCTCTGCTCCTGGGCGGCCCTGGTGGCGGCCGACGGCGTGGTGGTGCCGTTGCAGCCGGAGGATTACGGCAGCCAGGGGATGACCCCCATCCGCGAGGCGATCGCCGCGGTGCAGGCGGCGGCCAACCCGGCGCTCCAACTGACCGGCTACCTGTTGACGATGTACGACAAGCGGCTGGCGATTCACCAGGCCTACGAGACGCGGCTGCGGGCGCTGTACGGGGAGGCCGTGTTCACGGCGACCTTCCCGTTGGCCAAGGACTACAAGGAGGCCGTGGCGAGCCGGCAGCCCATCAGCCACTACAAGCCACGGTCGGCGGCGGCGAAGGCCGCCAAAGCCGTGGCCGACGAACTGCTGGCGCGAGCCGTTGCGCTGGGCTGGAGCGAAGGCGCGGGCGGGGTCGAAGTCGAGGGGAGGGCGGTGGCATGAAGGCGGCGGACCGACTCGCCCAGAAGCTGGGGGCCTACATCGACGAGTCGATGGGGGCTTCCCGCCCGGCCGGTCCGGGCGCCGTCGCGGGCGCCGAGGCCGGGGCAGGGGGGGCCTTCTCGACCCCGGGCGCCGAGGTGGTCCACGGTGGACCGGGCAGGGCCTTCCCGGCGCCGGGCGCCGGGGTGGTCCACGGTGGACCGGACAAGTACCAGGGCGCCGCGCGGATCAGGGACGCGCTGGCCATCGAGTTGGGGCGGATCGTCCCCGACCCGAACCAGCCGCGCAAGGAGTTCGACCCCGAGGGGCTGGCCGAGCTGGCCGCCAGCCTGCAGGCGCGAGGCCAGCTCCAGCCCATCCGAGTGCGTTGGGACGAGGGCCTGGCCAAGTGGGTTGTCATCGCCGGCGAGCGTCGCTACCGCGCCGCGCTCCAGGCCGGCCTGCCCACGCTGGCCTGCATCGAAGCCAAGGGGGCACTCACCGAGGACGAGATCCTGGAGGACCAGCTCGTGGAGAACTGCCTGCGGCAGGACCTCAAACCGATCGAGCAGGCGCGCGCCTTCAAGGCCCTGATCCAGCGGCGCGGGTGCTCGCAGCGGCAACTCGCCGAGTCGCTCCATATCTCGCACCAGTCGGTGGTCCGGGCGCTCGCCTTGCTGGAGTTGCCGGAGGACCTCCAGGGTCGAGTGGAGACCGGGGAGCTGGCGCCGTCGGTGGCCTATGAGGTGTCGCGGCTGGCGGGCCCGGAGACCCAGCGTGCGGTCGTCGAGCGTGCGATCGCCGAGGGGCTGAACCGGGCGGAGGTCGTTGCGGAGGTGCGCCAGCACCAGGCCAGCCCTTCGGGGCCCACCCGGCCGCGCCGCGAGCGGGTGGAGTTCCGGACCACCCAGGGCACGGTGACGGTCACGCTGGCCTCCGCCGGGGCCGGCCCGGAGCAGGTGGAGGCCGCCCTGAAGGCGGCGTTGAAGCAGATCCGCAGCCAGGGTCGCGCGGCCTAGCTGGCGGGAATCTGCAAGGCTCCCGAACCACCGCGAGCCGAGACCGGCGGGGAAGGGGAGGGGGCCTTTCATCGGGATCGTCCCCGCGTCAGCCACCCCGGGAACCCGCCCGGCCGGGCCGGGCTCGCTTCGTCAACCGGATCCGGGCCGGGCCGTCGGAAGATGTTGACGCCCCGGCCGGCCTGTGAGTCAATGGGTGTATCGTCGGGTCATGCTGACACCCGCTTGCCATCGCCTCCACGAAGGAAGATGACACCCAGTCAGTCGGAGTGAATCCCATGTCGACTCTCGCGTCGACGCCACCGATGGCGCCGCCGGCGGTCCCGGCTCAACCGGCGGGTCCGACCCGGATCCCATCGCCGCTCTACCGCATGACGCTGGAGCAATACGAGTCGCTGATCACCTCCGGCTTCTTCACGAAGCGGGACGATGTCCATCTCATCAACGGATACCTGGTGACCCGGATGGCCGAATCGACCTTGCATGGCGCCATCTGCGAGATGATCCGCCTGGCCATCGAGGCGTTCCTGCTCGCCACGTGGCATACTCGCAGCGAGAAGGGATTGCGGATCCCCGCCCTGATCAGCATGCCGCGCCCCGATCTCGTCATCGTGCGCGGCGTGCCGCGGGACTACCTAGCCCGGTACCCCGAACCGGCCGACACCGCCTTGGTCGTCGAGGTGTCCAACACGAGCCTGGACGAGGATCGGGCGATGGCCGACATCTACGGCGCCGGTGGCGTCCCAGTCTACTGGATCGTCAACCTGGTCGACGGCCAGGTGGAAGTTTACTCCAACCCGGGACCATCGGGCTATCAGACGCATGAGGTCCTCGCGCCCGGCCATGTGCTGCACGTGAAGCTCGATGGCGTCGAGATCGGTGAAATCCCCGTGGCCGACATCCTGCCCTGAGGGAGTTGACCATGCCCAAGCCCATCCCCAAGCCACCCCGTGCCGAGGCGGTCCTGGGGTCGGTCGCGGCCCGGTACCCGGCCGGCTCGACGGTCGCGCTGCCCATGATCGCCGAGGTGGGCGGCGTCACTCTGGCGACGGCGGGTCAGATCCGCCAATGGGCGCGAGCGCATGGGCGATGGCCGTTCGCCAAAGGCAAGGGAGCCCGCCCCGATCAGGTCAGGCCCATCGGCCCGTCGCGCCTGACCAGGACGGACTGGTCATAGGTTGCCGATCGGCCCGGACGGTATCGTACAATCCAACGGGCCGTCCCGACTGGCCTGACCCAGCGATGCGTCCAGCCGTCAGGCGGGTCCGGCCGGGGGGAGTTCCGGCAGCTCGCCGACGGTCGCGGCCCGTCCGGCCGTCGGAGCAGGGGGGAGGCCTCCCGGCTCGGGCCGGCCGGCGATCAGTTCCGCCCCCCGTCGCTTCCGGAGCCTGATACGGCTCGCTGAGCCCCGCGCGCCCGTGAAGGCTCTCCCAGCAAGCCGTCGGAAGAGCCAGCCCAAGAGCCTCTCGATCCACTTGGTCGATGCCTCACTGCCTCGAGTCCATCACCTTGAGGTCGTCGGCCCCCAGCCCGGCGAGGCGGCGCCACGCCGCCCCGGGACTCCGGCGCCGTCCCACGGTGTCCCTCGGCTCAAGGGTTCGGCGAGGACTCCGCCTTCGCGACCTTCGGCGTCGCGGCCAACCCGGCTCCATCGAGCGGGAAGGGATCGCCCGGCGCGGCCGCCGGCTTGAGGGTGCCCTGGAGCACGACGTTGACGTTCTCGGGGCCGTGCTCGGCGATCACCTTGAGCGCCCGGCGGACCGACTTGCCGTTGAGGCTGGCCCGCACGACCAGCGGGCTGCCCTCGAGCAGCAGCTCGATGACGGGGTTGCCGGCGGGCTGCGGCTCGGGCGGGACGAGGTCGGCCGGCAGCGCGGCCGGCGGCAACAGGGTGTTGAGCTTCAGGCCCTTCACCGGGATCGTCACTTTCTGCATGGCATGCCTCCACGGATCGGAAGGTGCTGAGGAACTCTGCTCGACCCATCGTGGCCTTCCCGTAGCAAACGGACAATTATGGAAGATCTTCCATGAATAGTCCGTTTGCTACGGGACGCCCACGGCCCGGCCGCCCGGAGTACCGCCCGGCCGGGCCAAAGGCGATGGCTTCCCCCTC
>CAZVYC010000288.1:0-5509 GCA_964631425.1 uncultured Rhodospirillales bacterium
GGACGGCAAGAGATTGCCGGCAGCATTGATGGCCGCCTGGACCTCCTGCTCGGCGATGTCGAGCGTCAGGTCGAGCCCGAACTGCAGCGTCAGCACCGATGCGCCGGCCGAGCTGGTCGACGACATCTGGTTGAGGCTCGGCATCTGGCCGAACTGCCGTTCCAGCGGCGCGGTGATTGAAGAGGTCATCACTTCAGGGCTGGCGCCGGGATAGAAGGTCTGCACCTGGATCGTTGGATAGGCGACCTCGGGCAGCGCCGACAACGGCAGGTACTGAAAGGCCATCAAGCCCGCCAGCATGATCGCGACCATCAGCAGCGTGGTCGCGACCGGCCTCAGGATGAAGATGCGCGACGGATTCATTGGCGGCCGGCCGTGGTCCCCACAAAGCGGATCGAGCTCATTGTCCTTGCGGCCGGTTGCCCTGGCCGCCACCGCTCGGCGCGCCGCCTTGGTCTTGCCCTTGACCCTGAGTTTGGCCTTCGGTCTGGGTTTGGCCCTGGCCCTGGCCCGGGCCGCGCGAGCCGCCCTTTTCGCCCTGTCCGCGCCGTCGCCCGCCCGCGTTGCCCATGCCGGTCGGCGGCTGGGCGTTCGGCAGGATCACCTTCGCGCCGTCGCGGAGGCGATCGACGCCGTCGGTGACGACCGTCTCGCCGGGCTGGATACCGGAGACGATCGCCTGCCGCTCGCCCTGGGTCACGCCCAGGGTTACCGGCCTCACCGATACCGTACTGTCCGGATTGACGACATAGACGAAGGTGCCCGGCGCGCCATGCTGGATCGCGGCCGACGGCACGATCGTCTGGTCATGCAGCGTGTCTACCAGCAGATGGACATTGACGAACTGGTTGGGGAACAGGGTTCCGTCCGGATTGTCGAACTGCGCCCTCAGCTTGAACATGCCGGTCGTAGTGTCGATCTGGTTGTCGTATGTCGACAACTGTCCAACGGCGAGCTGCGTCGAATTGTCCTTGGCGAATGCGGTCGCCTGGAGCGTCTGCCCGGCATGCAGAGGCTTGGTGACCTGCAGCACACTGTCCTCGGGCAAGGTGAAGATCACCGAGATCGGCTGGAGCTGGGTGATGACGACGATGCCGTTCGTGTCGCTCGGCGTGACGTAGTTGCCCTGGTCCACCTGCCTCAGGCCAACCCGGCCGTTCACCGGCGAGACGATGTGGCAATAGATGAGGTTCACCTTGGCGTTGTCGATCGCGGCCTGGTCGGTGATCACCTGTCCCTGATATTGCCGTACCAGTGCTTCTTCCGTGTCGCGCGTCTGGGTGGCGATCGAATCCTCGGCCACCAGCTTGCGGTAGCGCTCGAGGTCCACTTGCGCGTTCTTGAGGAGCGCCTGGTCCTTGGCCAGCGTGCCCTGCGCCTGCTCCAGCGCCGCCTGGTAGGGCCGGGGATCGATCTGTGCCAGGAAGTCGCCGACCTTGACCAGCTGGCCCTCCTGAAAAGCGATCTGCTGAAGCTGGCCGCTGATTTGCGTCCGCACCGTGACGGTGGCGAGCGGCGTCACGGTGCCGAGTCCATTCAGGATGACCTGCACGTCGCCCTTGTCGGCCTTGGCGACATTGACCGCCATCGGTGCACCTGCGCCGAAACGGCCGCCCGGGGCCTCGGCCGGGGGACGCGGGCGAGCGATCCAGGCGATGATCGCCAGGACGACCACGGCGCCCAGGATCAGCTTCCAGTTCCGCCGCGCGCGCGTGATGAATCCAGGTTTCTGAGTGGTGCTGAACGGTGGGTTCACCTTCGACCTTGGAGCATTGATCGTCATTCACACATCCCGCTCAGCATTCGGCCCGCACCGTGCATGCCATATCAAGATTATACGCGATGCCCCACGCGACACGACGCGCAGGAATATATATTTTCCTGCGAGGAAAAAGTCTCGTGCCATGCGACGCCCGACCGTACAACGCCGCCTGTAAAACCTTCCTGCGGTTTCGCGCGGCGGGGCCGGGGAATTCTGGTTGGCGAACCGCTGGCGAACGGGCATTGTCAGCGGCCGCGCGACCTGAAGAAGGGGAAGTCGATGGAAAAGCTGGTCTATGTCCTGTGGAAGGGCCATGAGGATCTGATGCAGTTCAACCAGAAGCTGCTGGGGCCGCTCCGACAAAAGCTTCAGTCCTTGGGCGCGGATCGGCTGCAGGTGAATGTGGTTGACGACATGGTGACGCCCGGCGCGCCGCTCCGGCAGGAGAATCTCCGGCCTGGCCCGTCGGCCCTCGTGTCATTCTGGCTCAACTCATCCCATATTCGCGGGGCCTTCGAAAAGGCGCTCGAAGAGGTGGCACCCCGCATCGGTGGTTACGCCGTCACCGAATCCACGGTCTTACCGATCACCGAAACGCATGCCTCGGGCGAACGCACGCGGGGCTTCGCGCAGATTGCGCTGATCCAGAAGCCGCCGCGCATCACCCATGAGGCCTATATCGACACTTGGCTCAATTCGCACACCGCGGTCGGGGTCGAGACCCAGTCGAATTTCTATTATTGCCAGAACATCGTGAACCGGGTGCTGACTGCCGGCGCGCCGGCCTTCGCTTCGATCGTCGAGGAATGCTTCCCGCTTGAGGCGATGACCGACCCGCGAACCTTCTACGGCGCGCCCTGCGACCAGAAGAAATATGAAGAACGTCTCGACCGCATGATGACGAGCTGCAGCCGGTTCATCGATGTGGACAAGATCGACGTGATGATTACCAGCGAATACCGCTTCGGCGGCTGGTCCGATAACGCGGCGCAGCCGCATTACAAGGATTTGTAGGTTCTCGCTGCTATCCCGCCCCGCCCTTACGCCCGAACAGCTTCCTCAGACCCACGGTCTGCCGATGCCATTCGCGGATCGGGATAGCCGGATAGCCGGCGACGGTCGCGCCGGGCGGTACGTCCTGGATCACCCCGGCCCCGGCGGCGAGCCGGGCCTTGGCGCCGATCGTGATGTGGTCGGCCACCCCGACGCCGCCGCCCACCTGCACGAAATCGCCAATTTCCACGCTGCCGGAAATGCCGACGCGGCCCGAGAAGGTGCAGAATCGCCCGATTCTGCAATTGTGACCGATCTGGATCTGGTTATCGATCTTGGTGCCGTCGCCGATTGTGGTGTCGCCCAGCGCGCCGCGATCGATCGTCGTATTGGCGCCGACCTCGATGTCGTTGCCCAGGACCACCCGGCCGAGCTGCGGCACCCGTCTGAGGCCCGCCTCGGCCGGCACGAAGCCGAAGCCCTGCGCGCCCACCACGGCCCCGGCATAGATCTGGGTCCGCTCGCCGACAAGGGCGAAGCCGATCGTGGCGTGCGGGCCGATCATGCAGTCGCGCCCGATCACCACCCCCGGACCGATCACCGCGCCGGCCCCGATCAGGGTGCGCTCGCCGATCTCCGCGTTGCGGCCGACAGTCGCGCTGCCGGCGATGCGGCAATCTCCACCGATCTGGGCGCGTTCGCGCTCGTCTTCGAGCCCCATCGCCTCGTCGGTCGCAGGATAGAGCAGCCAGGCGGCCTCGGCGAAGGCGAGCCGCGGGGAGGTGGAGATCAGCGTCCGGATATGCGGCGGCACCAACGGCGCCAGCTCCGCGCTTGTCAGGACTGCGCCGGCGCGGCTGCGGGTGATGGCGTCGCGAAACGATCGATCGGCGAACAGGCAAAGCTCGTCCGGTCCGGCCTCTTCGATCGCCGCGATGTCCTTGATCGACAGCGCGCCGTCCCCGGCCGCCGCGGCGCCGAGCTCAGTGGCGAGGTCAGCGAGCGCGAACGGGCCGGCGTTGTGATAGAAGCGCGGATCGGCCATGGGTCAGGCGGCCGCTGCCCCGACATTATGCCGCCGCTTCTCCTGCCGGAGATCGAAGGAGCCAGGGATTGTCTTCGGGTCCTCGTCCGGCTTGAAGATCAGGCCCTTCTGGATTTTGGTGGTCGTCGTGACCGGCAGCGCCTCACGAAACACGATCCATCCCGGCATCTTGTAATAGGCCAGCTGCTCACGGCAATGCTCGAAGATGGCGTTGGCCGCGGCACGGTCGGGCGCGGTACCCGGGCACAGCACGACGCAGGCCATCACCTCTTCCTCGCGCAGTTCGTCCTCGATCGGCAGCACCGCCACCGTGTTGACCGAAGGGTGGGTGATGATCGCCTCTTCGACCTCGGCCGCGGAGATGTTCTCGCCGCTCCGCCGCACGATGTTCTTGCGCCGGTCGACGAAGTGCAGCATCCCGTCCGGCGCCTGCCGCACCACGTCGCCGGTGTGAAACCAGCCGCCGCGCCAGGCCTCTTCCGTCGCCTCGGGTTCTTTGAGATAGCCCGAGAAGAAGCCCTTGCGCGGGTCGTTCCCGGCGAACCGCACCAGCAGCTGCCCGGGCTCGCCGGGCTTGACCGGCTGATCCTGGTCGTCGGCGATCCTGACCTCGAGCCCGTCGCATGGCCGGCCGATCGCCCGGGTCGTAATCTGCCGGGGCTCGATATGGTCGCACAGCACCCGGCCGGTCTCGGTCATGCCCCAGACCTCGACCATCGGGAAGCCGAACCGCGCCTCGAACGCGCCGTGCAAGGTCGGATCGACCGAGGCGCCCAGCCCGAATTTCACCCGATGCTGCTTCTCCTCCGCAACGGGCGCCTGCTTGAAGAGGATCGGCGGAATGACACCCATGTAATGGACCGCCGTCGCCCGGGTCGCGACCAGGTCCTGCCACCAGCTCTTCGGGTGAAACCGGTCGGCTGAGATCAGGCAGCTGGCCGACAGTGTCACCGCCATCAGGCTCATCACCCCGGCGTTCATGTGGAACACCGGGAAAGGGTTGAACAGTCGCTCCTGCCCGAAGGTGAAGGACAGACGGCCGCCGCGTGCGAGATACCAGCTGCCCGAGGTCAGGAAATACGCGTTCGAGATCAGACAGCCTTTGGGCCGCCCCGTCGTACCGGAGGTATAGAGCAGTGCTGCCTCGCTGTTCGGGCCCGGAGCGCCGTCGCGGGCTTTCCGGGCCGGCTCGGCCAGGCGGGCCGGCAGGTCCTCGGCGGAATAGACCGGCAACGGCTGCTCGCGCCGGGCCGCCACCGCTTTCAGATCATCGAGGCGAGTGCCGGCCGAAAAGGCGAGATCGGCCTCCGAATGGCTGACTGCGTACAGCATCTCGTCCGGCGTGTTGTCGGAGTTGAGCGGCAGCACGCTGGCGCCCAGCGCGTTCAGCGCGAACAGATGGAAGAAATGCTCGGGGCGGTTGCCCAGCAGCAGCGCCACACGGTGCCCATGGCCGATTCCCGACATCGCATAAAGCGTCCGCAAGGCTTCGATCCGCTCCAGCGCATCGCGATACCGGAACTCCACGCCCGCGGGATGGTAGTCGCGGTCGCCCTTGGCCGGGATACAGAGGAAGGCATTGTCCGGGTGCGCGCCGGCGGTCGCCGCGAAAGCGGCGAAGGCCCGGTAGAAGGCCGCGAAAGCCGCGAAGGGGGTGTCGAACCTGGTGGCCACAGTCGGCAAAAAAATACCCCATACCTACCCGGAAA
>CAZVYC010000289.1:0-5498 GCA_964631425.1 uncultured Rhodospirillales bacterium
GGTCGGCATCATCGGCGGCTTCACCTCGGTGATCCTGGTGATGTTGCTGGGGCAATCGCGCGTCTTCCGTGCCCTGTCGGCCGACGGGCTGCTGCCGGCGCTGTTCAGCGACATCCATCCCAAATGGCGGACGCCCTGGCGCTCCAACCTGGTGCTGATGGTGTTCGTCAGTCTGTTCTCCGGCTTCCTGCCGATCACGACCTTGGGTCACATGACCTCGATCGGCACGCTGCTGGCCTTCGTGATCGTCTGCGTCGGCGTCATGGTGCTGCGCCGAACCCGGCCGGACCTGCCGCGGCCCTATCGCACGCCGTTCGTGCCCGTGGTCCCGATCCTGGGGATCATCGTCTGCCTGGCAATGATGGTGTCGCTCGACCTCGCTACATGGATTCGCCTGGTCGTCTGGCTCTTGATCGGGTTCGTGGTCTATTTCGGCTACAGCCGGCGGCGGGCGGCCGCGGTCGTGGTACAGCCGGCGGAGTAGCGCTAGGCAAAAGTCCGGCGGCGGCCGAAACCGCCGCTGGGAGGCGCGGTCTGCGCGGCTCGCGTGCGGGCTTCCAATTCCGAGCGGACCTCATCAAAGGCTGCGCGCGACGGGAGCAGGCCCGCCGATATGGCTGCCTGCTCGCCGGTTCGTGACGTAACGGTGAGCAGCTCCTGGTAGCGGTTCTTCCGATGCTGGATGGCCGCGATGTCCACGTATCGGATCGTGATCTCGGCGCGCCTGAGGCGCGGCGAAATCACCAGCCCGGACGCGCCCAGCGTGAGCGCCGCACGCCTGAGCTTCGGATGAAGCATCAGGAAAACCGTGGTGATCGCGGCTGCCCCCATGAGGATGGCAAGCAGATAGCGGAAGACCATCGCCTCATCGGGGCGAAGCGTGATCAGCCCATCGATGATCATTCCCCGTGTATCGCGGCCCGCATCCCGGAACCCGAATACGGCGAGCACGCCGCAGCCAATGGCCAGGCGAGCACCTTTCCAAATCGAGGGATAGGGATAGATCTTCTCCTCGAACATCTGGACTGCGCCTTCTGATTATCGCCCGGTGCGCGGGAAACGATAATTCCATCGGCCGTGTTGTATATCCGTTATCGTCGCGCCCAGCCTGCGGATCAGGAAGTCAGCTGAGCCTCCCAAGGGTTGATAACCGGCACGCCGGCAGCCACGAAGGAACCGGTGTCCCGTGTGGCGACGGTGAAACCGTGGACCACGGCAATGGCGGCGATCTGACCGTCCGCCACAGAAATGGCGCGCCCTGCCGCGCGGGCACGGCGGATCAAAGGCGCACAAGCCAATGCCGCGTCCCGGTCGAATGGCAGGACCCGCGGGCCGAACAAATTGAGCAGCATCCTTTCCAAGCCGTCCGCCAGACCAGTCTTGCGCCTTCCGTTCGGCAAGCTTTCAATCCCGACCAGCAGCTCGGAGAGGCTGGTGGCGGTGAGGTACAATGTCTCAACCGCTTGGTTGTCGAGCCAGTCCTGTACGAGCGGATCGCCGCTCGGCCTCATCGGCTCCGATACCACATTGGTATCGAGGATGATCACTCGAACGATGCCGCCTCGACGGGCGAAGCATCGCGCGCCAACTCAATATCGATGCCGCCAGCGCGCTTGCCGAACGCGGCGAGTTCCGAACCCACTTTGATCCGCGTTTCGGGACGCACCGCGTCTTCCAGGATAGCGCGGATTTCGGCTTCGGTGCTCCGGCCGTGCCGAGCCGCCCGCAACCGCAACGCCCGATGGGTTTCTTCCGGCAAATTACGAACCGAGACAACCGCCACGTGATATCACCATTCAAGATTTGACGGCAATGATGTCTCTTTCTCAGATATGACGTCAAGGCCCGCGCTGGAGATGGCCATCCAGCCCCTACTCCGCCATCGGCTCGCCGCCCAGGTCGCGGATCATCTGGGCGATTTCTGCCGCCACTGAGTCCAGGACGGCCGCGTCCGTGCCGCGGGCCACCAGGCTGACGCCGGCCGCGCCCTGGCGGTACCAGGGATAGCTGCCGATATCGACGTCGGGATGGCGTGCCTGGATCGCGGCCAGGGGATCGGCGAGCACGCTTTCGGCGATCCGGCAGTCGACGCTCCGGTTCAGGATCGGCCGGGCTTGAGCCAAGGTCGGCAAAATGCCGTCCAGCATCGCCCGCATGATCGCCGGCACACCGGCCATGATGAAGACATTCTCGATGCGGATGCCCGGCGCGGCCGAGACCGGGTTGTCGATCAGGGACGACCCTTGCGGCACGCGGGCCATGCGCAGCCGCCCCGGCGTGACGTTGCCGGGGCCGTAGTGGCGCTCCAGCCGGGCGGCCGCCTCGGGATGGATCACGACCGGGCGGTCGAAGGCCTTGGCGATCGAATCGGCCGTTATGTCGTCGTGCGTCGGCCCAATGCCCCCGGTCGTGAAGACGTAATCATAGCGCGCCGACAGGGCGCGCACCGCCAGAACGATCTCGTCCTCGATATCCGGCACCACCCGCGCCTCGCCCAGGCGGATGCCGCGCTCGACCAGCTTGCCCGCAATCCAGCCCAGATTGACGTCCTGGGTGCGGCCGGAAAGAATTTCGTTGCCGATGATCAGAACCGCGGCGGTGGGGGCGGGGCGTTTTTCGGTGGTCATAGGTGCAATCTATTCTTGTTTAAATCGCGCCTGCCATCCAAATCTTGATCGCGCCCGCCGGTTGGCGGATGCTGCGCCGTCTCTCTTTCGAGTTGTCCCAATGAATCGCCAATCCGCTCAGCGTGAGCCTGCATACGACCCGTCGGTCACCATCCACGGTCCTGCCGATTTCGCCGCCATGCGCGTCGCCGGTCGGCTGGCGGCGGAGACGCTCGACTTCATCACGCCCTATGTGAAGCCGGGCGTCACCACCGCTGAGCTCGACCGGCTGTGCGAGCAGTTCACCCGCGACCGCGGCGGCATTCCGGCGCCGCTCGGCTACAAGGGCTATCCGAAATCGGTCTGCATCTCGATCAACCATGTGGTCTGCCACGGGATACCGGGCGACCGCAGGCTGATCGACGGCGACATCCTGAATATCGACGTGACGCCGCTGGTCGACGGCTGGCATGGCGATTCCAGCCGCATGTACATGGTCGGCGACCGCGTGCCGCTCAGGGCCCGCAAGCTGGTGGAGGTGACCTATGAGGCGATGATGCGCGGCATCGCGGTGATCCGCCCCGGCGCCACCCTGGGCGATCTCGGCCACACGATCCAGAGCTTCGTCGAGGCCCAGCGCTTCTCAGTGGTCCGCGACTTCTGCGGCCACGGCACCGGCCGGGTGTTCCACGAGGCGCCGTCGGTGCTGCATTACGGCCGCCCGGGTGACGGGCTGATCCTCAAGCCCGGCATGATCTTCACCGTCGAGCCGATGGTGAATGCCGGGCGCCACGAGGTGAAGGTGCTGGATGACGGCTGGACGGCGGTGACGCGCGACCGCTCGCTCTCGGCCCAGTTCGAGCATACGGTCGGGGTGACCGAGACCGGCGTCGAAATCTTCACCCTGTCGCCGGCCGGCTATACCAAACCGCCCTACGGCGCACCGGCTCAGTGACCGAACGGCCGGGCGCCGACGAAAGTGAGCCCGGCCATGCCGGGCATCGCCAGCGGCTCAGGGACCGCTTCATGCAGGGCGGCCCCGACGCGCTGCCCGATTACGAGCTTCTGGAGCTGCTGCTGTTCACGGCGATCCCGCGGAAGGACGTCAAGCCGCTGGCCAAATCGCTGATCCGCCGGTTCGGTGACTTCGCCCGGGTGATCAGCGCGCCGCCTACGGAACTGGGCGGGGCGGGCCTTTCGGACAATTCCATCGCCGCGATCAAGCTGGTCCAGGCCGCGGCGCTGAGATTGGGCCGGCAACGGGTGCTGGACCGGCCGGTGCTGTCCTCATGGTCGGCGCTCAACGATTATCTGCGCGCGGCCATGGCGCACGAGATCAACGAGCAGTTCCGCCTGCTGTTTCTCGACCGCAAGAACGCGCTGATCCGCGACGAGGTGCAGACCCGCGGCACGGTGGACCACGCGCCGGTCTATATCCGCGAGGTGGTGAAGCGCGCGCTCGAGCTCGGCGCGACCGCGCTGATCCTGGTGCACAACCACCCCTCGGGCGACCCGACGCCGTCGCGCGCCGACATCGAGATGACGCGGGAGATCGTGAAGGCGGCGGCGCCGCTCGGCATCACCGTACATGACCATGTCATCGTCGGGCCGGGGGAATTGGCCAGTTTCCGGGCGATGGGGCTGATGCAAGACCGCTGACCTGGATAAAACCCAGGAACCACGTTGCCGCCTCCGGGGTTTTCCGCCCGATGCGAACCGACGCATACTCCCTGCCCCAGCCAGCGCCGGACTGGGCCCTGTTTCTTGATCTCGATGGTACGCTGATCGACATCGCCCCAACGCCGCAGGCGGTGGTGGTGCCGCCCGAGCTACCGGACCTGCTGGCGCGCCTCGACGCCGCCCTGTCGGGGGCGTTGGCGATCGTAAGCGGCCGGCCGCTCGCGGCGATCGACGCGCTGCTGCCGCTCCGCCTGGCCGCGGCGGGCCAGCACGGCGCGGAAATCCGCCTGCCCGGCGCGGCAGTCGCGCATGCCACTCCGGCGGAGGGGCTGCGCGCGCTGTTGCCGCGGATCGAGGCGTTCGCCGCGGCCCGCCCGGGCCTGCTGGTGGAGAACAAGGGCATGACCACCGCCATCCATTATCGGCTGGCGCCCGCGCATGGCGAAGCGCTTCGCCGGTTTGTCGCCGAGCTGACCACTGAGCACCCCGAACTCGAAACGATCGCAGGCCACTGCGTATTCGAGATCCGCCCGCGCGGGCTCAACAAAGGCGGCGCGGTGCGCCGGTTCATGGAAGCCGCGCCGTTCGCCGGCCGCATGCCGGTGGTCGTCGGCGACGACCGCACCGACGAGGACGGGTTCGCTGCGGCAATCGAGCAGGGCGGAATCGCGATCCGGGTCGGGCCGCCCGCCCCCAGCCTTGCCACCTTCCGTATCGCCGACCCCGCCCTGACGCGCACATGGCTGGCCGAAGTCGCGGACCGCCTGACGGCGACGCCGGGTCCAACCGCGACGCCCGGCCCGACTTCGATGCCCGGCCCGACTTCGATGCCCGGATAGATACATGGAAACTTTCGAAGCAACCTCCAATCGGCACCGTCGGGAGGCCCCGCTTTGACGCGACTCATCAGCGTATCCAACCGCGTCGGCACGCCCACCGCCGGCGCCGGCCGGGCCGGCGGACTGGAAGCGGCGATCCGCGAGGCGCTGCAGGCGGAGGGCGGCATCTGGTTCGGCTGGTCCGGAAACGTGGGCGAAGCGCGCTCCGAGACGCCGAAGGTGACGCGGCGTGGCAAGATCACCTTCGCCACGGTCGACCTGACCCAGACCGACTATGAGCAATATTACCTGGGCTATGCGAACAGCACGCTCTGGCCGTTGCTGCATTACCAGCTGGGCCTGGTCGAATTTCGGCGTACCCAGTTCCGCGACT
>CAZVYC010000290.1:0-5470 GCA_964631425.1 uncultured Rhodospirillales bacterium
AGATGCATCAGCTGCTCGATCTCCTGGGCGAAGACGTCGTGCTGCAGTTCGGCGGCGGCACGATCGGCCATCCAATGGGCATCGCCGCCGGGGCAACCGCCAATCGCGTCGCATTGGAGGCGATGATCATGGCGCGCAACGAAGGGCGCGATATCGTTCACGACGGGCCGGACATCCTGGCGGCGGCGGCACGTAGCTGCACCCCGCTCAGGCAGGCACTCGACGTCTGGAAGGACGTGACCTTCGACTACAGCTCGACCGATACGCCGGACTTCGTGCCAACCCCAAGCCTGACAATGTAGGAGTAAAGATCATGCGCCTGACCCAAGGCTGCTTTTCCTTCCTGCCCGACCTGACGGACGAGCAGATCACGAAACAGGTCCAGTTCTGCCTCGACAATGGCTGGGCCGTGAACATCGAGTTCACCGACGATCCGCATCCCCGCAACACCTACTGGGAGATGTGGGGCCTGCCGATGTTCGATATCCCGGACGCCAAGGGCGTGATGTTCGAGCTCGCGGAATGCCGCAAGGTCTATGGCGACCGCCATTACATCCGGCTGTCGGCGTTCGACTCCACGCCTGGCTGGGAGTCGGTCCGGCTGTCCTTCATCGTCGGACGGCCGAAGGACGAGCCGGGGTTCGCCTTGGCGCGCCAGGAGGCGGGGGGGCGGAACATCCGTTATACCACCCACGCTTATGCCACCGACCGGCCGGCGGGCGAGCGCTATCAGTGACTGACGCCGCAACCATGCAGGCCGCCCGGCCCGACGCGCCGGCGCCGATTGATCTTCGCAGGGAATTCGAGGACGCGGGGATCGGCGAAATCCTCGCCGCGCTCGATGCCGAGTTGTTCGGCCTGAAGCCGGTGAAGACGCGAATCCGCGAGATCGCAGCCTTGCTGCTGGTCGAGCGGGTTCGCCGGCGTCTCGGGCTCGTCAGCGGGACGCCAACGCTGCACATGTCGTTCACCGGAAATCCCGGCACCGGCAAAACCAGCGTGGCGCTCAGGATGGCGGGCATCCTGCACCGCCTGGGCTTCATCCGGAAAGAGCAGCTGATCGCGGTCACGCGCGACGATCTGGTCGGCCAATATATCGGCCACACGGCGCCCAAGACCAAGGAGGTGCTGAAGAAGGCGATGGGCGGCGTGCTGTTCATCGACGAGGCCTATTATCTGTCGCGGCCGGAAAACGAGCGCGACTATGGGCAGGAGGCGATCGAGATTCTGCTGCAGGTGATGGAGAACAACCGGGACGACCTGATCGTCATCCTGGCGGGCTATCCGGACCGGATGGAGAGCTTTTTCGCCTCGAATCCCGGTTTCCGCTCGCGCATCGGCCAGCATGTCAGCTTTCCCGACTACGAGGCCGAGGAACTGCTGGCGATCGGCGAGTTGATCCTGTCGAAGGATAGTTACCGGCTTAGCGGTCCCGGACGGGTGGCGCTCGAACGCTACATCGCGATACGCAAGACCCAGCCGCACTTCGCCAACGCGCGATCGATCCGCAATGCGCTCGATCGCGCCCGGTTGCGGCAGGCAAATCGGCTGGTGCACGCGCATCGGGGCGAGGTGACGCCTGAGGATCTCATGACGATCGAAGCGGCGGACATTTTGGCCAGCCGGGTCTTTGAATCATGCATGACGGACGCACAGGAGCCGTGAGCAGCCTGTCACTTGCAGCGTAGATTGACCTCGGCCTGCGCACGCCGCAGCTTGTCGACCGATTCCTGGGCAATCGGCGTGTTGTGAAACAGCTCTGCACGCCCACCCAGCGCTCCCTGCTGCATGCTGAGGACGGTCTCGGCTTTTTCATAATCCTCGTAAGACAGCATGTCGGCGATCGTGTCGATGCCGCAGGCGCATTTGTCGAGCAGCTCGCGCTTGAACGCATTGGCCGCCAGGCAGCCGATGACGTAATCGGCCCGCGCCGCAGTCGGATAGTCGTTCTTGGGGTGCCGTTCCTGCGCGTCGGTGCACGGCGCAAGCAGCAGGTTTCCCAGGACGAGTGGGATAACCAGAACACGCATTATTCCGCGTTCTCCTCTCCGGCAAAGACGATCCTTTCGGTCAGTGCCGGCGCGCCTGAGTCCGGGTCGGCCGGCATTTCAGCCGCCAATTCGTCGATCTGGCCGGGCACTTTGTCCGACAGGACGAACCGGTACGTCTTGCCCCGGAACGACGGCAGCCGGGCGAGCCGCGGATCGTCGGTGAAGGGCTTGAGCGTGACGCATCGTGCCGCCACGGACCTTCCGGCGAGCTGGATGGTTTCATCCGATATCTTCGCGCGATCGATGAAGGCCGCGCGGATATGATTGCGGAAATAGGCGGCGGCGATACCGGTCTCGTCCTTCATCTCGCGTACGTCATGCTCAAGGAACAGCATGAGAAGCGGATTGCCGGAAAAATTGTCGACTGCCGGAAAGAATATCCGGCGCTCCCCTGTCATGAAATCAAAGCTGACATATTTGGTGCCATCGGGGTGGATTTCTTTGACGTGGAGCGAAACCGTGTCTTCCAACGGTTCCGCACCGGTGCGCTCAAAACGATATGAAAGGGTCTCGGGATGCGTGACATTGCTGAGGTGGGGTGTTTCGAACAACGCCACCTGCGCCGCGCTCAAGGGCTGCTCTTCCTCCGCCCGCGCAGCGGCAAAAGACAGCATGAGAGCCAGCGCGACTATCCGTGAAATCGACCTGCGGCATCGGGTCATCGCGTCGTCGCGGCGGTTTCCGACAATATTATCTCGCAAGTGCGAAATAAGATACCTTTTGCCGGAGTGGGCAGAATACGGGTCAATCACGTCCGGCCTCATTATCGATTGTCAACGCGCGGGCGCGGTCCGCGGCATTGGAGGGCTGGATGGTTATTGAATTGGTATTGGTCTACTGCATGGTCGGCGACCCGAAGCAATGCCTGGAGGATCGCCCTCTGTTTGAACAGCCGCTGACCCCGATGAGCTGCATGATGAACGCGCAGCTTACCGCGGCCGACTACGTCAAGAACCATCCCACGTACCAGCTTGCCAGCTGGCGGTGCGAAGCGGGCAAGCGGCACGAAGAGCCGACCTGACGAACGACTGCGGTACTCTTTCAATAGAGGACCACGGTACGGATCGATTCGCCCCTCGCCATCAGGTCGAATCCCTCATTGATCCGATCGAGCGGCAAGGTGTGGGTGATCAGATCGTCGATGTTGATCCGTTTGTCCATATACCAGTCGACGATCTTGGGGACGTCGGTGCGTCCCCGGGCGCCGCCGAATGCCGAGCCCTGCCAGACGCGCCCGGTCACGAGCTGAAACGGCCGTGTTGATATCTCCTGGCCGGCCGCGGCGACACCGATGACCGTCGAGACGCCCCAGCCTTTGTGACAGCACTCCAGCGCCTGGCGCATCAGGGTGGTATTGCCGACACATTCGAAGCTGTAATCGGCGCCGCCTTTGGTCAGCTCCACCAGGTGCGCGACCAGGTCTCCCTTCACCGTGCTCGGGTTGACGAAGTGGGTCATGCCGAATTTACGCGCGAGCGCTTCGCGCGCGGGATTGAGGTCGACGCCGACGATCATGCCGGCGCCAACCATCTTTGCACCCTGGATCACGTTGAGGCCGATCCCGCCAAGGCCGAACACCACGACATTCGCACCTGCCTCGACCTCGGCGGTGAACAGTACCGCTCCGATTCCCGTGGTGACCCCGCAGCCGATATAACAGACCTTATCGAACGGAGCGTCCTCGCGGATTTTGGCCACGGCGATCTCCGGCAGGACGGTGTAATTCGCGAATGTCGATGTCCCCATATAATGGAGGATGGGCTTGCCGTGGAAAGAAAAGCGGCTCGTGCCGTCCGGCATCACGCCTCGACCCTGGGTCGTGCGGATTTTCTGGCAAAGATTGGTCTTTTGGCTGAGGCAATATTCGCACTCGCGACATTCGGGCGTGTAGAGCGGAATGACGTGATCGCCAAGTTTCAGAGATTTCACCTCCGGTCCCACTTCGACCACCACACCTGCGCCTTCGTGCCCCAGGATCGCGGGAAAGAGCCCCTCCGGGTCGGCCCCGGACAATGTGTATTTGTCGGTGTGACAAATGCCTGTCGCCCGCAACTCCACCATCACCTCGCCCGCCTTGGGGCCCTCGAGCTGCACCGTTTCTATCGAGAGCGGCTTGCCGGCTTCAAATGCCACCGCGGCGCGAACATCCATTTTTCTCGCCCTCCGTTGTGATGCCCGACGGCTGCGCATCAGCGGTCGCCGTGGCCCTCGGATACGCGCATCCAGCCTGCTTCAGTCATGGGGTGCAAGCGTTCCGCAAGCTGGCACCATCATCGTCTGTTGCTCTGCAGCAAAATGTAGCGTTTCGCATAAGATCTTGGAATATAGAGGTTAATCGCCTCGTATTTGCGGGCTGGGTTTCTCCATCGCGGCCCGGCGCGATCCCAGACAAGACTAAAGGTTGAATCGACCCGAACCGCTTGGCGCGCGATCGTTCGGCTCATAGTCCGCTTTTTATGCGGGGAACAGGTCATGTGCGCCGCCTTCGTGGCGCGACACGAAGGTGCAACACCGGGAGGTAAGCAAAAATGAAGCTCGTTCCATTGTCATTGCTAGCCTGCTCTGCGCTCATCTCCGCGGGCTCCGCCCTGGCGAACGATGAGTTGCTGAAGCTTGAGAAAGATCAGAACCAGTGGGTCATGCCCACCGGGGACTATGCAAATCACCGCTATAGCGAACTCAAGCAGATCACCGCGGCCAACGTGAAGGATCTGAGGCCGGCATGGACGTTTTCGACCGGCGTGCTTCGCGGGCATGAAGGCGGCCCGCTGATCATCGGCGACGTGATGTATGTCCATACGCCCTTTCCGAACACCGTGTACGCGCTCGATCTCAACAACAATGGCGTCATTCTTTGGAAATACGAACCCAAGCAGGATCCGAACGTCATTCCCGTGATGTGCTGCGACACGGTCAATCGCGGCGTGGCTTATGGCGATGGGAAGATCATTCTTGATCAGGCCGACGCGACGGTGGTGGCGTTGGACGCCAAAACGGGCAAGGAAGTTTGGAAAGCCACCAACGGCGATCCCAAGAAGGGCGAAACCATGACCGCCGCCCCCATGGTGGTCAAGGACAAGGTCCTTGTCGGCATCAGCGGTGGCGAGTTCGGCGTCCCGGGCCGGCTGACCGCCTATAATCTCAAGGACGGATCGGTGGCGTGGAAGGCCTATTCCGTCGGGCCGGACGACCAGATCCTGTTCGATCCGCAGAAGACCACCAACCTGGGTAAGCCGGTGGGCGCCAACTCGTCGCTCTCGACATGGGAAGGCGACCAGTGGAAGACCGGCGGAGGCGACACCTGGGGCTGGTATTCCTACGATCCGCAACTGAACCTGATCTATTACGGATCAGGCAATCCCAGCACCTGGAACCCGACCCAGCGGCCGGGTGACAACAAATGGTCGATGACCATCTTC
>CAZVYC010000291.1:0-5430 GCA_964631425.1 uncultured Rhodospirillales bacterium
GTGAATCTGACGATGATCGCCTAGCCCGGAACGGTCCACTTCAGGGCCGGCAAGCGGACGGCGCAGAGATATACCTATGCGCCGTTCTTCCCGGTATTCCAGTTCAATCAGGTACAAGGAGCCTTCTTCGGCGGCAACTTCTGGGATTCACGCGCGACCGGATATCTGCTGCGGAATCCCGACGCGGAGCAGGCACAGCATCCGCCCGTCGACACCCAGGAAATGGGCAACCCCGATACGGCCTGTATCGCGTACAAGCTTTCCCGCGCCAAATACCGTCCGCTCATTGAGGAGATCTACGGGAAGGGCATCCTAGCCATCGACTTTCCCGACGACACCGCGAAGATATGTGCGACGCCCGGTGGTGCCGCGGTGTTCGGCACGAACACGATGCCAGTGAACCTGAGCCCCGAGGACCGTATCCGGGCGAACAACGTGTATGCCATCTGGGGACAGGCTCTGGACGCCTATGAGCAGTCGGTGTCGGTCAGCGCCTTCTCGTCGAAGTTTGACGCCACGCTGACAACCCCGCCCACATATACCTTAACGGCCGACGAGCAGGCTGGGTACGACCTGTTCCGGGGCAAGGCGAATTGCAACTCCTGTCATCTGGATGGCAGGTCAACTGCCCCCACCCCACCCCCGCCGCAAGGGACCATGCCAAATGGCCAGGACACCGGTGCATCAGCAGCCACGGAGCCTCTGTTCACCTGCTTCGGTTCCGCCAACCTGGGCCTGCCGCTCAATCCCAGGGATGCCTTCTATTATCAGGACAAGCCGGATCGCTTCGGGTTCACCGGCAATCCTTACGGATTCGGTTACCGGGACCTGGGATTGGGGACGTTCTTGAGAAGCGGTTTCGGCGCCGCTCCCAACCCGAACGCGACTTGGGTACAATATGCGCCCACCAGCGATGGGCAGATGCAGACATCTTCGGCGCGCAACGTAGCGATGACGCCCGCGAAATGCCCCACCACTGAGGCGCCCGGGCCTTACTTCCAGAAGGAGTTTTTTCACAACGGCTATATCAAGAGCCTTAAGCAGCTCGTTCACTTCTACAACACGCGCGACGTTGCCAACTTCAAATACAACGTCACTTCCGGACACTGTCCGGCCGGCACGACTGAGAAGGTCGACTGTTGGCCGATGCCAGAGGTCCCGAACAACATCGACATGACCGTCGGCAATCTCGGCTTGACGGATCAAGAGGAGGACCAGATCGTCGCCTTCCTGCTGACCCTCACCGACGGCTTCACGCGACCTTACGCCAACAGCGACACTTTTACGGGTCGGTGCATGGCGGGCGGCTCGGCCAAGACTCAGGGCAACGAGTCTCTCATTCCGACTCCGCCGCTTCCTCAGTGCGCTTCAGCGATCTGCGGCGTATCGCCCGTGCCAGGTCCGCTGCCCATTCCGTAGGAAGGTCGCATGACTCCTCAGTTGCGCACCAGACTGGCGATTGCGGCTACGCTCGCCAGTCTGCTTATTTCGAGCTCAGGCGTCGCTCAGGTGAGTGCGTATGTCGCGAAGGAGCAGCCTCCTGCCGCGAAGGCCCCGCGCGTGCAAATCGCGGAGGGACCGGAACTCGAATCGGCTGACGAAAGCTCGGCGATCATCAGGTGGACGAGCAACAACCCTGGCGGCTCTGACGAGCACTACGGTGTCGTGCATTACGGTACGAAACCCGACGAACTCAACCAGACAGCGAAATCGCACATCCGACTGAATCAGAGACACGCCGATACGGTTTTTCGCGTGTACGTCCCGGGTCTCAAGCCGCGGACGACGTACTACTACACAGTTGATTCGGCTGAGGCCAGCGGTGCCAGTGACGGGGTAAAAAGCGCCGTCGGCAAGTTCAGCACCGCAGGGCCCGGCGAGCGAATAATGAATTTCCCGCAACCTCATTGAGCCAAAAAAAGGCCCTTCCTGCTGAAGGCTGTGCCGGTCGTGAAATTGATCTGGAGCAGTGCGTCAGGAATTATCAGGAATTGCCTGTCGCCTTGCGTCTCGACGCCGCAGGCGGCTTTCGCCGCCGCGCCGCGAACGCCAGCAAACCAAAGCTGCTGCTAAGGATATCGACCGGCCGCCGCCTCCGGGGCCCGACCCGTTTACGTCACCATCTTTTGCGGGAATGGAACGCCGCCCGAGATCTCCGGTTCAAGCGTTAGGCAGGCAGAACTCGGCTGACGATCGACAATGCTAAGGTCTGTTGAGACGATCCTGGCGCCCTTGGGCCGGGTCCGGCACGATGCGTGAGCCAGACCGCCGCGAGGAGCTGCGATCCGCGCCGGGAAGCGGCGTCTTCAGCCATGGCGCCCAGCTCGCGCTTAAGGTCGCGCTTATCGCGGTCGCGGGCGGCGCTGTTGCCGGCCTGTTCTGGGCGTTCAACATGCCGGTTACCCAGTATGACACGTGGGTCGACTTGGTCCGCGAGCAGCCGGTGCCGTTCAGCCATAAGCACCATGTCGGCGGGCTCGGTCTCGACTGCCGCTATTGCCATACCACGGTCGAGAAGACCGCTACGGCCGGCATGCCGCCTTCCTACACCTGCATGACCTGCCATTCGGAGCTTTGGACCAACGCGGCGATCCTGGCGCCAATCCGCCTGAGCCTGGCGGAAGACAAGCCGATGGAATGGCATCGGGTCTACCGCCTGCCCGACTATGTCTATTTCAACCACAGCATCCATATCGCCAAGGGGGTCGGCTGCTCCACCTGCCATGGCCCGGTCGACCGCATGCCGCTGATGTGGAAAGCGAACACGCTGCTGATGCAGTGGTGCGTCGACTGCCATCGCGACCCCGGCCACAATCTCAGACCCAAGAACCAGATCTTCAACCCGGACTGGCACCGCGACGCGAGCACCCCCTCCCCGTCCGCGCTGATGGCCAGCTATCACGTCGGCCAGCGCGACCTGACCGACTGCTCGATCTGCCACCGATGAGCGCCCCCGCTTCCCGCCCCCGGCAGTGGCGATCCCTAGAGACCAAGCACCCGGAGGCGCGCGGCGGCATCGATCGGCGATCGGTGCTCGGGCTCATGGGCGCCTCGGTCTCGCTGGCGACGCTGGCCGGCTGCGGACCGTCGGCCTCGCCGGAAGATATTGTCCCGGCGGCGGAGCAGACGCCCGGGGCCGACCCTGGAACCACGCAGTACTATACGACCGCGCATTGTCATCAGGGTTACGCTACCGGCGTCGTGGTGACGCATCAGTCCGCCCGACCGATGATGGTCGCGGGCAACCCGCGCCATCCCGCCAGCCTGGGCGGCATCGATCTGTTCGCACAGGCCGCCCTGTTCGACCTTTATGATCCCGAGCGGGCCACTGCGATCACCTCTCAGGGCCGCATCCGCACCTGGGAGGAGCTGCAGAATGCCATGCTCCGCAGCACGGCGAACAGCGGCGTCAGGTTGCGCCTGCTCACCGGGTCGATCACCTCGCCAACCTTAGCCGCGCGTATCCAGGCGGTCCAGGCGCGTTTCCCGGCGACGCGCTGGCACAGCTGGGAAGCAATCGGCCGGGACTCCGTCCGCGCCGGCGCCACCACCGCCTATGGTAGGCCGGTCGAAGTCATCCCGAACATGGCCAAAGCCGAGGTCATCCTGGCCGTCGAGAGCGACCTTCTTTCCCATGCACCCGGCCACCTGCGCCATGCGCACGACTTCATGGCCGGGCGCAACGAACCGCAGTCCGGGCGCATGAATCGGCTATACGCCGTCGAGAGTTCGCCGAGCCTCACGGGCATCGCGGCTGACCATCGGTTCGTGGCGCGCCCGGAGGAGATCCTCCGCCTTCTGGGCGCGCTCGCCGCCCTCGTCGACGCCGCTCCGACGGACTGGGCGCAAGGCGATCTGCCGCCATGGCTGTCCACGGTCGCCGACGATCTGAAAAGTCACTCGGGAAGCGCGCTCGTCCATCTGGGACCTTCACTTCCAGCGGACGTTCACGCGCTCGGGCACGCGATCAATGCCGCCCTCGGCGCGCCGGGCAACACGCTGACGGTGGTCGACCCGGCTTTCGCGAACCAGCCCGATTCCGGCACGCTTGCCGAATTGGCAGATGACTGTCGGCATGGCGACGTCGACACGCTGATCATACTGGGCGGCAATCCAGCTTTTGCCGCCCCCGCTGATCTCGGCTTCGCCGACGCGCTGCAGCACCCATCGCTCTCAATCTACCTCGGCCAATACCTGGACGAGACCGGTGCGCTCGCCGGATGGCACGTGCCGGAGCAGCACCCGTTCGAGCAATGGTCCGACGCCCGCGCCTTCGACGGCACCGCGACGATTCTCCAGCCGCAGCTTCGGCCGCTGCCTAGCCGCAAGTCGGCGCTGGCGCTGCTCGGCCTGCTGCTTGGCGAGGAGACCACGGAGGAGCGCGCGCTGGTGATGGACCAGTGGCGCGGGTCGCAGCCCAGTTTCGCCGAGACGTGGCACGAGGCGCTGACGACCGGCATCCTGCCGGACAGCGCGGCCGCGCCGCTCGATATTCACCCGACTTTCACGTCGGCCACTTCCGCCTTTGCCGCTCCCGCCCTTGCCGCGGCTGGCCAGGGATTGACAGTGTTGTTCCGCCCCGACGACCATCTGTGGGACGGGCGCTATGCCGGCAATCCCTGGCTGCAGGAACTGCCGCGCCCGATTGCCAAGCTCAGCTGGGACGGCGCCGCCTGGGTCGCGCCGGCAACTGCCACCCAACTCGGCGTCGCGACGGGCGACATGCTGCGGGTCTCGCTGGGCGGGCGATCCGTTGAGTTTCCCGCCTGGGTGCAACCCGGCCAAGCGGCCGACTGCGTGACCCTGCCGCTCGGGTTCGGCCGCCGCATCGTCGGCCAGATCGGCAAAGAAATCGGAATCGACGCCTACCCGCTGCGCGCCAGTGACGGATTGTGGATTGCGGCCGGGGCGCAGGTCCTGCGGACCGGCGCGAGACGGCAGCTCTGCACCACCCAGAGCCATGATCGCATGGATGGTGAGGATTTCGTCCGGCACATCACGCTGGAGCAGGCGCACGACTACCGGCGCGAGAAGCCGGCCGACAGCCTGCCCACGCTGTACCCGCCCTTCCCAGAAAACGAGGCGGCCTGGGCGATGTCGATCGACCTTACCGCCTGCATCGGTTGCAATGCTTGCGCGCTCGCCTGCCAGATCGAGAACAACGTGCCGGTCGTGGGGCGGAACGAGGTTCTGAAGAACCGCGAGATGCACTGGCTGAGGATCGACCGGTATTACGAGGGCTCGGAGGCCACGCCCGATACGCTGTTCCAGCCAGTGCCGTGCATGCATTGCGAGCACGCCCCGTGCGAAGTGGTCTGTCCTGTCGGCGCCACCGTGCATGACCATGAGGGACTGAACGTCATGGTCTATAACCGCTGCATCGGCACCCGCTTCTGCTCCAACAACTGCCCGTACAAGGTGCGGCGCTTC
>CAZVYC010000292.1:0-5405 GCA_964631425.1 uncultured Rhodospirillales bacterium
ATTGTGCAGCGGCCGACGGTGGTGCGCCCCCGTCTTGAGATTGTGCGGGGTACGGACGCCACTTCCTACGAAGTGTCCCATGACGGCTCTGTCTCAGCAGAGCGGCCATCCAAGGCGCACGCGGCCAAGCCGCCTGCAGCGGCGGCCCCTGGCCAAAGCGCGCTCTCTCCCAGTGATTTGCGCCCGTCGGTGCATGTCGCCGTGCAGTAGTCCATCCGACTGCGAGAGGATCAGCGAGATGAGCGCCCCGCACACGGACATCGTTGGCGAGCAACGGCCGATGGGGATTCTGGGCCGCTTGTATGACGATCGGCGGGGTGGGGCGGCCCTGGCCTTCGCCGTGTCGCTGACCGTCATGATCGGCTTTGGGGGCCTGGCCACCGAGGTGGGCGCGTGGCTGTTGACCAGGCGGGCGATGCAGGGTGCGGCCGACGCCGCCGCGGTCAGCGCGGTCAGTGCGACGGCGCATGGCGGTCCTGACATCACGACCCAGGCCAAGGGCGTGGCGGCGCAGAATAACTGGCCCGACGGCGTCAGAGGCATCACCGTCACGGTGAATCGGCCACCGACTCTCGGAAATTACACGGGCGACGCGCAGGCGGTCGAGGTCATCATCGCGCAAAACCAGTCGCTGCTTTTCTCGGCTCTCTTGCCCGGTGTCACCGTGGCGCCGACGGTCCGGGCGCGCGGGGTCGCCGCGCCGTCGCCATCAACGGGGAATGGCTGCCTTCTCGGGCTCGCCACCGGCAATTCGGTGCAAATCAACGGCAATGGCGCGATGACGCTGAGCGGCGGCTGCGACATTGACGGCAACGGCAATATTGATTTCAACGGCAACCATTCGACGGCTCATGCGCATTCCATCGATATCCATGGCACGGTCTCGTCGCCCTCGCAGCTGACATTGACCAATGGCCCCGGCACGCAGAACGACCCGGGCGCCTTGTTGACCGACCCCAATTCGCTGACACTGTCGCCTGCCGGCACTTGCAGTAACTTCAGCGGGACATTCACGGCCGGCGCCACTTATTGCAGCGTCAGCATTTCCGGCGGCAATGTGACGATTCCCTCGGGAATCTATTACATAAGGGGCGGCGGTTTCTCCATATCCAATGGGACTGTAACGTCGGCATCGGGGGGCGTGACGATCGTTATGATGGGGACAGCCGCGGCGCCCACTGTCGCCGGCCAAGTCACCATCAACGGGCAGGCCAACGTGAACCTGACGGGGATAGTCGCGAACGAAGGGCTGATCTTCTACGAGGATCCAAGGGCGACGGCCGGCGGGACCGATACGATCGCCGGCAATGGCACCGTCACGCTCACCGGGACGGTCGATTTGCGGAACGATACCGTCGATCTGGGAGGAAACGGTTCCGTATCCTCCCCCACCTGCTTGCATGTCATCGGCCTAAACGTCGTCGACACCGGGAATGCCACGCTAAGTGGCAATTGCTCCAACACGGGCGTGACTAACATTGGCCAGGCCGGCGTGGCACGGCTGGTCGAATAGGGATCCACATATGATCAAGACCATCAGCCGCTTCGTCCCCTGCGCCAAAGGCAGCGCCGCCCTCGAAGTCGGGATCATATTTCCGATCTTTTTGGCTCTGATAGTTGGGGTCATCGATTACGGCGCCGCCATTTTTAAAATGATGGAGGTCGGCTACGCCGCCCAGGTCGGAGCGAATTATGCGCTAACCAATGGTTTCAACGCCGCGAATATTGAAGCCGCGGTCACCTCGGCGACCGCGCTCGCGAATGTCACCGCGCCGGCGCCGACCTCGGCTTGCGGCTGCGCCAGCACCAGCGGCATCACGGCTGCGACCTGCGGCACGACTTGCCCCAATGGGGGCGGGCCAGCCGGCACCTATGTGACCGTGCATTCCAGCGTGACCTATTCGCCGGTTCTGCCGGGAATACCGTCGCCGTTGCTGGGCCAGGCTGTGGTACGGCAATGACGGGCTTGCGGACCACGCCCAAACTGCTGGCGCATCGCTTCGCCAGCGACCGACATGGCGGAACGGCGGTCGAGATGGCGGTCGTCCTGCCGTTTCTGACCCTTATGATTCTCGGCACGATTGAGACCGGCTGGATGCTGTGGTCGACCAGTACGCTCGATTACGCCGTCGAAGAGGCGGCGCGCTGCGGCGCGGTCGACGTCAACAATTGCGGTACAGTAGCCGCCACCCAGTCCGTCGCGGCATCAAAGGCGATGACGCTGGGGATGGCCGCGGCTAACTTCACTGTTACGACGCCGGCTTGCGGCAAGCAGGTCGCGGCGAACTATACCTTCAGTTTCGCACAGCCATTCTTCACCAATTTCACGGTGACGATACCGGCAACGTCCTGCTACCCGCTCCCGCCGCCGTCGCCCTAGCAGATAAATTGATGTTGATGTCGGTAGTAAAATTTTATGGTAGTAGAAAGCTTGGCGTAATGGATCAGATGTTGAATGACAAAGTGATAGTTGTTGCCGCTTTTCTGCGCAGCTCGGCTGCTTTGGATTACTTGCGGCAGGATACCAGCGTCGATGGCCGAATTGAAGTGCGGCCGACGTTTGCCGATCATTTTGACCTCGGTCGGCTGAAGGCTTTAAGGGGTGATGTCCTGCTCGTCGAGGTCGACTTCACCCACCCAGCCGAAACACGGTTGCTCGAAGAATTCGTCGCGAGCGGGCCAGCTTCGCCGATCATCGTGACGTCGTCACACTTTGACGTCGAATCGATGCGGGCGTTGATGAAAATCGGGATCCTGGAGGTCCTGCCGCAACCGATCTCGATGATTGATCTTTCCAAGGCGGTCGACGTCGCCCTGCGCGAACGGCGGCCGACACCAGCGGTGGATAGTGATAAAAAGGGCAAGGTTGTCAGCTTCTTGAAGAGTTCCGGCGGTGTCGGGGCGACAAGCCTGGCCGTACAAGGTGCCTGCGCGATCGCGCGCGGCGCCAAGCCAGCGAAGCCGATCCTGCTCGATTTTGACATCCAGTTCGGCATGGCGGCGATTCTTATGGACACGGCGCCGCGCTCGAGCATCCTCGATCTCATTCGCGATCCGAAGCGCCTCGATGGCGAGTTGCTGCAGCGCGCCACCATCCGTCCGCACGACCGCTTTGATCTCTTGGCCGCGCCCGCGAATATCCTGCCGGTTCGGGATATCGATGCCACGGCCGTCGCAGCGACGATCGCGACCGCGCGGCAGGTGTATGAGCAGGTTTTGATCGATCTGCCGCTACTCTGGGACAACTGGGTCTGCACGGTCCTTGAAGCATCGGATCTGCTCGTACTCGTCCTTCGCCTGACCGTCCCGTCGCTGCGCCAGGCGCGCCACCAGCTCGATATGCTGCGAACCGAGAAGCTGGGGCACCTTCCGGTGTTCGTCGTCGCGAACGCGGTTGACACGGGACTCTTCGGTGCCAACGGGGTTCCTCTCAAATTGGCGGAAAAGGCACTGGGGCGCAGGATCGATTTTTGCGTGCCGAAGAATTCCGCCATGGGCGCCGCGGCCGATACGGGACAGCCGCTTAACCAAGTCAGCGGCGGGAAATCGCTCGAGGCGAAGCTCTCCAAAATGATGGCCGGAATATTCCAAAGAATTCAGGACGTAAAATCTGGGGTGACTGCAACATGAGCATCTTCGGCACGCGCGCTATCCGGAAGCCGTTCGCTTTGCCCGATCCGGAGATCGTGACTTCGGCGCCGCACCGTGCCGTGGTCGCTGCTCTAGCTGCAGACGATCAGTCAATTTTGGAATTAAAGGTTCGGCTGCATCAAAAGCTGCTCGATGAAATCAATCTCGGAGTGATCGAGCGCATGCCGCGCGAGCAGTTCGTTGACGAGGTTGGCGCGATCATCCGGGAGCTTCTCGCCCACGAAACAACGCCGCTGAATGAAAGGGAACAGCGGCAGATCGTCGTGGACGTCCTGGACGAAGTCCTCGGGCTCGGCGCGCTCGAGCCGTTACTGAAAGACACGTCAATCTCGGACATTCTCGTCAATACGCACAGCAAGGTCTATGTCGAGCGGCACGGCCGGCTTGAATTGTCACCGGTGCGGTTCAAAGACGACGAGCACCTGGTCCGAATCATCAACAAGATCGTGACCGCGGTGGGACGGCGGGTCGATGAAGGGCAGCCGGTTGTCGACGCTCGACTTGCCGACGGTTCCCGCATCAACGCCGTGATACCGCCGATCGCGGTGGATGGCCCGCTTCTGTCGATTCGGAAATTTGCGAAAACTCCGTTCGATCTCGATCTTCTTGTTCTCAACGGTACCATCACGCCGGAAATGGCGACACTTCTGCGCGCGATGGTTGGGGGGCGGATGTCTGTACTGATTTCCGGAGGCACGGGCTCGGGCAAGACCACACTGCTCAACGCGATGTCCAAGGCCATCAATGTCGATGAACGGATTATTACGATCGAGGACGCCGCCGAGCTGCAGTTGCAGCAGCCGCATGTCGTTCGCATGGAAACCCGGCCGCCCAATATAGACGGCAAGGGGGAAATGACGCAGCGTGATCTTATCAAGAACGCGCTGCGCATGCGTCCAGACCGGATCATCATCGGCGAAGTGCGCGCCGGCGAAGCCTTCGACATGCTTCAGGCCATGAACACCGGCCATGACGGTTCGATGTCGACCATTCATGCCAATACGCCGCGCGACGCACTGCTTCGCTTGGAGCAAATGGTCGGTATGGCCGGCATCGAGATGTCGCCGCGGACTGTTCGGTCGCAAATCGTGTCGGCGATCCAGATTGTCATGCAGCTCGGTCGCGGCTCGGATGGCAAACGGCGGGTGACCAGCATTCAGGAAGTCGCCGGGATGGAAGGCGACGTGCCATGCATGAACGAGCTATTTCACTTCGTGCGAACCTCGACCGATAGCGACGGCAGGATCCACGGCTATTACGAATCTACGGGTATACGGCCGCGCTTTGTCGAGCATTGCCAAAGTCAGGGCATCGTCATCCCTGACAACCTGTTTCAACCCAACCGCCGTCTTGAATAGGGGGAAAAATGCAATTCGATTTATCGATCCTTGCTTATGTCGCTATCCTCCTCGCGGTCTTTATGTTCGTTCAGGGTCTATATCTCTCGATATCGGGCGCGGTCGGGGGAAAAGACAAGGCCGTCAGCCGGCGGCTGCGCGAGTTTTCTCCGCCCGAGAGCGTGAGCCAGCCGCTCCGGCGCAAATCCTTGAGCGCGGGCAAATCTGTCTGGCTGACCTCGATCCTGGAATCGGTATCTCTTCGATCTTTCGACAGGTTCATCTCGACAAGCGGAATCCGGATGACCACAGAGCGCGTACTTTTTTTTATGGTTATCGGAACAGCCGTAGTTTTTGAGGTTCTCAGTATATTTGGAGGATATGGTCTACTTGTGTGTGCGACCAGCGGTTTGTTCG
>CAZVYC010000293.1:0-5367 GCA_964631425.1 uncultured Rhodospirillales bacterium
ATGCGCCGTGAGTCAGGGCGGCTTCCGCCACCCCAGTCAGGCGCGCCCATTGGCATCTATGCCGCCTCAGTGCCGCGCCTGATGACCGGCTCGTGCCTCCCAGCGTCGGTCGTCTTCGTCTTCGTTTTTGTCGGATCGGACTCTGAAGTATCGCTCGCATCTCGCCGCGATCTCAGGCCCGTCGAGCATCCGCGCTTCACGCGGCTTGTGAGCCCAATCTACGCAGCGATCGGCGATCTCTAAATCGGCCGGGGAGCGCGTCTGGGCAACTTCGGCCAACTTGATCAGCCCGAGAAAGGGAATGGCTCCAGCGGCCAAAAACAACGTCAGCCGGATGTTGCAACTTCGGATCGGGTTGCTTCATCAGCCTTTGATCTCTGACTTCCAATACGCCTCGATCAGCTTGATGACCTTGGGCGGGATCGCGACATAGTCGAGGTCTGCAGCCTGCCGGTCGCCATCCTCGAGCGCCCATTTGAAGAATGCCAGAACCGCAGCCGAGCGCGCCGGATCCTTTGGCTCCTTGTACATCAAAATGAATGTAGTAGCGGTGATCGGATAGGCATTGGGAGCGCCCGCGTTCGTCATCAGCACGCTGAAATCCTTGTAGTCACGCCAGTCGACGGTCGCCGCCGCTGCCTGGAAGGTATCGGCACTGGGGCTGACGAACAGCTTGTGCAGGTTTTCGACCTGACCGAAGGCCAACTTGTTCTGCAATGCATAGGCGTACTCAACGTATCCGATCGCACCCGGAGTTTGCGCCACCGCTTCTGCGACGCCAGCATTCCCCTCGCGGCCAACGCCGGTCGGCCAGTTCACCGAAAGGTCGACACCGACCTTTTCCCTCCACGCAGCATGCGCCTTCGACAGAAAATCGACCCAATTGTATGTCGTTCCCGATCCGTCCGAGCGGTGCACCACCGTGATTGGCATAGCCGGAAGGTTGAGGCCGGGATTAAGGGTTTTGATCTCTGCTGCATCCCAGCTGCTGATCTGGCCGAGATAGATAGCCGCCAAGAGCTTGCCGGAGAATTTGATCTGGCCCGGCGAAACGCCGGGGAGGTTCACGACCGGCACGATTCCGCCGATCACGATCGGGAATTGGCTGAGCCCGGCCTCTTCCAGCTCGTCCGGCGGCAGCGGCTTGTCGGTCGCCCCGAAATCAACCTCGCCGGCTTTGATCTTCTCAATGCCTGCACCCGACCCGATCGACGCATAGGTGACCTTCACCCCGGTCGTTCTGGCGTAATCCTCGGACCATTTCACGATGATTGGCGTGACGAAGCTGGATCCTGCCCCCTGGATGTCGGTAACGGGGTCGGCTCGGGTCGCGAAGGCCGAGCCGAAGATCAGCAGGAAAGCCAACGCCACGGCGCGAAATATAGTTGTCCGACGCAGATTCATAGCGTCCTCCCGACATTGCTTGTCGCCTAATCAGAGCGTGGGCAGGCGGCACAACCATTCAGCGGCGCTCAACATCATATTTACATTATTGTGAATTATTGAATCTTTTCTGGCCTGCCTCCTTCGAGAGCACCGATCCACGGGCCGCTTGTCGCCCGTTGGACAATCTCGACAGTTAGCGTCAGCGCTGCGGCTGAGGGTCGACCTGCACCGTGGCGGTCATTCCGGCCACAAGCAGCACGCCGGGCGGAACCGCATCGATGTGGACGCGCACCGGCACGCGTTGCGCAAGGCGGACCCACGTGAAGATCGGATTCACCGAGGCCAAGCCTAATGTGTCCGATTGCGCGTTTGGCACGTTAATGCCGCGCGCGATGCTGTTGACATGGCCGTGCAGGACTTGCCGGTAACCCATCAGCTTGATCGTTGCCGGGTCGCCCTCGTGGATTCGTCGGAGATTGGTTTCCTCGAAATACCCGTCGACCCAGAAGGAGTCGGCATCGACCACTGAGATGCTCTTCTGCCCGACGGTGACAAAGTCGCCGAGCTGCGCCTGCAAGTTGGTCACGAAACCGTTGACCGGCGCCAGGATGCGCGTGCGCTCAAGGTTCACGCGGGCCTGGTCCAGATTGGCCATGGCCTGTTGATAGGTGGCTTGCGCGGCGATCGCGCTGCTGGTGTAGGTCTGTTTCTCTTCCGGAGTCGCGGACAGATCGGTCAGCTTTTGCCGACGCGCGGCCTCCGCTTCCGCGTTCCGCGCGAGTACCTTCGTTTGCTCCACGGCCGCCTCCGCCTGACGAAGGGCGATCGTGTAATTCGTCGGATCAATCACCATCAGCAAATCGCCTTTGCGAACCGGTTGGTTATCGACGACCGGCAGTTCGACGATCCGTCCAGCGACTTCGGGCGCCATGGTGACGACATAGACGCGCACGGTCCCGTCGCGGGTCCACGGCGTCATCATATAGGCCTGCCACATCGCCCAGCTGAGGACGGCTGCAAGCGCGACGACACCGAGCGTGATGAAGAGCGGAACGGGCGGTATCCAGCGTCTCGTCTTTCCGCCGGCCGGCCGAACCGAGACAGGGACCTCGCCTCTGGCAACCGTGTTCTCCGCTTTCAATTCGGCTTCTGTCATTGGCAATGCTCAGCGCGCGACGATGAGTACGATCGCCGAGAGCAGGATCATATAGATCGCGAACCAGAACAGGGCCGGATGCCACACGTGCCGCGACAGCCCGAAATGGTCCGCGAGGCGATGCAGCGGCACGAGCATCAGCCACGCACCGACCAACATCAACGAGATCGGTGCGATATAGACGCCGAACAGGTTGATCTCGGCGAATTTCATCGCAGCGCCCTTCCATCGAAATAGGCCGCATGGTTCCTAAGGGCCTCGGAAATATCGCGGATGCTGCCCCGCGCCCGGAGCCTGGCCGACAGTCCCGGCTGCGCGCTGGGGACCACCGCAAGCGCACGGTCCATCCGGGCAAGCCGTTCTATCGCGGCCGCGCTATTCCCGCACGCCAGGGCGCCGAGCGCAAGAGCGAGATCGACGCCCATGTCGAACCCGCGAGCGATGCGGCGGACGCGGGTGATCTGGGTGCCCACCGACAGCGCCGCGAGGAGCTGGGCGCGCTGAACCGGACTGGCTTGTTCCGGCAACGCGGACAAGCGGCTATAGACGCGGTTCTCCCAAACGGCCGGCATGACTTGAACTGGACGCCTCGCGAGACGCCGGAGGTCCGTGAGCGTGAGCGTGAGCAAGCGTCGTGCCACAACTTGCGGCGATAACGGCGGTATCAAACGCATGGCGAGCATTGCCGCGCCCATCCCGGCAACGATGCCCAGCGCGGTATTATAGAACTGCTGCGTGTCGTAGCTGATCTGGTTCTCGGGCGCGAGGAACGGAATGAAGTTCGATGTCATAGGGAGGAATATCGGCGCGAGTTTCTGCTGGGCGGCGAGCGCGCCCATGGGCACAAATACACAACCGAGCACGATGCCGAAGCCGGCAAAGGTCACTTGCCCCGGCAGTACGGCGAATTTCACGATCGCGGCGAGAACCACCGCCATGGTGGTGCCGAGCATGAACTGCATCGTGGTCACGTAAGCCTGTTCGGCTCTTGGTGAGAATAGGATGACGGCGATCGCGGCCCAGGTGACGGCCAAGGCACCGTCGGGCCATGCGGTAACGATCCAGAAAAGCGCGACAGCGATGATCGTCAGGAACACGCGCGCTGCATTGACTAGGGAAGGGAGAAAATCGGGCACGCGGAACCCGACGGCTCTGGTCGAAGGAACGACTCGAGCGGGGTCGGTCAGCAGCGTTAACTCGTTGAGTGCGCGGGACAGGCCGATCAGCGCCTCGGCAGTCCCGTCGGCAAGAAGTTTCAGCGAGGGTGTGCTGGCCGGCAGGGCTACCAGAGTCCTCGTCGTGCTCTCGCAGATCCGACGCAGACGAGACGGGGCAGCTGCCCAGATTGTTGCATCGCCTTGCACCGGCGCTGAACGCAGCTCCGGCGGCAGGCACTGCAGGACCAGCGTTGCCTCACGCTGTCCTTCGTCATTCGACAAGGTCGCGAGGTGATTGGACACTGCGCGCCAGCCGGTCAGGGCAGCGAACAAGCCCTCCACCGGCGCCTGCAGGGTACGCCAGCGATATCGCAGGTCGGACTCCTCTCCCATCGCCTCGTCGATGACGGGCCCGAGCGCGATGACCCGGCGGATGAGGTCGCGTCGACCTGACCGCGTCTCTTCTTGATCCGGCGGCCCCAGGAGGAAGGCACCGGAAAGTCCTCCTGCGATCTCGGCCACGATGGCGGCAAGCTGACCGGCCAGCCGGCGCCGCGCGCCGCCGAAATCGGTACCGGCGAGAACGATGCCGGCGCAAACGATGCCGATGCAGACCTCGGAGGCGCGCGTCACCGCCAGCATGAAGACCTGGCCGTTCGTACCACCGGTGGCGCCGAGTTCATCATAGGCGATGATCGCGGCCGTGTAGCCGGCCAATGCCGCGGCATAGGTCGCGAAGTTGCGCAAGATCGTGGCCACCAGGCCGCAAGCAGAACCCCATAGCGCTAAACCGAGGAGGAAGCCGATGCGGTTTTCGGGAAAGCAGGCCGACAGGACCACGATCGCCACCGCGCCGACGAACGTGCCGATCATGCGGAAGGAGGCCTTGCGCAGAGAAGCGCCGAGGCTCGGCTGTGCGACGATCGCGGCGGAGGTGCCTGCCCAATAGGCATTGTCGAGCTCGAGCCAGAACGCGACATAGAGCGCAAGGCAGACCGCCGCCGAGACGCGCAAGCCGTAGAGCAGCCCCGGACCCGCGGCAGCTATCGTACGCGCAATTCGCCGTCCGTCCGGTCGATAAGCCTGAGCCACGTGCGCGGCAGAAGGTCCGGCAAAACTCATGAACCCGGTTCGGCATCGAAATTGGCGGTAAGCCCCATGACGAACGCGAGCAGCGCGAGGCCACTGGGCAGGGCGAGAGACCAAAGGCCGGCAACAGCCTCGCACTCGGCACCAAGGGCGCAGCCGGCGGCAAAGCCGACGATGGCCGGCCAGGTGTTCCTGGCGCGGTCGCGTGCCTTGGCCGCCCCGTCCGGATTGCGCCCGAGGAATACTTCGCCGAGGTCCATTGTAAAGCGGGTAATGTTGGTCGTCATCACCGCCGTGGACGGCGTTCCCTTCAATGATACCTGCACGAGCGCGTTCTGCACTGCCATCGCCGAGACACCGAGCATGGCGGCGACAATCGCATTCGAAGCGTTCGGGTCGGTCCGCGCGCCGGCAGAGGCGCAAAGTGCGAGAAAGCCGGCAAGCAGCAGGAATTGCAGCAACAGCAGGGGCCGCAGCGAAGCGACCTGGAGCCGCTCCAGACCTCCGGCAAGCAGCCTGGTCAGACCTAGCACGATGATGAATACCGGGACCGAGATCATCTGGGCCACGGGCGCATCG
>CAZVYC010000294.1:0-5351 GCA_964631425.1 uncultured Rhodospirillales bacterium
GGTCAGCGCGCCGTATTGCTTGGCGATGTCGACGATCTGGTCGATTGGCGCGATGTCGCCATCCATCGAATAGACCGACTCGAAGGCAATGATCTTCGGCCGCGACGGATCGGCCTCGACCAGAAGCGATTCAAGGTGCTGCACGTCATTATGGCGAAACACCCGCTTCTCGGCGCCGCTGTTGCGGATGCCATTGATCATCGAGGCATGGTTGTCAGCGTCGGAAAAGACGATGCAGCCAGGCAGGAGCTTGGCGACGGTGCCCAGCGTCGCCTCGTTCGAGACATAGCCGGACGAGAAGAGCAGCGCCGCTTCCTTGCCGTGAAGCTCGGCCAGCTCGCGCTCGAGCTCGATGTGATAGATGGTGTTGCCCGAGATGTTGCGGGTGCCGCCGGCGCCCGCGCCACTGCGATCCAGCGCTTCGTGCATTGCTTTGAGCACAACCGGATGATGGCCCATGGCCAGATAATCGTTGCTGCACCAGATCGTCACCTCGCGCATCGCGCCATGGCGGTGCAGCTTGGCCTTCGGGAAAATTCCGACCCGGCGCTCAAGGTCGGCGAAGACACGATAGCGGCCCTCGTCGCGCAAAGCCGAAACGCGTTCGGCGAAAAATTGTTCGTAATCCATGAACCGCCGGGACCTTCCCTTTTGCAGCTGTCCTGCTAATCAACACCGCGTCGCACCGTAAAGCAACCCTCGGGCTCGCCCCTGGGCGCGGGGCGACGTCGCACCCGAATTGATCTCAACGGCGATCGAAACTCTTTGCTGCAAATCAATTTTACTGCTGAGGCCGGATTTTCAAGCGGCTTGGATGCGACGCTTTCGCATCGTGCTTGTGCCGCTTTCGTCGGAGGCATCTAACCCGGCGCTTTTCACCAGAGCCGCAGCCAAATGTTAATTAACTCACATTAGGTATTGTGAAACATAGGTTTTTACCCATTCACGCTTTTCTTGCTTTCGGGCGGTCATCGTGTCAGAACTTTGTCCAGTATATGTCACGGAGCGGCGTATGGGTCGGTTTACCGGTTTGAAGACGGAACTCAGTTTGCAACATGGCTTGGCCGGGGCGGCTTTAGCCGTTTTCTTCCTGGTTTCGAACGCGGCCGAGGCGTCCACTCATCACAAGAAACCTTCGGGCACCGAATCCAAAGCGACCGCGCCGGGTGAGTGCAAGCCAACGCCCGAGCAGGCCTCGATCGGGATTCGAGCGCTGCAGACGGAGCTGATGGTTGCTGGATTGAAGTGCAGCGCCGACCAATGGAACAGCTTCACCGCCAAGTTCAAATCGACGATCAAGGCCGACGCCGACCGGCTGCAGGCCTTGTTCCGCAAGACCTATGGCAAGGGTGGCGCCTCGCAGATGAATACCTTCGTCACGCTGCTCGCGAACGACGCATCCCAGCGCAGCAACGGGTCAGCCGAGGTCGATTACTGCCGCCAAGAAGACGTGCTGTTTCATAAGGTGCTGGCGTTGACCGGCGCGGAGCTGGAGCGGTTCTCAGTGCATCGCAGCCTGACGGTGCCGACGCCGGTCGCGCTGTGCCCCCCTGAAGCCGATACGCCGGCCGCCACGACGGCCGCGGCTTCCGCGAGCAGCACGGCGACGGCGGTCAATCTGCACTGACGCGCATCTGACGGCCGCGACGAAACGGCGCTCCCGGGTGGGAGCGCCGTTCGTGTCTGACGGCTGGAGCAGGATGCGATCCGCTCTAGGTCTGCTTAAGCGCTGGGACCGCTGCCATAGACGATCTGTACGCGCCGGTTCTGCGGCTCGCGTACGCCGTCGGCCGTGGGCACCAGCAGGTCGTGCTTGCCCTTGGCGACGATCTCGATCTCCGAGGACGGGATGCCCTTGGCCTCGAGCTCGGCTGCGACCGCTTCGGCTCGGCGGCGGGACAGGCGCATGTTGTACGCGTCCGAGCCCACCGTATCGGTATAGCCGGTGCACGTGATCTGAGTTACGTGCGCCGCACTGGCGTTGGCCGCCGCCTGATCCACGATCAGCACCGCCTGCGGAGTCAGGTCCGACTTGTTGAAATCAAAGAACACCAGGTAGGACTTGGGCGCCGCGGGAGCCGGCGGGGGCGGCGGAGGCGGCACATAGGTCGCAGCCTGCGTCTCCTCCTGCGCCGGAGCGCCGAACGTATAACGCACGCCGATCAGGGCCGAGTTCGAAGCAAAGTCGTTCAGCACACCCCGAGGGTAATTCTGATCGGTCCGGCTGAAATAGCGATATTCAAGCGTGAGCGCGACGTTCTCGGTGAGGTCATAGGCCACGCCGGCCATGGCCTGGTAGGCGAAGCCCCATTTGCTCGGGCCGCCGATCGCTGCCGGATAAACCATGCCGTCGCCACGGATATGGTATGGCGCGTAATCCGACATGCCTGCGCCGACGCCGATATAGGGATGTAGCGGCACATCCGGTATTTCGATTGGAAGGTCATAGAGCGCATTGCCCATGACCGCCCAGTTCTGCATGTCGCCACGGCCGCGGCCGTACGGGCTGACGCGGCTGATGGGATCATACTGCGTGGAGCCCTCGAGCTCGACCCGGAAGCCGTTATTGAAGGCCCAACCCCCCTGAATAGCGCCCATGTAACCGTCGTCGTAGTGCGCCCTGCCCGAAATCGGAGCCGCGAAGTCGTGGGTACCTACACTGGTGCCATGCCACGGCCAATTACCGCCGATCTTGGCGCCGATATAGGGAGCGCCGCCGGCGGTCCAGCTGTCCCACCAATCGCCTGTCGAAGAGTCGCTGGTTTGCGCGATGGCCGTGCCGGCGAGGAGGCATGCTGACATACCTGCCAAAGACCAGAAATTCCTACGCATAACAATCATCCTTTTAAAGTCAAAACCGGCTCGAGGATGCCGGCATGGACGCCGCTGAGGCATCTCCTGAGCGACGTAATCAGAATTCGAACGTGTTCAAGGTTTCACAGTTCCAAATTTAATGCGTGTATATTATACTGTTGTTTCAATGCAACATGTGCGCCCTCAGTCTGTTAATTAGATATTGATGATAGTCGAAAAATGCTGCAAAAATTAGCAGGGATTTGCTAAAGAAAATCGCCTCGCGGCGGGTGCCGCGAGGCGATCGGTAAGAGCGAAAGACGCGTCGGAGGGAGCGGGATCAGCTGCCCTTGTTCTCGGCCCGCGTCAGGCAGTTCTCCTGAGACTGAGTCGGCGTCGCGTTCACCATGCAAGCGTTCAACTGGTCAGCGTCATTATCCGTGGCAGCCGACTGGTCGCGCGCCGCTTCGCGTGCGTGGTGATGATGGTGATGGCGCGGTTTCCCCTCGTTGGTATCGGATGTATTGTCCGAAGCCGGAGGGTTCGACGACCCGGCATTAGAGGTATCCGACGACTGAGCCGTCTGGGCCGGCGCATTGTTCGACGTGCTGTTCGACATGGCCGGGGTGGTCTGCCGCATGTTGTTCGCCGCAGGCTCGGTTCCGGTCGCGGAATTGCCGGTTGCAGGGCTCGCGCCAACCGCGGCGGGGCTGCCGGCCGTCGACGGAGAATTGCTGCTCTGGGCGAAGGCCGTCACGGACGCAAGCAAGGCCGCAGCCGCGACGAGACCGAAGGTTTTAGACATGGGTTGGGCCTTTCAAACTAGAAGTTCCACATAAGAAACAACGATTTCACAGCCAAGGTTCCCTTCCGCCTCCGCGCCTAGGCGGCCTCCCGCGGCACGCTCGGCTCCTCGACGTGGGCGGGCTCGATGATGAGCCCATCCGCGCCTGCGGTCACCTGGACCGTGTCGCCGTCCAGGATTCGGCCCTGGAGCACCAGCTGCGCCAGCGGATTCTGGAGCGCGCGTTGTATCACCCGCTTCAAGGGCCGCGCGCCATAGACCGGGTCATACCCAGCCTCGGCGAGCCAAGCCATGGCCTTGTCGTCGAGCACTAGGTTGACCTTGCGATCGGCCAGCATTTTGCGCAGGCGTTTCAGCTGGATGTCGACGATCGCCGCCATCTGCGCCCGGCCCAGCCGGTGGAAGATCAGGATCTCGTCCAGCCGGTTTAGGAATTCCGGTCGGAACGTGCTCCGCACCACCTGCATCACCCGTTCCTTGACCGCCGGCAGCAACTCGCCTTCGGGCTCGTTGGCCAGGATTTCGGAACCCAAGTTGGACGTCAGTACGATCAGCGTATTGCGGAAATCGACCGTGCGGCCCTGCCCGTCAGTCAGCCTGCCGTCGTCGAGCACCTGCAACAGGACGTTGAACACGTCCGGATGTGCCTTCTCGACTTCGTCGAACAGGATCACCTGATAGGGCCGGCGTCGCACCGCCTCGGTCAACGCGCCGCCCTCGTCATACCCCACATAACCCGGCGGTGCGCCGATCAGTCGCGCCACCGAATGCTTCTCCATGTACTCCGACATATCGATGCGGATCATCGCGCTGTCGTCGTCGAACATGAATTCGGCGACCGCCTTGGTGAGCTCGGTCTTGCCCACACCCGTCGGCCCGAGGAAGAGGAACGAGCCGATCGGCCGGTTCGGGTCCTGCAGGCCGGCGCGGGCGCGGCGGATGGCGTTCGAAACCGCGACTATCGCCTCCTCCTGGCCGACGACACGGGCCCTCAGCCGTTCCTCCATATGAAGGAGCTTCTCGCGCTCGCCTTCGAGCATCTTATCGACCGGCACGCCGGTCCAGCGGCTGACCACCGCGGCGATGTCGCTGTCGCGCACCTCCTCGTTCAGCATCCGCTCGCCCGCGGCCTTCTCGGCCTCGGCCAGCTGCCGCTCCAGCTCAGGAATCTTGCCATAAGTCAGCTCGCCCGCGCGGGCCCAGTCGCCGCTGCGCTGCGCCTGCTCCAGCTGCGTGCGCGCCTGCTCGAGCTCTTCCTTGATCTTCTGGGCCGAGCTCAGCTTCTCCTTTTCCGCCCGCCAGCGCTCTGTGAGATCGGCTGATTGCTTTTCGAGCTCCGACAGCTCGCCCTCCAGCTTTTCCAGCCGGTCGCGCGAGGCCGCGTCATGCTCCTTTTTCAGCGCTTCCCGCTCGATCTTGAGCTGGATGATGCGACGATCGAGCTCGTCGATCTCCTCGGGCTTGGAATCGACCTCCATGCGGATGCGCGACGCGGCCTCGTCGACCAGATCGATCGCCTTGTCGGGCAGGAAGCGGTCGGTGATATAGCGGTTGGACAAGGTCGCCGCCGCCACGAGCGCGCTGTCGGTGATGCGCACCCCGTGATGCAGCTCGTACTTCTCCTTGAGGCCGCGCAGGATCGAGATCGTATCCTCGACCGTCGGCTCGTTGACGAAAACCGGCTGGAAGCGCCGCGCTAGCGCCGCGTCCTTCTCGATGTGCTTGCGGTACTCGTCGAGCGTGGTGGCGCCGA
>CAZVYC010000295.1:0-5321 GCA_964631425.1 uncultured Rhodospirillales bacterium
GGGCGCCCGCGAGTCATATTTCGCGGACCGCCGCAGCTACTTTTACAACGGGCGAAAAGTAGACGAGCAGGTGCATCTTGGATTCGATCTGGCGCAAACAACGAATATGCCAGTACTCGCTGCCAATTCAGGGAAAGTTATCTATGCCGACCGCCTCGGCATTTACGGCAACTGCGTGATTCTCGATCACGGCTACACGCTTCAAACCCTTTACGGGCACATGAGCAAGATCGGCGTGAGGATAGGCGACACAATCCAAAAAGGCCAAGCGATGGGGCTTAGCGGTTCAACCGGTATGGCTTTCGGAGATCACGTGCACTTCAGCATGCTGATTGCAGGTCTTCAAGTTAATCCGATCGAGTGGTGGGATGAGCACTGGATTCACGATCGGATTCTGAGCAAAATCGGCGCTCAGGATCCTTCTTCGCCCGCAGTGCCTTCGCGCAAAGCTTTGAGGCGCTCTTCACGGCGCTGAGCACGATCCGCCGCTCGTTTCACGAGCTCTGAACCAACCAACTCGAGCTTAGCCGTTTCAGCGCCGTCGCCCTTGCGCCACCCCAGCCTGACGATCCGCGTATATCCGCCTTCGCGCTGGTTGAAGCGGGGGCCAAGCTTCTCGAATAGCTTTTCAACCGCTTCCGGCTTCATCAGAAAAGCTCCGGCCTGCCGGCGCGACTGCAAATTGTCTTCCTTCGCAAGCGTGATCATCCTCTCGACCAAAGGCCTCGCCGCCTTCGCTTTTGGAACAGTGGTCGTAATCCGCTCTTCTTCTATTACGTTCGTCACCAGTCCGCGAAGCAGGGCACGCCGAGCGCTGATATCGCGCTTGAGCTTTACCCCAGCTTTCCGATGACGCATGTTATTCCTCTGCTCCAGCGTAGTGATCGGCGGCGGCAAAGTCCGATGCTGATGCGGGAGGCGCGGAACCAATCAAGCGTCCCTGTTGATCGAACTTCATGCCAAACGATAGTCCAAGGCCCGAAAGGATTTCTTTGATCTCGTTCAGGGACTTGCGGCCGAAATTCGGTGTGCGCAGCATTTCGCCTTCGCTCTTCTGAACCAGGTCGCCGATATAGATGATGTTGTCGTTCTTGAGGCAGTTGGCCGAGCGCACCGACAGCTCCAGCTCGTCGACCTTGCGCAGCAGATTGCGGTTGAACGGCAGGTCCTCGTGGCGATCCTCGCCCGAGCGCGCGGTCGGCTCGTGGAAGTTGACGAAAATCTGCAGCTGGTCCTGCAGGATGCGGGCGGCATAGGCCACCGCGTCCTCCGGCGTGATCGCACCGGTGGTCTCGACCTGCATGGTCAGCTTGTCATAATCGGTGATCTGGCCGACGCGGGTGTTGTCGACCTTGTATGAGACCTTGCGCACCGGGCTGAAGATGCTGTCGATCGGGATCATGCCGATCGGGGTGTCCTCGGGCCGGTTGAGCGCGGCGGGCCGATAGCCTTTGCCGGTCTGGACCGTCAGCTCCATGTTGAGCTTGGCGTCGCGGTCGAGCGTGCAGATGACAAGGTCGGGGTTCATGACCTCGATGTCGGCGCCGGTCTCGATCTGCCCGGCACGGACCTCGCCGGCCTGGTCGGCGCGAAGCCGCATGCGGCGGGTGCCCTCGCCATGCATGCGGAGCGCCAGTGACTTGATATTGAGCACGACGTCGGTCACGTCTTCGCGGACGCCGGGAATCGAAGAGAACTCGTGCAGCACACCATCGATCTGGATCGCGATGACCGCGGCCCCCTGCAGCGAGGAGAGTAGCACGCGACGGAGCGCGTTGCCGAGCGTCAGGCCGTAACCGCGCTCGAGCGGCTCGGCGATGATGCTGCCGATGCGGCGGCTATCGGCCCCGGGCTGCATGCCGAGCTTGCTCGGCTTGATCAATTCTTGCCAGTTCTTATGCATTTGCGTCTACCTTGAAATACACCGAATATCCTTCGCCGCAAGCGGGGCGAAATGGGTCGTCGAGCGGGGAGATTCAAGCCCCGCGGGTCGCCAGGTCAGACGCGGCGGCGCTTCGGCGGCCGCACGCCATTGTGCGGCACGGGAGTGATGTCGCGAATCGCCGTGATCGAGAAGCCGACCGTCTGCAACGCGCGAAGCGCCGATTCACGACCCGAGCCCGGCCCCTTAACCTCGACCTCGAGCGTACGCATGCCGTGCTCCATAGCCTTGCGGCCGGCGGATTCGGCGGCCATCTGCGCGGCGTAGGGCGTCGATTTGCGCGAACCCTTGAAATCGGCGCTGCCCGACGAGGCCCAGGCGATCGCATTGCCTTGCGCGTCGGTGATGGTGACGATCGTGTTGTTGAACGACGCGTTCACGTGCGCGACGCCGGAGGTAATGTTCTTGCGCTCCTTGCGGCGGAGCCGCTGGGCGGTAGTGGGCTTTGCCATGGGTCCTCGGGTATCTGTCTATATGTGTCTCAGGGTGAGGCCGACGCTTACTTCGTGACCTTCTTCTTGCCCGCGATCGGACGGGCCGGGCCCTTGCGGGTCCGGGCGTTGGTATGGGTGCGCTGGCCATGGACGGGCAGGCCTTTGCGATGCCTGAGCCCGCGATAGCAACCGAGGTCCATCAGGCGCTTGATGTTCATCGCCACGTCACGGCGCAGGTCACCCTCCACCTTGTAGTCGGTATCGATGACTTCGCGGATCTTGAAGATCTCGTCGTCGGTCAGGTCATTGACCCGCCGTTCGGTCGGAATGCCGACTTTGGTGCAGATCGCCTTCGCCCGCATCGGGCCGATGCCATAAATATAGCGAAGCGCAATCTCGACGCGCTTCTGCGCGGGAATGTTCACACCAGCGATACGGGCCACGCCTTGCTCCTGATCCTGCTTTGACCGTAACGAAAAGCGCCCCTAATGTTGGGGCGCGCGTGATCGACCGGTCGTCCTTACTCCGGAAAGCCGCGCATTATAGGGTGCATTCCCGCCACGTCAATGGGCGAAGCACCTTCAGGCTTACAGCCGCCCGACGATCTTCCTCGCCAGCGCCTCTTCCATCACCTGCTCGGCCTTCTTGTCGTCGCTGATATGGACCGATACGCCGAAGCTGATAGCGCCCTTACGGACGGCCACGCCGTCGCCCCACCAGAGCGCCTCGTCACCGGCCTGGACAGGGACCGGGGTCATGTCGATGAGGTTGGACTTCGCGGCTTCGCGGAAATCCTGGAGGTATTTCTTCGCGGCATCGGGACCGGCGGGCCAGGTGATGGTGTTCAGCATCGCAAAGCCGGTACCGCCAAAGGGCGCATCGGGCTTGGCGGAGACCTTGGGCGCATCCGCGAGCTTCCAGATGCAGGTCGAGGAATAGGCGCCATCGTCGGTGGTGCCGGCATCCTGCCGATCGGCGGGACCGACCTTGGCGCCCAGGACGGCGGAAACCTCTTCCGGGGTGATGAGAGCGCAGGCGTTGAGGGCCGCATCAGAGCTGGCGGCGTGGGCCTTCACGCACCAGCAAACTAAAAGAGCACTGATGAACGCCGCCGCGCGATGCCGCTCGGATCCCTTCTCCCCGCTCGTGGGGAGAGGGGACACGCGTGCGTGAAACGGGCGCCACCGGATCATGCCGGCTGCAGCAGGGACTCGATCTCGGCCGTCACGACATCGATCGGTGCCATCCCGTCGACTGTCCTCAAGAGGCCTTTGGCTTTGTAATAGGGCAGGATCGGCGCGGTTTGGTCGCGATAAACCTTGAGGCGATTGCGCACCGCCTCGGGCTTGTCGTCCTCGCGGCGGATGAACTCAGTCGAGCCGCATTTGTCGCAGACGCCGGCGACCTTGGGCCTCTGGTAGAGATCGTGATAGCCGGCGCCGCATTTGGCGCAGGAATAGCGCCCGGCAATGCGCTCGACCAGGGCTTCCTCGTCGACCTTGAGCTCGATCACCGCGTCGAGCTTCAGCCCGTCATGCGCCAGCATGTCGTCGAGCACTTGAGCCTGCGGCACTGTACGTGGGAAGCCATCGAGGATGAAGCCCTTGGCGGCGTCCGGCTGCTGGATACGTTCCTCCAGCATCTGGATCATCAGCGAGTCAGGCACCAGCTCACCCGCCGCCATGATCGCCTGGAGCTGCCGGCCCAGCGCGTCGCCCGCCCTCTTGCGGGCGCGCAGCATGTCGCCGGTCGAGATCTGGACGATCCCGTAAGCCTGCTCCAGACGCTGAGCCTGGGTTCCCTTTCCCGCTCCTGGAGGTCCGAGCAAGATGATGTTCATAATTACTTTCGATCTTGGGAGCGCGAAAGTTGCTGGTCAGAGACCTCGGTTGCTGCGCGAACCCCGCAACTTCGAGCGTTTGATCAGGCCTTCGTACTGGTGCGCGAGCAAATGTGAGTGAATTTGCGCCACCGTGTCCATGGTAACAGTGACGCAGATCAACAGGCTGGTCCCGCCGAAATAGAATGGCAGGTTCAACTTCGAGTTCAGGAATTCCGGCAGCAGGCAAACCACCACCAGATAGGCCGAGCCGACGACGGTGATGCGGGTCAGCACGTAATCGAGATAGTCGGCGGTCGACTTGCCGGGCCGGATACCGGGGATGAAGCCGCCATATTTCCGCAGGTTCTCTGCCGTCTCCGCCGGATTGAAGACGATGGCGGTGTAGAAGAAGCAGAAGAAGACGATGCCGACCGCGTAGAGCAGCATGTAGAGCGGCTTGCCGTGGCCGATCTGCGCCATGATCCAGTCGCTGATCCCGCCGGAGCCGCGCTGCTTGCCGAGGAAGCCGAAGATAGTGATCGGCAGGAGCAACAGGGAGGAGGCGAAGATCGGCGGGATGACGCCCGAGGTATTGAGCTTGAGCGGCAGGTGGCTCGACTCCCCGCCATACATGCGGTTGCCCTGCTGCCGCTTGGGATATTGCACCAGAAGCCGGCGCTGTGCCCGCTCCATGAAGACGATGAACAGGAAGACCAGCACCGCCATCGCCAGCATGCCGAACACGACGACGTAGGACAGAGCGCCGGTGCGGCCCAGCTCCAGGGCCTGCAGCAGGCCCCGCGGCAGCTGAGCCACGATGCCGGCGAAGATGATGAGCGAGATGCCGTTGCCGATGCCGCGGCTAGTGATCTGCTCGCCCAGCCACATCAGGAAGACTGTGCCGCCGGTCATCGTGACCACGGTGGTCGCCACGAAGACGATGCCGGGATCGATTACCGCGCCGCCGTTCTGCAGGCTGACCGCCAAGCCATAGGCCTGCACGCCGGCCAGGAGCACGGTCAGGTAACGCGTATATTGCGTCATCTTCTTGCGCCCGGCCTCGCCTTCCTTCTTCAAGGCCTCGAGCTGCGGCGAGACGATCGTCATGACCTGCACGATGATC
>CAZVYC010000296.1:0-5301 GCA_964631425.1 uncultured Rhodospirillales bacterium
GGATGAGCGCCCCCGCGGAGAGGAAGTCCTCGACACCTCTCAATGAAGAGCAAAAAGCGAATCTACGCCGCGAACTCTCCGGGAGCTTTTTACTCGAATAGCTTCGCTGATTTCTATTTTTCAGATTCAATAGAAGAAAATCCACAAAGGATGCGCCTGGCGCATCCTTTGTGGATTTTCTTCTATTGAATCTGAAAGTTCTGTGTGACCTGGTTGATGGCCGGGCTACTGCCCGGTTGCGCCAGCATTACAAGAGTGAAGGAGGTTGTCCCCTGCGGCACCAGGAAGGCGACAATACCAGAACCGGTGGTCTGCGAAGCTATCACATACGGCATTGTAGTCGAACTCTCCGGCTCCACGGTATTTCCTCCCGCTTGCACGCGCATAAAGCTGTTGGGAAAGTCGGTGAAGCTGCTAGAGCTGGTGTTCTTTGCCGAAAGCGTCAGGATCACGAAACGATTGCCCGTTGTCGCCTGTTTGTCCGCGTAGCTATAGCTGAGCGTGGCCGTTTGCAGGGTCCAGTTTACCCCGGCGTATTGAAACTGAGCGTTTGGGCTGCTGGTTCTGTCCTGATACTTGCTGAGATCGGCATTGGGCTGCAAGGGAATATTTATCTGGTTCTCAGTTTGCTTGCCGAGGCGCAGGACCAGCTGGTTCAGCGTGACCTGTGTGTTCACAGGAAAGTCAATCCAGTTCTGGCGGCTGACTCCGGCGTTCGGGCTGATGTCCTGCTGTTCCTGGATCGCCTGCACAGTGGTTCCATCCGGGAGAACAAGCAGCATGACATCGCTGTCCAGGTAGCCGGGGTTATTGGCGGTGGTGTTGTTCTCGTGGAAATTGATGCGTACCATTCCCGCCTGACCGGGACTGCTGTTGTCGTCGCCGAACTTGCTCGCAAACTGCGCGGAGAGAAGAGTGAGTTGCAGGCTTGCGTAGGTGATTTTGAGGTTGAGCTGCTCCGAACTGCCCGCGCTCGACGAGTTGCCGGTGGTCGATCCGGTATTTCCACCGCTTGAGCCAGTGTTGGAGCTGCTTGTGGAGGCGGTATTAGGGCTATTGTTGTTTGAACTGCTCTTATGGAGTAGCCCGTTGACAAGGAAGTAACCGCCTACACCTGCCGCCAGCACCAGGAGCAGGATGAAGCTCGTCACCAGGCAGCCGCGGCTACGGCGAGGAGCCTGCGCGTACGTGGGCACCGGCGCGGGGGTATACGTTTCCCCTGCTGGTGGGGGAACGTAGCCTGGCGCGCTACTCGCGTTCTGCTCATAGGTCTGCGGACCTCCCGGCAGGCTGTTCTCATATGGATTGTAAGCGGTAGGTGGTGGTGGTGGAGCAATCGACTGAGAACTTCCTCTATAGAGACCCTGGCCTGAGAGAGCGGGCTGATCGGTGTCGGGAATCGTCGGTTCGCTCGCGCCGGAGCCGCCGGCCTGACCGGGCGCTGGTGGAATGTAAGAGGCCGCGGCTGTTGGCGCGGCGGCGCTGGCGCCTATGGTCGCCCCGCAGTTACTGCAAAAACGCTGGCCAGCCTGACCTGGCGTGCCGCATTGAGGGCAAAATTGTGCTGGGTTCTGGGCCACGTTCGTACTCCTTTACAGCTAGTTTGATCAGAACAGACAGGCATACAGGCTGAGACAACTGTGCCCGGCAAGGTCATTACCTGCATCTGTTTGCCTCAGCCTGTAGTATACATAGCCCGTGCCCCCTGGGCAACGGTATTGTTGACAGATTTACTTGACCTGGAAGTTCGTGGTAGCCTGCCCACTTCCTCCTGGATCTTGTGACAACAGGATCAACGTACACGACGTGCTGTTTTGGGGGATGAGAAAGGTCGCGGTGCCCGTTTTGCCCATTTGATTAGACGCGAAGGAGACGGGCAGGGTTGTGCTGATGGGAGTCGCGGTCTTCCCGCCGGCCTTCACTCTGAGATAGTCGAAAGGAGAGCCGCTAATTGCCTCCTGAGAGAGCGGATTATCGATCTTCAGGTTCAGCGTCAGGTATTCCATGCCTCTGGCCGCCTGCTGCCCCGGAATGCTCAGGCTCGTGGTCGAGCTGGTCAGCGTCCAGTTGAGGCCAAAGTAGACCATGGTTCCATTCTGTTGGGTCGTTCTCGGCTGAAACTGACTGAGATTGGCCTGCGCGTTCAGGGGAATCTGCATCTGGGCCTCGTTGGCGGCGCCAAGCTGGAAGACCGCGGTGCTCAGATTTCCGCCATTCGCGATGGCAAAGTCGAGCACGCTCGTCTGCGTGGCTCCGGGCGCGATACTACCTTTCGCCTTCACATAAACCGGCGCTATGGGTGGCTTGCCCTGGACGATTAAGCGCGCGCTCTGGTTATAGTCCCAGGCGACCGTGGACCCCGTTTTGTTCTGTTCCTGCAGATTCAGGCGGAGCATCCCATCGCTGGCTGTGTTTGGGTCGTCCAGAAAATTCTGCGCCTGCTGCATATTGAGCAGGGTAATATCGACGCCCGCGTACGTAATGGCCGTATTTAAACTGGTGGTTTTGATCGTCGACTGCGTGCTGCCTATGCCCGGTACGTGGAGTCCCAGAACCGAAATGGCCAGGTATCCTCCTCCGCCGAGAGCCAGCAAGATGACCAGTAAAACAAGCACGATACCCAGACGCCGCCGACCCTTTGGCTGTGGAGCTGGCGTTGGCGCGGGAGGCTGCATGGTTTCTGCCTGCGCTCCCCACGCAGGTTGGAAGGCCGGGTTATCTGGCGCGTCGCCGGCAGTGCCCCACGCATTGGGCGCGGGCGAGCGCGGAGCAGAGAGATACGGCTCAGCCTGCGCCGACCATGATTGGCCATTCGGGCCATTTGGCAGCGTTTCGAAGGCGTCCCAATCCTCTGGTCCCGGTTGAGGCGGGGACGAGGGCGATGGATAGGGCGCGCGCGGAGGTTCCGCTGGCGTCCCCCATGCTGGCAGATGATCCTGCGCCATAGGCGGGATGGGCGAACGATACTGCTGGTCGGATGGCTCCGCGTATCTGGGCGTTGGTACGATGCGCGCCGGCTCTGGCACGGTCCCCTGGGGAGCGGCATTGCCGGGCGCGCCTGGTTGAGATACTCTATTGTCCGAAAGATTTCGCATGGCATCAACCGAGAGACCACAGGTTGCGCAGAGGCGCATACCCTCGCGAGTCGGCGTGCCACAGCGTGGACAATAACGTGGCAGGGCCTGTGCCATTGGCCGATTCCTTTCATTTTTTCAATGCTAGGATGGATCTGTCTTTTGCTGTTATTGTAGCATAGCTCGCAAAAGCGACTGTGATCTGTTTCACAAATGCCACGTTTACACCCGCTGGCCACACTCATAGCAGTAGCGCGCGTCGGGCAGGTCGGGCTGCGCGGCGCCGCAGGCGGGGCAGTGGCGCCGCAGCGATCCCCCGCAGTAGACGCAGTATTTCCAGGAGGCTTGAACCGCGCGCTGGCAGGTGGGGCAGGCCAGCTCGCTCTGTCTGCCCGATGTCTCCGGGGGAAATTGCGGTTTGGGCAAGGGGAGTTCGCCGGGCAAGGGTTGGCGACGCGCTGTGGGCGGCAGCTCACGCTCGGCTATCAGGCCCGGCATCGGCTGCTTCTCCAGACTCAACTCCAGGCGTTTTCTACCCGCGTCGATGCTTTTGACATACAGATGCATCTCCTGGCCCGGCGCGAAGCCCACGAGCGCGGATGGTCCCTGGCCCAGCTCGAAGGCATAGACAATCCCCTCGATGCCGGGCTCAACCTGCGCAAAGACACCAAACTGGGCGACGCGCGTGACAGTTCCCCGCACCTCCTGTCCAGGTTGGTAGCGCGCCTCCGCGCCCGCCCACGCGTTCTCCGACCGCTGCTGATCGTCCACAGGCATTCTCCTCTTTCCATGTGCGTTTGTCTTCCTCTTTAGTATGGCAGGGGTGTAAAGACGAAGTTGCTGAAGATCGCAGTGGCAGATTGGCTCCCCGTATAACACCCCGCATAGAGGATAAGATGGTCAGTGCTCTTGAGATGCGAATCTTTAACTGTTTTGATCAACTGCCCATTGATATACAAACTTTGCGCTGAACCATTTGCCTGTGCTGTGATTGTATACGTACTTTGCGCATTGATCCAACCATGGGCGAGTGTTTGAAATTTGCTGGTTACAAGAGCGATCTCCCAGGAACCATCAGGACAAATAATGAAGGCATAACTGCCATAACTTTCGCTATTGGCGTTTGTTCGCGTGCCAAGACCTGCACACCTGGTGTTTGCCCCACTCACATCGATCTGGGCTGAGACCTTATAATTTTGTGGGAAATGGCCGTTGAGCCAGTAGAAATCTTCTTCTCCCATGATGTCTGTTGTTCCTGGTTCGGTTAATTGCATACCAGTGGGGAGGCAATGGAGATTGGCTTTATCCCAATCCAGGTCTGCCGGTGGCTGCCACTGGCCCGCGCCTTTATCACAATTGTAGCCGGGCACACGAGCCTTATAGGCTTGTTGTATGTTGGCCTGGACCTGAGCGGTTGCCGTGGCGACGACTGCTGGTGTGGCAAGCATGCTGGGAGACAACTCTTCGTACTGGAAATTGGAGAAAAGCGCGCTGATAGGGCTTTTGGCTGACCAGTCGCTTATCCCAAAACCAATGGCGCTATTATCGGCATAGGTGGTGTCGGTTACGGTTGTAACCTGGGTGCCGTTGATCCAGAATGTCATAACTGGACCATTTACTTCGACTTTCAGAGTATACATTCTCGCACCTTTGGGAAGAAACCCAATGGCTAGACGATTAATGGACCTGCCATCGATAGTACTTCCCGTTGTAGCTTCCCAGCGGCCCAACGTATTGACATCGAAATTGTATCTCCCATACCCATTGTTATGGATATGAACATCCATGGTTATGTCTGCCTGGGCGTCTCCTGCTGTGATTGTTGCATCGACCTGGGCAGTGTAATGCTGAGAGAGAAATGAGTATGAGTTGGCACTATCGAAGAATAACTCGCTATAATAGCCATAATCTCCTGTGCGTGTGAGCAGGGTGCCGCTGGTCTGGCATTGAAGCGTCGTGTACTTATCAATAACTTCGATTTTTTTCTTGTTCACTGTTTTCACATATCGCTCGCCCAATCCCCATTGTCCATTGCCGGTATCACAGTACTGCCCAGGCGTCTTCGCTGCGTAGCTCACATGCGGCGTTGCGGTGGAAAGAGGAGTTCCGTTTACCGAATTTGAGGCGAGGGCTGTTCTGGCATGGTTGGTGTAATAGCGGTAGCTTAGCAGACCGCCGAGTCCGGCAATAATGAGGAGGAGAATGGCAGTGATAAGTGGGGCGGGAT
>CAZVYC010000297.1:0-5286 GCA_964631425.1 uncultured Rhodospirillales bacterium
GCGCCTAATAAAATGTCAGCAACTGGTGATAAAATCCTGCGAGCGTGACAGTCGCGCTGTGACTGAGCGCAGCCTGCACCAGGTTATAGAATGGGCCGTACCAAGTATTAATGGCGACGCTGACTTCGACCTGGATATAGGTAACGAAGAGGATCAACGCCGATCCCAGGATCGACCAGCGCCACCAGGGATGCGGGTCAACCAGCCGCCAGAAGGCGGCGAACAAGCCCACGGCCACGCTATAGTACATGTAGAACCACAGGAACGGCTTGGACCAGAATATCGCTACCCCGAGGATCGGCCGCGCGCCTGATGCCGGACCCGCCAGCCCGAATCTGGCGCCCAAATCGCGGCCGCCGTGATACCAGAATATTACGGCCAGGGCGGTCCAGAGGATGGCCGACCAGAAGAACAGTTTTGGACGTGGGAAGAATGATACGAACACGAAACGTACTCTCGAGCCGGGCGCCGCCTCGCAGGCGGACCGGCAATCCGGGACCACTTCTACTGCCGGTCCCCGGCCGCTTTATGCCTCGCGGACATGTCCTGCGGCCCACCACGGCTCAATGTCGTACGGCCGTGCCGAGCGCGCGCCAGTAGAAACGAGACTTGGGCGGCAACGTGTCGCCGCAAGCTCGCCGAAAATAATTGAGGTTGGACAGCGATCTTGCCCACCACGCCAATCTGACGCAGCCGAACGGGCGCAACCAAATTACGGCCAGTCGGCAAGAACGCCCGGGGCGGCGACTATGTTGGCGGTCATGACGTCGACGGCAACGCGCTGCACGGTGCCATAGTGGTCGATGAGGACATTGTAGGCATGCACGTCGCTGTCCGGGTTGGCTGCGTTCCGGGCGATACCAGCCGCGACGGCTGGCTGGTTGTCGTCCGTCGCCTCAGCGATAATGATGGCCTTCGGCAATGATATTTTCGCGCTTTCGACGAAGCGGATATTGATCTGCCCGCGCCACTGCAACATCCAGGCCGGCCAGCTCTTATAGAGTGCCGGAGACAAGTTCCCGGATTTTTCCCTGAGCAGCATGAAGAGAGCCCGTCCTCCCTTGGCGACCACGGCATGATAGCCCGGCTTGCCGTCCGCATTCGTGAAGCGAATCTCGGCGACCCGGCCTCCGGTCATCCGTTCGATCGCTCGTACCGCGTGGGCCAGCGAGTCGAGGTTGCCGCGAAAGGCGGCGAGATCTTCTTTCGGGAAGCCCGGCTGCGACACCGGCTGGGCCGAAGCAGCGACGCCCAGGAGCGGCAGAATCCCTGCCGCCAAAGCGCAAGCGATCCCCCGCTTCATGACATCCTCCTACTGCAACCGAGAAAATACGACTGTGGCCGGTAACCCACGCCAACGAATTGGGCTTCCTGGCGAAAAGCGCAACCGGCGCGTATTCGCTTCGCCGCGTGTTCGGTCGTTTGGTTCAGATCAGCCGCAACTCTCAACGATTTTTAATCTTCAGCCGACCTTTTGCCGAGGTGCCGTGACCCATCTTCGGTTTGTATTGGACGACGATCCATCGTTCCACATCACCAAGAGAGATACGTCATGAACCAAATCAATGAGCCAAAGCGCCGGCGCACGCCGCGCACGCTCATAGCCGCCTTGCTTGCAACCACAATCCTTGCGGGCGGCACCGTCGCCACACTGCACTCGCAATCCAGCGCAGCCGAGCCGGCGGCTTCCACTCCGGAATCGTCCGCAACCAGCTCAGTGCCGGGATTCGCGGATTTGGTGGCCAAGGTGAAACCGGCAGTCGTGAACATCGCGACCACCGAGATGGTCCAGCGCGCCGAGATGCAGCAGATGCCCAACTTTCCACCGGGTTCTCCATTCGGCGAATTGTTCCGGAATTTTGGTCGAAACGCTCGTCCTGAATCACGGCACGCGCTTGGCTCGGGATTCATCATCGACCCCGCAGGCTACATCGTGACCAACAACCATGTGGTCGATGGCGCCACCAAGGTGACCGTCACCTTGACCAATGGCGACGTCTATCCCGCTACGGTCAAAGGCCGTGACGCCAAAACCGACCTGGCATTGCTCAAGATCGACGCGCCCAAGCCGCTGCCTTACGTCAGCTTCGGTGACTCGGATAAGGCCCGCGAGGGCGACTGGGTGATCGCTGTCGGCAATCCGTTCGGGCTGGGTGGCACCGTGACGGCAGGCATCGTGTCGGCACATGGCCGCAATATCAACGAAGGTCCGTACGACGACTTCCTCCAGATCGACGCGCCGATCAACCCTGGCAATTCCGGCGGGCCGCTTTTCGATCAGTCGGGACACGTCATTGGAATCGACACGGCAATTTATTCGCCGACCGGCGGCAGCGTCGGGATCGGGTTCGCAATTCCATCCAATCTTGCCTCCAAGATCGTGGCGCAGCTGCGCGAGCACGGGACTGTGGAGCGGGGCTGGCTTGGCATTGCGATGCAGCCGATCACGCCGGCACTGGCGAAGGCGATGGATCGCCCAAATCATGACGGCGTCCTTGTCGACCAGATCGAGCCCGATTCTCCGGCAGCGAAGGCGGATTTGCATCAGGGCGATGTCATAACAGCAGTCGACGGCAAGCCAGTGAAAGGCGCCCGGGAGTTGGCAATGATGGTTGCCAATGTTCCGAAGGACACCACGACGACACTCACCGTTTGGCGCGACGGGCATGAACGCTCGGTGGACGTGAAGATCGGATCGCAGCCGTCGGATAAGATGGCTGCAGCGGACGAGGAGAATTCCAAAAATCCCGTGGGCCTTTCGCTGGCACCCTTGTCCGATGCGACACGGTCGGAGCTTGGTCTCGATGACAGCGCGAAGGGCGTCGTCGTCGAGGCCGTCACGCCCGACAGCCGCGCCGATCAAAGCGGCCTCCAGCCGGGCGACGTGATCGAGAAAGTGGGGAATGACCCGGTGGCCAGCCCGTCGGAGGCGGCTTCGCGCATCCACGCCGCCGAACGGGAAAAAAAGGAAGCCGTGCCTCTTTTGGTTATGCGCGACGGCAACACCTATTATTTGGCGCTCCACCTTGCCGCTTAGCCTGGGTTTGGCCGGAGGGCGTTCTCCCTCCGGCCAAGAGAGCAAGATGAAGGTACTGCTTGTCGAAGACAGCGATCGTGTCGCGGGGTTCGTCCGCAAGGGACTCCAAGAGGACGGACACGTTGTCGACTGCGCCGACAATGGGCGCGACGGCCTGTTCCTGGCGAGCACGGGACGATACGACGCAATCGTCCTCGATCGGATGCTTCCCGGTGGCATCGACGGGCTGGGCATCATCGAGGCTCTACGCAGAACCGGGAACACGACGCCGGTATTGATTTTGAGCGCGCTCGCCGACGTGCATGAGCGGATCGAGGGGCTGCGCGCCGGTGGCGACGATTACCTCACCAAGCCGTTTGCTTACGGCGAATTGGCGGCGCGGCTCGACGCGCTCGTCCGAAGATCGCAGGCCGTCGAAACCCAGACCACGCTCGCGGTGGACGATCTCAAGATGGATCTGCTGTCGCGCAAGGTGATGCGCGGCGGCAAGCCGATCCAGCTCCAGCCGCGCGAGTTCAAGCTTCTCGAATTCCTGATGCGGCACGCGGGACACGTCGTGACGCGCACGATGCTGCTGGAGAACGTCTGGGACTATCATTTCGACCCGCAGACGAACGTCATCGACACGCATATCAGCAATCTCCGTCATAAAATCGACGCCGGATTCGAGCGACCGCTGCTGAAGACCGTACGGGGAGCCGGCTATAGACTGAGCGTGGATGACTAGGCTGCTCCGATCGACCTCGGTGCGCCTTGCGCTCGGGTATGCGGCGCTTTTCATTGCATCGTCATTGTTGCTGGTCGGGCTTCTGTGGTGGCGGACGGCGGCCTATCTCGACCGGGAAACGGACGCCGTGATCATCGCCGACACGCAGGCGATCGGCGACAGGTTGCGCGATTTCGGATTGCCGGGCGCCATCGAAACCATTCGCGATCGGGCCGGAACGAATGGGGACAAGAACGCCATCTATCTGCTCGTCAATCCGTTCGGCCAACCGGTGGCCGGCAATCTGACGGCTTGGCCGCCCGAGATCGGCTCCGCGACCGGATGGTATCAAACCGAGATGCTGCATCAAGGCCAGACGCATGCCACACGGGTGCTGAACGTCGCTCTGCCCGGCGGCTTTCGACTGCTGGTAGGCCGCGACGTCGAGGAACGGGTGAAGGTCCGGGCTTTGATTCTGAACGGGCTGGCCTGGGCGACCGGCGCCGCGCTGGTGATTGCCGCGCTCGGGGGATCTTTGACGCGGCGTGCCCTGCTGGCGCGCGTCGAGACCATCAGCAGTACATCGGCGGCTATCGTTCACGGCGATCTGGCGCAGCGCGTGCCGGAGCGCGGATCGGCGGACGAGTTCGATCACCTCGCGCGCATCATCAATCGGATGCTGGATCAGATCCAGACTCTGATCGAGGGCGTACGGAATATTTCCAACACGGTGGCCCATGACCTCAGAACGCCTCTTGCGGAGGCGCGCGCGCGACTGGAGGATCTGCTCCGCCGCCGGCCGCCGGCCGAGAAAGTCTTCGCGGAAATCGAGGGAACGGTCGACGATATCGATCGGCTGATCGGCATGTCGAACGCCCTTCTACGCCTCGCAGAAATCGACTCTGGCGTTCGGCGTTCGGGGTTCCGAAAGGTGGATCTATCGGAGATGGTCGCAGAGGTCATCGACCTCTATCGCCCTGCCGCCGAGGCAAAATCCATCACGCTGACAGTCGATGCGCACGATGGGCTCACCGCGAATGGCGACCCGTTCCTGCTCGCCCAAGCAGTCGGCAATCTCGTCGACAACGCAATCAAGTATGCGCCGCTCGAGGGCACGGTTGCCGTGCGCCTCTCCCAGCGCCCGGATGGCGACGTCGAAATCGCCGTCACCGACAATGGTCCCGGCATTCCGGACAGCGAAAAAAGCCGGGTGACCGAGCGCTTCTATCGGGGTGATTCCAGCCGTGGCAAGGTCGGGGTCGGGCTGGGTCTCAGCGTCGTCGCGTCCGCAGCCAGGCTCCATGGAGGCAGCGTCGCGCTCGCCGACAATCACCCCGGCTTGACGGCATCGCTGCTGCTGCCCATGCCGGTCTGAGTAGAAGGGGAACCCCCTCGCCCCAGCGGGCAGAAGGAGGGGCCTGTTGCGAAGCAATGGAAGGGTGAGGGGCTGGTTCCGCCTTCGCGGAGACCTCGGGTGGGAGCGATGCTGGGCAAGAGAAATATACTTATTTAACGGCTATGGGTCTCGCGCCGCGCCCAAGCG
>CAZVYC010000298.1:0-5269 GCA_964631425.1 uncultured Rhodospirillales bacterium
GCTGGCTGGGCCTGCCGAGCGAACAGCATTTCCAGGGTTATGGCGTGTCCGCTTGCGCGACCTGCGACGGCTTCTTCTATCGCGGCACGGAGGTTGCGATCGTCGGCGGCGGCAACACCGCGGTCGAGGAGGCGCTGTTCCTGACCAATTTCGCCACCAAGGTCACGCTCGTCCATCGCCGGGACACGCTGCGCGCCGAGCGCATCCTCCAGGACCGGCTGTTCAGCAACCCCAAGGTCGAGATCGCGTGGAACCACGAGATCGCCGAGGTGCTGGGCACTGACGAGGGCGGCCACAAGTCGGTTACCGGCGTCCGCTTGCGCGACGTCAGGACAGGCGCGCACCGCGACCTGCCGGTTCACGGGTTCTTCGTCGCGATCGGCCATGATCCGGCGACGAGCCTGTTCAAGGGCCAGATCGACATGGACGCGGAAGGCTATATCCTGACAGCGCCCGACTCGACCGAGACCAGCCGGCCCGGCGTGTTCGCGGCGGGGGACGTCAAGGACAAGGTGTTCCGGCAGGCGATCACCGCGGCCGGGATGGGCTGTATGGCGGCGCTGGAGGCGGACCGGTTCCTGGCCCAGCACGAGCATGGCGGCGCGGCGGCGGCCTTTGTGAAGGAGGCCGAGGCGGCGGAGTAAACGGTATCGGGCCGCGACTGTCCGCGGCCGATGAACGGCGCCCCGCGCATGTCGGGCGCGCCCACTTGGACAGGACACAGGGATGGATTGGGACAAGCTCAGAATTTTTTACGCGGTCGCCGAAGCGGGCAGCTTCACTCATGCCGGGGAGGCGCTGAATCTCAGCCAGTCGGCCATCAGCCGGCAGATCAGCGCGCTTGAGGAAAGCCTCAAGGTGACGTTATTCCACCGTCACGCGCGCGGCCTTATCCTGACGGAGCAGGGCGAGGTGCTGCACTCGACTGCGCGCGACGTCTTCGCCAAGCTGGCGATGACCGAGGCGATGCTGACGGAAAGCAAGCTCCGCCCGCGCGGGCCGCTCAAGGTCACCACCACCTTCGCCTTCGGCGTGAAGTGGCTGACACCCCGGTTGGGCGAGTTCCTGGAACTGTATCCGGATATCCAGCTGACCTTGCTGATCGACGACCGCGAACTGGATCTCGCGATGCGCGAGGCCGATGTTGCCATCCGGATGATGCCACCGCGGCAGCCGGACTTGATCCAGCGGCACCTCGCGACCATCCGGGTCAAGATCTATGCCTCCCGCGAGTACCTGGAGCGCCATGGCCGGCCCGAAACGCTGGCCCAGCTGCATGAGCATCAGGTCATCGGCTTTCCGCCCAACATGAGCCTGCCGTTCAGCAGCGCCAACTGGCTGCTGGAGGTCGCCGGGATCAGCTTCGAATCATCGAAGGTTCTGCTGATCAACAACATGTTTGGCATCTTTCAGGCGGTGACGGGCGGTCTCGGCATCGCCGCCCTGCCCGATTTCGTGGTCGCCGACCAGCCGAACATCGAGCGGGTCCTGCCCGACCTGGAGGGACCGGAGGTCGAGTCGTTCTTCGTTTATGCGGAGGAACTGCGGCATTCGAAGCGTATCGCGGTGCTGCGCGACTACCTGATTAAGAAGGTCGGTCAGTCTACGTTCTGATATTTATGCATGCCACCCTGGCAGGCATGAGAGATTTGCAACGCAGCATCCGGGAGTGATCGCTGGAAAGCCGGGCCAGGAAGGTCCAATTACTTCCTCGTTGCTGCATTGCAGCTTCACTTCTTCCCGTGACCTCCCCCGGTCCGGGAATGGGTCCTTGACCCAACGTCTCCCAGACGTGAAGCCTCCCTGTTCAACTTGGCCGCTAATCCGACGGATTAGCGGCCATTTTTCTTTTCGCCAATTGGCTTCGGGAGGGATTCGGCTGGACAGCCTGACTTTCCCTGCGGCAAACGCAGGGCCACCCAAATCACTCGAGATGAGCTGCCTGCGGCATCCGGTCGGGGAAAAGAATATGGATGGCGCCGTTCTCCAGGTCCGCCGCGATTTCGTCGTAATCCCTGGCAACCCTGTCGAATAAATCTACCAGTTCGCGGCCGCTCACGAAGTCTCGTAGCCTACGCGTCCGCCTCGCTTGTTCTCGGTAGTAGTTCGCAGATTGCATGTAAAAACCCGGCGCTGATGTGTTAACGTGCTTGCGTTGATCCTGTTCCGATTCAAGAACTGCCCCCTCCGGGATTCGGTTGTTAGGCGTCGCGCGCTCGCTCCGACTTTTTCAGCGGTCTGCTTAAATATTTCCTGGGTAGATCTGGAACATTCAAACCCCAATGGCGCTTGTAGCGTTGGCCACTGTCAGGACGAAACCTGCGAACTCCACGAGGTCACAATGGCTCTGAGCGAAATGGAGTGCTTGGCTAAGGCGCAGGAGTGGGACGAGCACGCAACCCGATGCCTCGATCCTTTGCTTAGGAACAGCTACATGGAAATGGCCGCCAATTGGCGGCTGTTCGCGCGAGACGTCGCTTCGCACGGCGACTGGTCGCGATCAGCCACAGCGGATAGCGATAAACGACCCGAAACCGTCAACTAGGCGGCCGGGCACCCGCAAATAAACCGGGTGCGGGGCCGATTAAAGCCGGGCGTTTTTCGCTGGCAGGGTTTTATCCGCGCACCCGACCTTTTGCTCCGCGATCGACGATCTCCAGAATGAGCTTGCGCATCACGGCGTCGTCGAAATCCTTCATGTCCCGGATCACGAGGTAGAACGACCCCGGCCCGCCGATGACATTGTCGGCGTAATAATGATCGAGGTCGGGCGGCGCCTGCTCGCGCCAGGCTGGCCGGGGATTCATGACCGGAAGCCCGTTGATGGTGATGCCGGCGGCAACCGCCGCGTCCCGCGCAGCTTGGATCGGCCTTCCGTAATCGCTGTAGCCGTCGCCCGATACGTCGATGATCCGGCGGTCGCTCGTGAACGGGCTTTCGCGCATGCGGCGCACGGCGAAATCGATCCCCGCGCTGATCGAGGTGGTGGTGCCGGACTTGAGGGGCGCCTTGTCGAGCTCGTTTGCGAAGGCAGTTGCCGAGTCGGCGTCGGAGATCACCCGCCAATCGACCAGCACGCGCTGGTCGGTCGTGCTCGACCACTCGATGTAGGTGACGGCGATGCGGCCGAGCTTGCCGGAATGGATCGCCTCGACAATGCGCTTGTCGCGGAAAGCGGCGACATAGCCGTTACGCTGAAGCTTGGTCTCGTCCTCCGCCATGCTGAGCGAGACATCGACCGTCAGCGCCAGCACCGCGTCGACCTGTGTCTGGGCCCCGGCCGGTCCGCTCAGCGCCAGGCAAAAGGCTAATCCCAGCAGCGCCAGCCGCAACCCCATTCTCTCCTCACCCGCGTTCTTTCTCTCCCGTCTGGGTGCAGGAGCGGCGAGGATTTGGCAAGCAAAACAAAGGCGGCAGACGCAAAGCGTACCCGGCGCCTGAGATCACGGAAGAGAACGACGGCTAGATGAGCTTGCGGCGCCGTGCGATCCACAGACCGAGCAGGCCGACGCCGATGACCGCCATCGAGGACGGTTCCGGGGCCGATGCCGCGCTGCCAAGATAGATCAGGCTTTCCGCACCTTGAGACGCGCGCTTTTCTGGGTGATTGCCATCATGAGTGACCTCGAATATCCGGTTGGCACTCCGATGCGTGCCAACATAATAGGTCTTTGATTTGGCGGATATATACAGCCGACCGTCGGGTTCGACCCAGTCAACTGTAAACTAAGCCGACAGGCACGCGCCGCCGCGTCCTACTGGCCGATCTTGAGCGCCGAGAAACGCGCGATGAATTGCGGCCGATCGACCATCTCATCGTCCGAGGCCAGGACGGACTTGAGAATCGTGCCGCTGAAGCGGACCTGCTGGCCGATCTGCGCCGCCTTCGCTGCCGCGAAGAGTGGCGAAGGCGGCCGGAATATCGTTGCCCAGTTCAGATCGTCGCGCTCGTTCTGCCAGGTCGATACGGTGGCGCCACTGCCGATAGCGATCGAGATCCAGGCATTGCCGTCCGGAGTGATGCCGCGGCTCTTGACCGTCCCGACCCAGTCCTGCGCCGCCTGGCTCTGCCGCATGAAGGAAATGACGTGGATCTGCATCGCCACCCGCGCATCCTGCGCAGACCCGGAGCGGCTGGCAGCGAACTGCTTCTGCGCGTCCTCGAGGATACCCAGGAGATCATGTTCGCGGGAGGGCATGTTCGCCGGTCCGCCGTCCATCGGAGCATCATCGGCCAGGATCGGCGACGACAGCGCCAACCCGCCCCAGACGACCGCCCAGAAGGCCATCCCCCTGCCGTTCTTCATGTGTCCTGTATCTTCTGTGGTAACCCTTTGCCGCCGGACGTTACACGGGCGGACCGCGAACGCAAAAGCCAAAAGTCAGGCGAGCGCGCCGCAGGCCCGCTGGATTCGCTGGCAGGCTTCCTCCAGCAATGTCGTCGAGGTCGCGTAGGAGATGCGGAAGAACGGCGACAGGCCAAAGGCCGCGCCGAACACGACAGACACGCCGGCCTGCATCAACAGGTAGAGGGCGAAATCCTCGTCGCTGGCAATGACCTTGCCGTCCGGGGTCTTGCGGCCGATCGTGCCGGCGCAGGAGGGGAAGACGTAGAATGCGCCTTCCGGCCGGTGGCAGGTCAGTCCGTTCGCCTGGTTCAGCATGGAAACGACCAGGTCGCGGCGCTGCTGGAACACCGCCGCGCGCTCAGGAATGAAATCCTGCGGGCCATTCAGCGCAGCCACCGCCGCCGCCTGGCTAACGGAGGAGGGATTCGTGGTGGATTGGCTCTGGATCTTGGCGATCGCCTTGATCAGCGGGGCCGGACCGCCGGCGTAGCCGATCCGCCAGCCGGTCATGGCATAGGCCTTCGACACCCCGTTGACCGTGAGCGTCCGGTCATAGAGGCCGGGCTCCACCTGGGCGATGGTCGAGAACGCGAATCCTTCATAGACGAGATGCTCGTACATGTCGTCGTTCAGCACGTGGACCTGCGGATGCCTGAGCAGCACCTCGGCAAGCGCCTTGAGCTCGGCCCGCGAGTAAGCGGCACCGGTCGGGTTTGACGGCGAGTTCAGGATCAGCCACTTGGTGCGGGGCGTGATCGCGCGCTCCAGGTCTTCGGGCTGCAGCTTGAAGCGCTTTTCCTCAGGGCAGGTCACGAAGACAGGGGTCCCTTCGGCCAGGATGGTCATGTCCGGATAGGACACCCAGTAGGGCGCCGGCACGATCACCTCGTCGCCGGGGTTGACCGTCGACATCAGCGCGT
>CAZVYC010000299.1:0-5212 GCA_964631425.1 uncultured Rhodospirillales bacterium
GACCGCCGAGGACGTGATCGAGATCGCGCGGGTCGAGCAGAGCCGGGGCACGCTGCTCGGCGCCATCGTGCAGCTGGGGGGACAGACGCCGCTGAAGCTCGCGCAGGGGCTGCTCGACGCCGGAATCCCGATCCTCGGCACGTCGCCGGACGCGATCGACCTGGCTGAGGACCGTGAGCGCTTCCAGCAGCTGCTGATCTCGCTCGGCCTGAAGCAGCCGCCCAACGGCCTCGCCCGTTCGCGCGAGGAGGCAGCCGAGGTGGCGCAGCGCGTGGGTTTCCCGGTCGTCATCCGCCCCTCCTACGTGCTGGGCGGCAGGGCGATGGAGATCGTCCACGACCATGCCGGACTGTCGCGGTATATCGGCCAGGCGGTCAAGGTGTCCGGGACGAATCCCGTGCTGATCGACCGCTATCTCCAGGATGCGATCGAGGTCGATGTCGACGTGCTGGCCGATCGCGAGACGGTCTATGTCGCCGGCATCATGGAGCATATCGAGGAGGCCGGTATCCATTCCGGCGACAGCGCCTGCGCGCTGCCGCCCTATTCGCTGCCGCCTGAGACGATTGCCGGGCTGGGCCGCCAGGCCGAGGCGCTGGCGCGGGCACTGGGGGTCGTCGGGCTGATGAACGTCCAGTTCGCGGTCAAGCAGGAGAACGACCACCCGGAAATCTATATCCTGGAGGTCAATCCGCGCGCCTCGCGCACCGTGCCGTTCGTCGCCAAGGCGACCGGCGTTCCGATCGCCAAGATCGCCGCCCGGCTGATGATCGGCGAGCGGCTGGCCGACTTCGCGCTGTCCGGCAGCAAGATGGCGCATACGGCGGTCAAGGAGGCGGTGTTCCCGTTCAACCGCTTCCCCGGCGTGGACGTGATCCTGGGGCCGGAGATGAAATCGACCGGCGAGGTCATGGGCCTGGACGCCGACTTCGCGCTCGCCTTCGCCAAGTCCCAGCTGGGGGCGGGCGTTGAGCTGCCGCAGAGCGGCCGCGTGTTCATTTCGGTCAAGGACCGCGACAAGCCGCTGCTGGTGCCGATCGCGCAAAAGCTGATCGCGCTTGGTTTCCAGATTGTTGCCACGACTCACACACAAGCCCACTTCAATGCCGCCGGGATCGCCGCCGAGCGCATCAACAAGGTGCTGGAAGGCCAGCCACACATCGTCGACGCGATGATCGACGGAGAAATACAATTAGTGATAAATACGACGGAAGGGTCGCAGGCGATCGCCGACAGCTTCAGCTTGCGTCGCACGGCGCTCACCAATAGCATCCCCTATTATACGACGGTCGCGGGCGCGCGGGCCGCGGTCGCTGCTATTGAGGCCCTCCGGGAGGGTTATCTTGAAGTGGCCCCGCTGCAATCCTACCTCAGCGGGTCATATTAGTTTCCGCGCTGGACTGCCAACGCGCCCCTGAAAAGGGGGGCGTTTGGAAATAAGGAATTGGATGGTTGACGATGATGGATAAGGTTCCGATGACTGCGGCGGGATTCCAGCGGCTTCAGGAGGAACTGAAGCATTTGAAGGGCTCGGAGCGGCCGGCGGTGATCCGTGCGATCGCGGAGGCGCGCGACCATGGCGACCTTTCCGAAAACGCCGAGTATCATGCCGCGCGCGAGCGCCAGAGCTTCATCGAAGGCCAGATCGGGGAGATCGAGGACCGCATCAGCCGCGCCGAGGTGATCGACCCGACCAAGCTGAGCGGCAGCACGGTGAAGTTCGGCGCGACCGTGACGCTGGTCGACGAGGATACCGACGAGGAGGCCACCTATCAGCTGGTCGGCGAGTTCGAGGCGGACATCAATGCCGGCCTGCTGTCGATCACCTCGCCCTTGGCCCGCGCGCTGATCGGCAAGTCGGTCGGCGACAATATCGAGGTAACCACACCGGGCGGATCGAAGGCGTACGAGATCCTGAAGGTGGAGTTCCGGTAAGGCTGGTGTTGGCCCACGAGGAGCCCTATCTTAGCTAGAGAGCTTAGCTAAGGAATCGGCCATGACTGCCGCCGTCGTCAACATGCATGAGGCGAAGACCCAGCTGTCCAAGCTGGTCGAGCGCGCCTGCGCTGGTGAAGAAGTCGTTATTGCCCGTGACGGCAAGCCGGCGGTGCGTCTGGTGCCGGTCGAGCCGAGTTTGGAAGGCAAACGCCCGATAGGATTGGATGAGGGAAAAGTCATCATTCACGACAGTTTCTTCGATCCGCTGCCTGACGAATTCACAGGTTGCTGATTGGACATCCTGCTCGACACCTGCACGTTCCTGTGGCTCACCAACAACTCACCCCGTCTCACGCCAAGAATACGCCAGATCTGGGAAGATAAGCGCAATCGGATCTATCTCAGCGTCAGCTCCGCCTGGGAAATCGCGATCAAATACCAACTCGGGCAGATCGAGCTTCCAAGCCGACCGGAAGTCTACATTCCAGCGCGCATCCCGGCTTACAGTCTATCGCTCGTCGAAATCCGGCTTCTTCACGCTATGCGGGCAGGTGACTTGCCCATCCTTCACAAGGACCCGTTCGACAGGATGCTGATAGCGCAGGCAGAGATTGAAGGCCTGACAATCGCAACGCCCGACCGCGCCTTCGCGCCCTATGGCGTGCCAGTAATATGGTGACCATGCCCACTCCCCTCCCCTTTGCCGACTATCAGTACCCCAAAGACGGCGCGGCGCCGCTGATCGCGCTGGTCGGAGAGGCGCCGGGCGCGGACGAGATCAGGCTGGGGCGGCCATTCGTCGGCCGCGCGGGCCAGTTGCTGGACCGGGCACTGGCAGCAACCGGCATTGCGCGCGAGGATTGCCTGATCGCCAACGTGTTCCGTTACCGGCCGCCCGACAACAAGGTCGGCCATTTCTTTGCGTCACGGCGCAAGGCGCTGGCCGAAAACGACCCGATCGACGAGAGCCTGGGCAAGCTCGGCGCCGAGTTCTGCCGCGCCTGCTATGCCGACGAGCTGAACGCGCTGGGCGAAGCGTTGCAGCGCACCCGGCCGCGCATTGTGGTGGCGCTGGGCCGCACGCCGCTGTGGGCATTGACCGGCCTGAACGGAATCACCGCGCTGCGCGGCCGGATCCTGGCCAGCCGGCTGAGCCCGGCCCCGGTCATCGCCACCTATCATCCGAGTTATGTCAACCGGCAGAACGCGATCGGCCCGGAAACCGAGGCGACATTCCGTGCCGACCTGACGGCCGCCAGGCTGGCCGCGCAGAACGAGCTTCAGCTATCCTCTTCTTCGTAGATCGGTTCGTCATCGTGAATCGGAATCGGCACGCCGGGCAGGTTCTTCGAGCACCGGATCGACAATGCCGACTTCACGTGCGCAACCTTGGCCGCGGTCGTCAGATGCGTCGTCAGAAAGCGGTTATAGCTGTCCCAATCCTCGGCCACGATCTTCAGGATGAAGTCCATCTCGCCGGCAAGCATGTAGCACTCGCGGACCTCGGGCCAGCCCTTGACCGCCTCTTCGAACGCGCGCAAGTCGGCCTCGGCCTGGCTGGTGAGCCCGACCTGGGCGAAGACCGTCACGCCATAGCCCAGGGCTTCGGGCACAATTTCCGCGTGATAGCCCAGGATGAAGCCGGCCTCTTCGAGGTTGCGGACCCGCCTGAGGCACGGCGGGGCGGAGATCGACACCCTCCTTGCCAGCTCGACGTTGGTCATTCGGCCATCCTCCTGCAGGTTGTGGAGAATCTGGCGGTCGATTCGGTCAAGCTTCAGGCGTCGCACGAGCAGTCCTTGATAATTTTATTTCTCATGTTTACGCGGGCGTGCAACGAGAGCCAAGCCTTTGCGTAGGCGGCATACGCTTATGACCGACCAGGTGTGGGTCCTGACCGACGGACGCCCGGGCCATATCAGCCAGACCCTGGGACTGGCCGAGGCGCTGACGTCGACCCCGCTGGTCAAGACCATCCATCTGCGCGCCCCGTTCCGGCAGGCAAGCCCGTTCCTGGGCTGGGCCGGCGGCCGGGCGCTGACCGCCGATTCGAGCCCGGTCGCGCCCCCCTGGCCCAAGCTGGTCATCACGTCGGGCCGTTCGGCATTGGCGGTGGCGCTGGCGATCCGCCGATTGACCCGGCGAGCCGCCGTTCTGGTGAATGTGCAGGATCCAGGCTTTTATCGCAGCCGTTTCAACCTTGTGGTGGTGCCGGAGCACGACCAACTCTCCGGCCCGAATATCATGAGCACGGCCGGCGCGCTGGGCCGGGTGACGCCGGCGCGGCTGGCCGAGGCGGCCGAGGCCTTCGGGCCGGCGCTGGCCCACCTGCCGTCGCCGCGTATCGCCGTGCTGGTCGGGGGCGCCAATGCTGTGTTCCAGACGCCGAGGCCTGTCACCGAGCGCATCGCCCGGGACCTCGCCCGGCTGGCGGCGGAAGGGTACGGGCTGATGATCACGTTCTCGCGCCGTACCGGAGTGGAGATGGAAAGCATTATCCGCGCCGCGCTCCAGGGCTCGGACGCCGTGATCTGGGATGGCCGGGGCGACAATCCCTATTTCGCGTATCTGGCTCTGGCCGACCACATTCTGGCGACCGAAGATTCCGCATCCATGATCTCCGAAGCCGCGGTCACCGGAAAGCCGGTCTCGGTCATGACGCTCGCGGGTGGATCACCGAAGTTTACCCGCTTTCACGAAGCGATGCGGGCCCGCGGCGCCACGCGTCCGTTCACCGGCGTGATTGAGGAATGGCACTATCCACCGGTGGATGAGACGCAACGAGTCGCTGCCGCAGTGCGGCAATTGATGCATGGTTGATAGGCGAACATTGTAATAGCGGGGGAAAAGGGGCATTTCTTAACATCACGAAAGAGCTTGTCCTGCCATGTCTGATTCGCTGCACACCAAGGTTCTGATCATCGGCTCCGGCCCTGCGGGTTATACTGCCGCCATCTATGCCGCCCGCGCCAACCTGGCGCCCACGCAAATCCTCGGCATTCAGCCGGGCGGGCAGCTGATGATCACCACCGAGGTCGAGAACTATCCGGGCTTTGCCGACCCGATCCAGGGGCCCTGGCTGATGGAGCAGATGGAGGCGCAGGCGAAGCATGTCGGCGTCGACCTCAGGCACGACCTGATCGTAAGCGTCGACCTTAGCCGCCGCCCGTTCCGCGCCGTGGGCGATTCCGGCACCGTCTATACCGGCGATACGCTGATCATCGCCACCGGCGCCCAGGCGCGCTGGCTCGGCCTGCCGAGCGAACAGCATTTC
>CAZVYC010000300.1:0-5141 GCA_964631425.1 uncultured Rhodospirillales bacterium
CGCCCATTCGATTTCCGCGGGCCTCGATTATCCCGGCATCGGGCCGGAGCATTCGTGGCTGCACGACCAGGGACGGGTCGATTTCGTCAGCGTCACCGATCAGGAGGCGCTGGACGCCTTCCAGCTCTGCACCAGGCTCGAGGGCATCATCCCGGCGCTCGAGCCGTCCCACGCGCTGGCGCATGTAGGCAAGGTCGCGAGCGGCCTGCCCAAGGAGCATCTGCTGCTCATGAACCTTTGCGGCCGTGGCGACAAAGATATCTTCGCCGTGGCCGAGCGGCTTGGGGTCGCGCTGTGACCCGTATCGCCAAGCGTTTCGCGGCCTTGAAGAATGAGGGCCGCGCCGGGCTCGTCACCTTCATCACTGCCGGCGATCCCGACCTGACGGTCTCCGCCAAGATCCTGGCCGGCCTGCCTAAGGCGGGCGCGGATCTGATCGAGCTCGGCATGCCGTTCTCGGACCCGATGGCCGACGGACCCTCGATCCAGGCGGCCGGCTATCGCGCACTGAATGCCGGTACGACGCTGAAGCGGGTGCTTGAATTGGCAGCCAACTTCCGCGCCGGTGACCCCGAGACGCCGCTTATCCTCATGGGCTATTTCAATCCGATCTATTCCTATGGCGTCGAGCGCTTTGCCTTGGACGCGGTCAAGGCCGGGGCTGACGGCGTCATCGTTGTCGACCTGCCGCCTGAGGTCGACCGCGAACTGCGCGGACCGGCGATGAACGCCGGCCTTGAAGTCATCCGGCTGGCCACACCCACGACCGACGCGGAGCGGCTGCCGCGAGTGCTCGAAGATGCGGGTGGTTTTCTGTATTATGTGGCGGTCGCGGGCGTGACCGGGACCAAGCGCGCGCGGATCGAGGACATCAAGGCGGCAATCGAGCGGTTGAAGGCATCGACGACGCTGCCGATCGCGGTCGGCTTCGGCATCCGTGATCCGGAGTCGGCCGGCGCGGTCGCGCGTCACGCCGACGCCACCGTCGTCGGGTCGGCGATCGTCGAGCGGATCGCGCAAGGGCTCGACGAGGCGGGCAAGGCTGGCCCGGCACTCGTCGCAGACGTTCTGGGTTTCGTTTCCAGCCTGGCGGAAGGCGTCCGCGGCGCGCGCCGGGCAGGGGGTATGTAGAGAGATGAACTGGCTCACCAATTTCGTCCGTCCGAAAATCCGGGCGTTGGCGGTCAAGCGCGAGGCGCCGGATAATCTCTGGTTTAAATGCCCGAATTGCGGCGCGATGCTGTTCCATCGCGACCTGCAGCAGAACCTGCATGTCTGCCCCCAATGCGGCTTCCACATGCGCATCGGTCCGGTCGAGAGGCTGCAGATCCTGTTCGACGGCGGCCGCTATCAGTTGATCGAGCTGCCCAAGGCGGCGGTGGATCCGCTGAAGTTCCGAGACCTGAAGCGCTATGCCGACCGGCTGAAGGACGCGCAGACCGCGACCGGCAGCCAGGACGCGATCATGGTCGCCCATGGCGAGATCGGCGGCCTGCCGGCGGTCGCCGCGGTGATGGATTACCGCTTCATCGGCGGCTCGATGGGTGTGGCCGTGGGCGAGGGCATCGTCGCTGCGGCACGGCTGGCTGTGCTGCAGAACGCCGCCTTCATCGCCGTCACCTCCTCGGGCGGCGCGCGCATGCAGGAAGGCATGCTGTCGCTCATGCAGATGCCCCGTTCCGTCATCGCGGTCGAGCAGGTGAAGGAAGCCGGGCTGCCCTACATCGTCGTCCTGACCGATCCGACCACAGGCGGCGTCAGTGCGTCCTTTGCCATGCTGGGAGATGTCCACATCGCCGAGCCGGGGGCGCAGATCGGGTTCGCCGGCCAGCGCGTGGTTGCGGAGACGATTCGGGAGACGCTGCCAGACGGGTTCCAACGGGCGGAGTATCTGCTGAACCACGGCATGGTCGACATGGTGGTCTCGCGGCTCGACCTGCATGACACGCTGGCCCGCCTGATCCAGCTCCTCCGCCGGCCCAACCCGGCCGCAGAAGTGGTCCCGATTCCACCGGCCGAGGGCAAGCGCGCCAAGACGGCACCGGCAGAGCGGCCAGCGGCAGAGTAGGCCGCATCTAAGCGTTATGGTCAACTTCTCTCTTCTCCGTCATTCCGCTGGGCGGTTGTAGGCACATGACCCCGCGCAATCCCATGCTTGAGGCGGCGCTGGCCAGGCTCGGCCGGAACCATCCCAAGATCATCGACCTGTCGCTTGGGCGCATCGAGGCGCGGCTGAGGGCGCTCGGCCATCCCGAAAGACGGTTGCCGCCCGTCTTCCATGTTGCCGGCACCAACGGCAAAGGGTCGACCATTGCCTTCCTGCGCGCCTTCCTCGAGGCGGCGGGCTATCGCTGCCACGTCTACACCTCGCCGCATCTGGTCCGCTTCAACGAGCGTATCCGGCTGGCCGGCCAGCTGGTGTCCGACGAGGACCTGCTGGCTCTGATCCACGAGGTCGAGGCGGCCGGGCCGGACGACCCGATCACCCATTTCGAGATGACGACAGCGATTGCTTTCCTGGCCTTCTCGCGTGTGCCGGCGGACGCGGCGCTGATCGAGGTGGGGCTGGGCGGGCGCTATGACGCCACCAACCTGTTCGCGCGGCCGCACGTAACGGCGGTGACCCGCATCTCGCGCGATCACCGCCAGTTTTTCGGCGATGACCTTGCCGATATCGCCGGCGAGAAGGCAGGGATTTTCAAGCGGCACGTGCCCGCGATCGTCGCTGAGCAGCCCTCGGCCGAGGCGCGTGACCGGCTGGTCGGCGAGGCGGAGAAAGTAGGCGCCGCCCTGTCGCTTTATGGCCGCGACTGGCGCGTTGCCGAAAGCGGTGTCGGTTTCCGTTACGAAGGTCCGGCCCGCACGCTCGATTTGCCGCCGCCGGCGCTGACTGGCCGGCATCAATGGATGAATGCCGGTACGGCGGTGACCATGCTGGATGCGCCCGGAGGGTTCGCCGTCGACGAGCAGGCGGTCCGGCGCGGGTTGGCTACGGTGGAGTGGCCGGGCCGTTTGCAGCGCCTGACCAAGGGTCCGCTCGCAGCACTGCTGCCGTCGGTCTGGGAGCTCTGGTTGGACGGTGCCCACAACGACTCGGGCGGTGAGGTGCTGGGCGCCCAGGCGGCGGCATGGCGCGACCGGCCACTCGACCTTGTCTTCGGCGTGCGCGCCGAGAAAAAGCCGGATGACGTGCTGCGGCCGCTGGCGCTCTATGCCGAGCGGCTACGCGCCGTGGCGATCCCGGATGATCCGGTCTCGCTGTCGGCCCAGGATGCCGCCGCAGCTGCCGTTGCTGCCGGCTTCCGCGATGCCCAACCGGCAGCGACGATTGGCGAAGCCGTCGCGGCGCTGGCTGGTTCCGGGCAGCCCCGCCGCATCCTGATCTGCGGCTCGCTGTATCTGGCCGGCGCGGTCCTGCGAGAGAACGGCTAGGGGAGTCGTCGCGCCCGGGCTTGTCGTGCTAGGTTTGCATCCCACAAAAACGGGTGCTTCGTCACGAGGGTGGAAGGAAGAATGACACGGCAGACGATCGCGTTGGTCGATGATGACCGCAATATCCTGACCTCGGTCGCCATGGCGCTCGAAGCAGAGGGTTTCGAGGTGCGCACCTACAGTGATGGCGAGGAGGCGCTGCGCGGCCTCACGAGCCGGCCGGCGTCGCTTGCTGTGCTCGACATCAAGATGCCGCGCATGGACGGCATGGAGCTGTTGTCGCGCCTGCGCCAGACTTCGTCGATCCCGGTCATATTTCTGACATCAAAGGATGACGAACTGGACGAACTGCTCGGCCTGCGTATGGGGGCCGACGACTACATCACCAAGCCGTTCTCGCAGCGCCTGCTGATCGAGCGCATCCGTGCGCTTCTGCGAAGGGAGGAGCATCGCCAGGGTAATGTCGGCAGCGAGCCTGGATCGGTGATCGAGCGGGGTGACCTGGTGCTGGACAGCGGAAAGCATCTCTGCACCTGGAAGGGCAAGCCGGTACCGCTCACTGTCACTGAGTTCCTGCTGATCAAGGCGCTGGCACAGCGGCCCGGTCATGTCAAAAGCCGCAATCAGCTGATTGATACGGCCTATGGCGAGCATATTTACGTGGATGACCGGACAATCGACAGCCATGTCAAGCGCGTGCGGCGCAAGTTCAAGGAGGTCGACGACGGCTTCAATCAGATCGAGACGCTCTATGGTGCGGGTTACCGCTACAAGGAGAGCTGATCGCGTCTCAGGCGGCAGCGCATGACGCTCGCCGTCACACGGTCAGAGGAGCCGGCGGTCGAGGACAGGCCGGGAGTTCGGCGGGCGCGACGGGGCGCCTGGCGCTATCTCCCCGTTTCGCCGCTGACGTTGCGCATCCTCGCGGTCAACATGATGGCCGTCGGGATCCTGGTGGTGGGCCTGCTTTATCTCGGCCAGTACCAGGACAACCTCATCCAGTCGCACCTCGATGCGCTGGCTGGCGACGCGCGGCTGGTGGCCGGACTGGTCGCCGACAACAGCGTCGCGATCGATACCAATGGCAGCGGTGTGCTCACGCCGCGTGCGCGCACCATTATCCGCCGGTGGGTTGACGCCACCCAGGTGCGCACGCGGCTGTATGATCCGCAGGGCGCGATTTTTGCGGACAGCCAGACACTGGACGGTCCTAACGGCACCAGCATCGATTGGCGGCTGTTGCCGCCGCCGCACGGTTTCAACACGCGGCTGGAGGCGCTGCTCGACGGAGCGTCGCATCGCCTCGACACTTGGCCCGGTCGCGCGGCCTTGCCGGTTTACGAGGGGGACGACCGCACCGCGCCGGTCACCGCAAACCCTGACCTCGCAAAGGCTTTGGCCGGCGAGGTCAGCGCCCGTGTGTGGCTCGACGGTGAAGGCCATCTGATCCTGACCGCCGCGGCGCCGGTGCAGCACTTGAAGCTCGTTCTGGGCGCAGTGCTGCTCAACCGCGACGGCACGGCAATCGAAGCGGCAATCCGTTCCACCCGGCTCGACATCGCCAAGGCATTCGCCGGCGCGCTCGCCGTCACGGTGCTGCTTTCGCTCTATCTTGCCGGAGCCATCAGCCGGCCGTTGAGGCGGTTGGCGCTCGCGGCGGAGCGGCTCAGGCTGGGCACCGGGCGTGGCGACGAGATTCCCGATTTCAC
>CAZVYC010000301.1:0-5132 GCA_964631425.1 uncultured Rhodospirillales bacterium
CTGGGCGCGGCGTCCGGGCGGGCCGAAAAATTCATCGGCATGCATTTCATGAACCCGGCACCGGTGATGCAGCTGGTCGAGCTGATCCGTGGTATTGCCACCGATGATGCGACCTACGAAGCGATCCGGTCCCTCACCGAGGAAAAGCTCGGCAAGAAGATCGCCGTATCGGAGGATTATCCGGCCTTCATCGTCAATCGAATCCTGATGCCCATGATCAACGAGGCGATCTACACGCTCTATGAGGGCGTAGGATCGGTCGAGGCGATTGACGCAGCGATGCATCTGGGTGCCAATCACCCGCTCGGTCCATTGGCACTGGCGGATTTCATTGGGCTCGACACGTGCCTGTCGATCATGCACGTGCTTTACGAGGGATTGGCCGACTCGAAGTACCGGCCTTGCCCGCTGCTGGTGAAGTATGTCGAAGCCGGGTGGATCGGCCGCAAGGTCGGACGCGGCTTCTACGACTACCGGGGTGAAAAGCCCGTTCCCACGCGCTAGACGTCGACCGGACGATGGTCTTTTTCGTCGATAAGCAAAAGAACTTGCTTACCCGTGTTTACACTTGCCGCGGGAGAGCCGCGCGGCGGGCAAGCCATCGCCAGAGTATCGGCGCCGTAACCAGATAGATCCCGGTCGCCCATATATCCCGGTCGCTCTCGAGCGCGAACGAATGATAGGGAGGGACGACGTAGTACAGCACTCCCGCACCGCCGACCGCGATCGTGATCAGGCCGGTCCACGCACCGCACAGATAGGTCGCGATCAGCAGGGCCGCATACGCGGTCAGATACGGAGCGGCCGTCAGGTCGGAGCGCAGCCAGACACCGGCGCCCACGGCGATGGCTGAGACCAGCAGCCCCATCAGGCTGCCGACGGCGTAACTCCAACTCTTGCCCGGCGCGGGCGTGAGCACGCGCTTGGCGCGATCCAGCGCACGCTTGGGCTGACGCGCCCAGTGGCCAATCATGGTCAACAGGGCGGCGCGTACGCCGTCGCCGAAGCGGGTGCCGCGAAGCGCGACCGCGAAAATCGTCGCGGTCAGGAGCCCGCGCAGGCTTGATCGAACCGTAACGATCTCTTCCTCGGCGGACCTCCGGCAGGCTGGTTTGATCAATCCGTTGGCGCCGGAGACGAAGACGATCTCGGTCGCGCCGCGGCGGGCGAGTTCGTCAGCCAGTCTCAAATGGTGGAAGAGCGCCAGGTTGATGCGGGGAATGATGGGATCGTTGAGGTGGTAAATGAGAAAGGCGGTGCGGCCCTGGAGATAGCCGCGAAAAAGGCTGACCACCGTGCCGCTCCTCAGCGTTATCCGCGATTCGAAACCGTGCGGTCGCGCCGCAGCCATCGCCTCCAGCGCGGCGATGCGCTTGATGTCAATCGAGAAAGGCCGGTTTCGCGCCGCGAGCGCGACCACCGATGCCGCCTCTGCGATCGCGTTCGCGCGGAATTGGAAAGCGACCTCAAGCCCGAGCGCCGCGGCAATCCTTTCCGTGCGCCGGACATTGCGTCGCGTGTGCCGACCAAGTTGCGCGAGAACATGCGTCCCGCCGCCCGCGATGTGCAGTACATCAAGTGTCTCGCGACCAGTCCGCGCGATCCAAAGCCGACTGCCCTCGCGAGTTTCGACCGTCAGACGCCCTGCCGTGCAGCTTGAGCGCACGATCGCGAAGCGCGCCACGTCCATGTCCAGCCGATTCATGAACTGCTCGATCGCAGCGCCGATCCCGCTATTGAACTCCCGTGTCAGTAGAACCGCGTCCGCGATCCTGACGCTCCAGCGCCACAGGCGGATCATGAACCACCACCCGCCGAATCGCGACTGTATCGCGGCGCCGATATCGCGAACTGAGGTGCCGCCGGAAAGATCAGCCGCCACCCTCAGCCGCGACAGCGCCGCGCGCTCACGCGCTTCGTCGGTTGCCGCCTCGACGGCCGGAACAGCAACCGGAATTTCAGTGGCTTCCATATCTAGCGCCAATCGATCTTGCGTCGACACTCGGCTTTGGTCATGTTTCTTCACCCGGGCCGCGTTAACGTGCTGACAATACCCGACCAACCATTCGATGTACGCCGATCGCGCGCAGTTCCTGCGCGCCGATCGAGACTTGCGCCAAAAAATGCTAAACGTTTCAACAACTTAAATTGATCTGAACGGGCTTGGGGATGAGACGAGATGAGATCGCGTAGCTGGGTCTGTTTATTCACCGTATTCGTTTCCTTTATACTCTATTTCGGCGCCAACCCGAATCCCATCGCTGCCCCCTATGCGGTGGGACCGAGCTTCGTGGTGCCGGCAAACGAGTTGGACGACGGCGGCGCCCTTTACACGCAGCGCTGCGCCGAGTGCCACGACCATCCGACCGGGCGAATCCCGCCCCGCAGCTTCATCGCGCTGATCCGGTCCCCGGAAAGTATCATTTCCACGTTGACCAAAGGGCCGATGCGCCAGATGGCCAAGGGGCTCGATCAGAACCAGATCCATGATATCGCGGTCTTTCTGGCGCACCGCGAGCCGGGAGCCGATCCGCAGCCGGACATCCACGCCAACCTGTGCAAGGACGAGGGCCCGGCAATCGACCTCAAGGCATCGTCATGGAACGGCTGGGGACGGGATCCCTCCAATGCGCGCTACCAGCCCGATCCGGGCTTCAGGAGTGAAGATGTCGGGCGACTCAAAATCAAATGGGCCTTCGCCTACCCCGGCATCGCCTACGGCCAGCCCGTCATCGTCGGCGGCCGCATCTTCATCGAGACCCGGGAGGGACAGGTCTTCTCACTGGACGCGAAGACCGGCTGCACGCACTGGGTCTATGATCTTGGCGCGCCGGTGCGGACGGCTATCACGATCGGCGCCCTGCCCCCGGGCTCGCCCGCACGGTTCGCCGCCTATTTCGGCGATGAGAAGGGCGTCGCGCATGCGGTCGACGCAATGACCGGCAAGCCCCTCTGGTCGACGAAGCTCGACGATCACCCGCTGGCGCGGATCACCGGCGCGCCGAAGCTGTACGACGGCCGGCTCTATGTCCCGATGTCGTCGATGGAGGAAGTCGCGGGGGCGACGCCGACCTATGGCTGCTGCACGTTTCGTGGGAGCATAACAGCGCTCGACGCCGCAACCGGCAAGAAGCTGTGGAAGACCTTTACGATCGCCAAGAAGCCGGTGCCGACGAAGCTCAATACCGCCAATGTGAACATGTACGGGCCGGCCGGAGTCGCCGTATGGGATTCGCCGACCATCGATCCCAAACGGAAGCTGCTCTATATCGGCACCGGCGATTCCTACACCGACGTTCCGGTGGATTCCGCCGATGCGATCCTGGCGCTGGACCTCCGGACCGGCGCGCGCAAATGGGTGCGCCAGGCGCTCGAAGGCGATGCGTGGCTTCTGGGCTGCCCGGATGAAAAGAACAGCAATTGCCCGACCAAGCTCGGGCCGGACCATGATTTCGGCGCCTCTCCCATCCTCGACACTCTGCCGGGGGGCAAGCAGATCATCCTCGATGGCGCCAAGTCCAGCGTCATGTATGCGTTCGATCCGGACCACGAGGGCAAGATCCTGTGGCAGCGCAAGCTCAACCAGGGCAGTTCGACTGGCGGAATCGAATGGGGACCGGCGGCGGACGATCATAACGTCTATGTCGCGATCGCCGACGCCTCGGCCAAGCCGCCCTACCGACCGGGTGGCATGACTGCGCTCGACGCCGCGACCGGCGATATCGTGTGGCAGACGCCGGCGCCGCCGCCGGTCTGCAGCTGGGGGCCCGAGAACTGCTCTCCGGCCCAGCCGGGCGCAGTCACGGTCATTCCCGGGCTGGTGTTCGAGGGCTCCTGGGACGGCCATCTGCGCGCCTACAGCGCCAAGGACGGCGCGATCGTCTGGGACTTCGACACGGCCAAGCCCTTCGACGCGGTCAACGGGGCCAAGGCCAACGGCGGCGCCATCGACATGGGCGGCCAGACCGTGGCCGAGGGTATCCTGGCGGTGAACTCGGGCGCGACGCCGCTGCAACACCCCGGCAACGCGCTTCTGGTCTTCACCGTCGACGGACAATAGGCCGGCTGTAGGATGGGTAGAGCGCAAGCGAAACCCATCGTCAGGGCGCGATCCGCATGGGTTTCGCTGCGCTCTACCCATCCTACATTGACTTCGCTATCCTGGTGTGTTCAGCCCAAACAGCTTCTCCACCTCGGACTTGCTTTCGGGCGAGTCCCAGTCCCTGTCGCCGAACACGGTGGCGACCTCGTTACCCTGGGCGTCGACCAGGATTGTCATCGGTAGCACTGTGGCCCGCCCCAGGGCCTTGCCGACCGACATCGTCTTGTCGAGATAGATCGGCAGGCCGGTGATGTTGTGCTCCCTGAGAAATGGGTCGACGCCGAACTTGCCGCTACGGTCCTCGGCGATCGCGACGATCGCCACCCCCTGGTCCTTGAGGTCGGCCGCCAGCTTGGCCAGCGACGGCATCTCCTTGACGCAGGGCGCGCACCAGGTGGCCCAGAGATTGACGATCAGCGGCTTGCCCTTGTAGGCGTCGAGGTTGGTCGGCGCCTCATTGGCGAGATCGGTCAAGGTGAGCTCGGGCACTGGCTTGACCGGCCGCGTCTCAATAAGTTGCCCCGGCTTGCCGGCCGTATCCTCGGCGGCCGCCGGCGTGGCGATCAGCGCCAGCGCGACCGCCGCCGCGAGACTCCCCCTACTCAAGGTCGGGCTACTCAACATCGGGCGAAACTGTGATATCGATGCGTCTACCATGAGCAATTCCTCCTCCACGCCCCCCGGACCAAGCCAGACCGACCAGGCCAACAGCCTGTGGGGCGGCCGGTTCACCGCCGGCCCGTCCGCGATCATGCAGCGGATCAATGCATCGATCGGCTTCGACCGCAAGCTATGGCGCGAGGATGTCGCGGGCTCGAAAGCGCATGCTGCCATGCTCGCCGCGCAGGGCATCATCACGCCCGAAGACGCGGCCGCCATCCAGAACGGACTCGACACCATCGCGACCGAGATCGCGGACGGCCGCTTGGTCTTCAAGGCCGAGCTCGAAGACATCCATATGAATGTCGAGGCACGGTTGGCCGAGCTGATCGGGCCGGCGGCCGGCCGGCTGCATACGGCGCGGTCGCGC
>CAZVYC010000302.1:0-5132 GCA_964631425.1 uncultured Rhodospirillales bacterium
CGTTGGGCGTTGGCTGGGCCTCGGCGGACTGAGCCGCGACCTGTATGCGCTGCGGAGCGTTCATGAACCAACCATGAACATACAGGAACAAAATGTCAAGCGGTTATAAGGCGGATTCGGAATCGTGCCGAACGGTCGGCCGCGTTCGCAAAGCGCGCGGCCGGAGGTTGTGGCGGCGGAGGAGGGCAGGGTAGGGTCTCACAAAATTCACAGGGGAACTCAATATGCAATCGAATCGCGCATTGTCTGGAATGACGGCATTCATTACCGGGGGCTCCGGCAGCATCGGATCGGCCAGCGCAAAGCTGCTGGCGGCCGATGGCGCGGCCGTGCTCCTGATGGGACGCACGATCGCTACGCTTGAGAAGGCCCAGGCGAAGATACTCCAGTCGGTGCCCGACGCGCAGGTTCAGCTTCATGTCGGCGACGCCGGTTCGGTCGACGATGTGCAGACCGGGCTCGACAAGGCGCATGCGATGCGCGGCCGGCTGGACATCATCGTGCCGACGGTCGGCGGCGGGCCGTTCCGGCCCCTGTTGATGCTGGATGTCGAGACGGTGCGCAGCACATTGGACCTGACGATCACCACGGCCTTCATCGCCGTCCGCTATGGCGCGCCGATGATGGAGGGCGGATCGATCGTCTGCATCTCGTCGAATACCGGAAAGATGCCTTTTGCCTATCTTTCGGCCTATCACGCCGCGAAAGCCGGCCTTGAGGGCTTCGTCCGAGCGGCGGCGGAGGAACTTGGCTGCGCCGGTATCCGCGTGAATGCGGTGCGTCCCGGCCTGACCCGCACCGAGGCCAGCAATTTCATGTATACCGAGGAAACCTATCTGAACCGCTATCTCGAACAGACGCCGCTCGGCAAATGCGGCGGCGAGCCCGAGGACGTGGCCCAGGCGGTGCGTTATCTCGCCGGCCCCGAATCGTCCTGGGTCACCGGGCAGAGCTTCGCCGTCGATGGCGGCCATGAGCTGCGCCGCAATCCGGATATGACCGATCTGGTCACCCAGATGTTCGGCCAGGCCGCCATGGACGCGGTCCGCCGCGGCAAGTCGCCCGTCTGAGCCAAAAGGGGGCAAGTTCAAAAAAGGCCGTCATTGCGAGCCCCCGGATCCGGCTTCGCCGGCCCGAGGGCAGGCTCCGCGAAGCAATCGAGACCATCGGGGCTTGTAGGGCAATCGCATATTCGGGCGCACCTGATTACGCAGATTGAATCCGGATCGACCACAGAGACACAGAGGACACGGAGAAAGAATTAATCGCTGCGCGGCTTTCATGAATCATAACGCCGCAGGCGATAATCAAATGCCTTACCTTCGTGCCCTCTGGTCGGGCCCGCGGTCGGGAAGGTGTAGACGTTGTTCCAGCCGCTCCCCGACGTCCCGTCGGGATAGAGCGCGTAGGCGAGCAAGGGCGCCAAGCCACCGCCCAGGCTATGGCCGCTGAACACCAGATTGTCGGTATTGGAGGCGATGCTGCTGAGATAAGCACTGAGTGTCTGACCGTCGGACGCCAGGTTGAGAAGGACCTCCAGCGCGACATAATTGCCGTACGACAGGTTCCCGGCGCCGGCGATCGGATTGGCCTGCATGAAGGCCGGCATGGTCGCCATATCCTCAAGGAAGACGTCGAACGCGGAATGCCCATTCGTCGCGGCGATCGGCACGACATAATAATTCTGGGTCTCGTTATAGCAGACCGCGACGGCTTGATCAGTGACGTTGCTGTACGGGAATTGCCAGACCACGGGCCCCCACGCCAATTCCCAGCTGTCCGTCGCGGCAAAGTTCGAATTGGCGAGGAGCATTTCCAGATTGGTGGCCAACGTGGCCTGCAACTGTTCCGCGGTCCCGGTATCCGTGGACGTCGAGTTCATTTCAAACGAAAGCGCAAGCACCTGCTGATAGATATCAAGCTCTGTCGATATGGCTATCTCCGCTGGGTTGGCATATCCGCACGACGCTCGGCGGATACGGATAAGTTTATGTAAAACTTACGATAAACGCAGAATGCCAGCAATAGACAATAGATGATATTTCGCATAGCATTCCAGAATGAAAGCATATTCAAAGACATACATGCGCGTATTTTCAGATTGTGTTCCTATAAACCCAGTTAGAGTCCTGATTATCGATTATCGCTCACTTGTCCGATTCGGCCTTCCGCGCGGTTAGTATCTTAGCAGTACTTGAGGTGCTTGCCATCATAAAACGCGGCTCGGTCGTGCTTCGTTGCTCGCGAAATCGCGCGAAACACGGTGATCCGACGATTCAGAGGAAACCGTTGTGCGTGCCCTCGCCACGTCGATCCGCGCAGTTCGGAACCCGAACGGCTATCCGCTGACGAAAGGGTTTCAGCGAGCGACATAGGCTGATGCTTTATACCGCACGCCAGACACTGCCGTTCCTCAGTACGTACTACCCGCCCTAAGCAAGCCGATACCGATTAGAGCGGAGCCGTAATGCCTTCGACGATCCAGATCTTGGTGCTTCTCCTGGTGGTGATTGCCGCGGTTGCATTCATTGCGGCGCGGCTCAAGATTCCTTCGGCTATTCTCCTGGTGCTGACCGGGGTTGTTCTGGCACTCATCCCGGGTCTGCCGGCCGTGACGCTCGCGCCGGAGTTCGTTCTGCTTTTCGTGCTGCCGCCGCTAATCTACTCGTCCGCTGTCGCAATGAGCTGGCGCGAATTCCGCTTCAATCTACGCCCTATTTCGCTATTGGCCGTTGGTTGCGTCGTGTTCACGACGATCGCTGTCGCGGCCGTGACGCATTGGCTGCTGGACCTTCCCTGGGCTGTGGGCTTTACGTTGGGAGCCATCGTTTCGCCGCCGGATTCCGTGGCGCCGCTTTCGATCGCGCGCAGGATGCAGCTTCCCAGGCGACTTCTGGTCATCCTCGAAGGCGAAGGGTTGGCGAACGACGCCACGGCGCTGATCCTCTACCGCTTTGCGGTAATCGCCGTGAGCGCCGGCACATTTTCGTTCGGTCATGCCGTGGGAACGTTCGCAGCCATCGTGGGCAGCGAGATTCTCTGGGGAATCGGGGTCGGGTGGGTGATGTTGCGTCTGCGACGCTGGGTCCACGATACCCGCATCGAGATCCTGCTGTCGGTCTTGACGCCATTCGTGGCCTATTGGCCCCCGGAACAGCTTGGCGGGTCCGGCGTGCTCGCCACCGTAGCCACCGGACTCTATATCAGCTGGAACGGACTCCGCTTGATCAGCGCCGCGACGCGGCTTCAAGGCATCTTTTTCTGGGACTTTTTCATATACGTCATAGAAGGCATGGTGTTTCTCATCACCGGCCTGCAGGCCCGCTCGCTGATCTCCCACATCGAGAGCTATTCGACCTCCGGACTGGCCGTCGCCGCCGGCATCGTCAGCGGAGTGGTGATCCTCGCTCGTTTCGTGTGGGTGTTTCCGGCGACCTATCTTCCGCGATGGCTCATTCCCGCTGTTCGGCGCGATGATCCGTCGCCGCCGTGGCAATGGCCGTTCGCGCTCGCGTTTACCGGCATCCGCGGCATCGTCTCGCTGGCCGCGGCCCTTGCGATCCCATTTGCGACCGACAACGGCGAGCTTTTTCCATACCGAGACCTGCTCTTGTTTCTGACGTTTTCCGTCATACTCGTGACACTGGTTGGCCAAGGCTTGCTATTGCCGGCCCTCATTCGTTGGCTGGGCCTCGCCAGTGTGGGACGTCGGGAACACGGTGCCGCCAGGGCCGAGGAACTCAACGCGCGACGACAGGCAATCGAGACGGTAATCGAACGCCTCGATCAGATGGCGGCGAAGCGCCAGGTTCCAGAGGAAATCGTTCGGTCCCTGCGCGATCAGCACCGCGACCGGCTAAAGCGCGTTCAACACAGGGCCGACGGCGACCACAGCCACAAGAAGCTCATCGATCGTCTCGATGAGATCGAATTTACGCTGATTGAAACCGAGCGGGATTTGATCAATGACCTCTATCGACGCGGGAAGCTGAGGGATGAGGCGCGCCGTCGAATCGAGCGGGACCTCGATTTACGTGACGCACGTCTGACCAATCTGCGCGCCGAGGATTAAGAATTTCACCACAGAGGCACAGAGGACACGAAGTAGGAAATTTGAAAATTGCCTGCGGCGCAGCGAATTCATGAAGCCGCGCAGCGAAAAATTCTTCCTCCGTTTCCTCTGTGCCTCTGCGGTGATCCGGACTTAATCAGCGTCAACCCGCGAGATCTGCGGATATTTCTCGGCACATATGCAATTGCCCTGCGGCGAGGGGCGAGAATTTGGGCGACAGTTTATTCAGACCGCTGCTTTCCGGCCTTTTTTCATCTGTGGGTCTCGCCCTCGCATGGACGGGTTTGCGAGCAGGGTGTCAAAATTCACTGCGAAGAAATCCTCGATCGGGCCGGACGATTTGGTGACCTTCGCGTGCGTGACCGCACCCTCCCAGCCATCGACCAAGGCTCGCGCCAGCCTCCTTGGATCGAGCCCACCATCGATTTCACCCAGTTCCTGCGCCTGGCGCAGCACCGCGGCAACCAATTCCGTCCAATGCTCGAACGCGCCTTCCATCGCTTGGCGAATCGCAGGATTCGTGTCGGAGGTCTCGCAACCGAAATTACCGAGCAGACATCCCCGCGTGAAGTGCCACCCCTCGAACCGGCCGGCCAAGAACTCGAAATGTGCTCTCAGGCGCGCGATCGGACTCTGGTCGACATCCGACAGCATATCGTGTCGGTTGCCCTGGCCGTAACGGTTCAGCACCTCGATTGCCAAGGCCTCTTTGCTCTTGAAGTGATTGTAGAACGATCCTTTGGGCACGCCTGCCGCGTCGGTGATGTCCTGCACGCCGCACCCGTTGAAGCCTTGCTCCTGAAACTTCTCGAGCGCCGTCTCCACGATTTTTTCGCGGACGCTAGGCTTGGGCATTTCATACCATCCTTCGATCGGTCGCAAACGCGTTTGACTGCTGATATGTGACCGGTCGCCTTGATAGCAAGCCGAGCGAGGTTCCCGCCCGGCTTGTCGACAGATCAGTGGGCATCGGCGGAACTGGTGGTGACGGGTGTCGCGGAAACGCGCGTTACCTCGATCCGATCCCCGACGCGCTGAATCTGCAGCTCTTGCGGCTGCG
>CAZVYC010000303.1:0-5089 GCA_964631425.1 uncultured Rhodospirillales bacterium
AGCAGCTGATCGACGCCGGCGACCCGGTCGAGCAGGCCCGGGTTTACGACAAGGCCGGGGCGGACGAGCTGACATTCCTCGACATCACTGCGTCGGCCGAGGATCGCTCGCCGCTGTACGATGCGGTCCGGCGCACCGCCGAGCAGGTCTTCATCCCGCTGACGGTCGGGGGCGGCGTGCGCACGGTGGACGATATTCGGACCCTGCTGCTCGCCGGCGCCGACAAGGCGTCGATCAATACCGCGGCGGTATCGCGGCCGGAATTCGTCGCCGAGGCCGCGTCGCGCTTCGGCAGCCAGTGCATTGTGGTTGCTATCGACGCGAAGCAGGTTTCGCCCGGCAGATGGGAGGTCTTCACCCATGGCGGGCGCAACGCAACCGGACTGAACGCGGTCGACTGGGCTCGGCGTATGGCCGAATCGGGCGCGGGCGAGATCTTATTGACGTCGATGGATCGCGACGGGACCAAATCGGGTTTCGACCTCGGGCTGACCCGCGCGGTGGCCGACGCGGTGAGGGTCCCGGTGATCGCTTCGGGCGGGGTGGGCACGCTCGACCATCTGGTCGAGGGCGTGACCGAGGGCGGGGCCAGCGCCGTGCTGGCCGCCTCGATCTTCCACTTCGGCATCTTCACCCTGGCAGAGGCCAAGGCCAGGCTGGCGGCAGCCAGTATCCCGGTACGGCCGACCCAGGCGGCGCCGGCACGTATCGGGGTGCCTGCCTGATGGCGTCCACGGGCCCCGAAACGCTCGACCGGCTGTACCAGGCGATCCTGGACCGGCGGGGCGCCGACCCGGAAGTCTCATATACCGCCAAGCTGTTCAGGCGCGGGCGCGCCAAGATCGCCCAGAAGCTGGGCGAGGAGGCGATCGAGACGGTGATCGAGGCGGTCAAGGCCGACCCGGCCAAACTGGCCCAGGAATCGGCCGATCTGCTCTACCATCTGCTGGTGCTGTGGGCAGACGCCGGATTGAAGCCCCGCGACGTCTATGAGGTTCTGGCGAGTCGCGAGGGGGTGAGCGGAATTGCGGAGAAGGCGTCGCGCAAGAAGGACGGGAAGCCATGACCTACGACGACAACAACATTTTTGCCCGCATCCTGCGCGGCGAGATCCCGGCGAAGAAGGTGTACGAGGACGACCACGTGCTGGCGATCGTGGACATTCACCCGCAGGCGCCGACCCATATCCTGGTGATGCCCAAGGGCAAGTACATCTCGTTCGACGATTTTGCGGAAAAGGCGAGCGACGCCGAAATCGCGGCACTGACCCGCGCGACCGGCAAGATCGCCCGCGAGGCGGGCGTTGCCGATACGGGATACCGGCTGATCTTCAATCACGGGCCGCACAGCCATCAGGAGGTGCCGCACCTGCACATCCATATCCTGGGTGGCCGGCCGCTTGGCCGTCTGGTCGGCAACGGTTGAGTTGTGCAGCGCACAATCTGAGACACTCCGCCACGGCATAGCCTTATGCGGAACATAACGTTGACATAATCCGTCCCTATCTAAAATAGTGTGAGTCGGTGATGCTGCGGTTGCGTCGGCCCTTCGGCGCGGATCCGGCATCGGTCAGGGAGTATCAAGTCTTGTCTGCGTCTGATGCGAAGCTGGGTATGTCCGATCGGCCAGCATGGCTCGATCAGGTTCTGGGATGCCTCTCTCCGCCGTTCAGCTTCCGCAATGGCGGCTCGGCGATTACGGGGAATGTGAAACGCCCAACTCAGCAAAGCGCGGCGGTGACGTCGCGGGAACAGCCGGGCCGGCCCAAGAGCGGCCAGCGCGTCTGATATAAAGCGGGGCGAACCGTAAGGTCCGCCCCTTTTTGTTTGGCTCACGTCGAGCCGGATGGAGTCCGGGTCGCGTCAGGCGGCCTCTTCCTCTTCGTCATCCTCATGGTGGTCGCCATGATGCTCGGCATGGTGGATGGCCGCCTCGTCGGCATGCTCGTGCGCATGCAGATGGTGGCCATGGGCCAGGTGCGCATGATGCGCAGCCTTTTCGTGGTCGCCGGCTTCGTAGTGTTCTGCCGCGGCATGATGATGGTGCGCGGCCTTCTCGTGATGCTCGGCCGCGAGCCGGTGATGTTCAGCGCCTTCGTGAGTTGTCGACATGATCCATGTCCTCCGTGAGGTGATGACGATTCGAACGAGGCTTACGGCCGGCCGTCACTACGACTCGGCCGAGGAGCCGCCGCAGATATACCCCGGGAGAAGCAATACAGATAGAGACAAATCTATGCGATTGCTTAAAGCGTAAATAATGTTTAGTTCTATAATTGTACGAGGACGGAATATATAGCGAATATTGGATTTCATATCGGCTTCAGAGTGTTAGGCTCGTACCTTTACGAAAAGTTGTAGTGTCAGCAGGTTTCTCGGGCAATTTGACCATGTGTTCGAGTCGGGCCATCATTCTGGTCCAGAGAGCAAAAAGGGGGATGACCATGATGCCTGCGGTCGTGCTGACCACGGTGGGCGCGGCGTGCGTGTTGGTTCCCAACGTCGCGTCCGCGGCGACGACCCTCGATCCCAAGGTGCTGACATTCAAGCTGCCGGACCAGATTCACTGGCAGGCGCGGAACAACGGGTCGGAGTTGGCGGTGGTGGCAGGCGACCCCGACAAGCCCGGGCTCTATGTTGAGCTGGTGAAGTGGTTGCCGCACCATATGAGCCGCCCGCATTTCCACCCCAACGACCGTTTCATCATGGTGCTGTCCGGCACTTGGTGGGTCGGCACCGGGACGAAATACGATCCCAGTTCCACCGTGGCCGTGCCGACCGGCAGCTTTGTGACTCATTACGGTGGGCAGGTGCATTACGACGGCGCCAAGGATGAGCCGGCTGTGCTGGAAATCGTCGGCGAAGGTCCGGCGACCGCAATACCGGCGGAGGCGAAGCCGTAAGCCCGGGCCTGACCATCACGTCCCGACTGGGCCGGCGGCTGGCGCCGTCGTGGCCGATGCTTGTTGCGCTGGCCACGCTGGCGCTGGCCTACCGGCCGGCACAGCTGCTGGCCGATCCGGACACCTATCTGCACATCGCGGCAGGCGATTGGATATTTCAGCACCGGTCGTTGCCGTCAGCCGACCCGTTTTCATTTTCAGTGGCCGGGGCGCACTGGGTCACGCATGAGTGGTTGGCAGAGCTCGTCATGGCGGCGATCCACGCCTGGTTGGGATGGGCTGGGTTGGCGATTGCCGGCGCGCTGTGCTTCGCATTCGCCGTTGCGCTGCTGGCGCGGGCGGTGCTGCGGCGCTTCGAGCCGTTGGCCGGGCTGATTGTGGTCTTCGCTGCCGTGGCGCTGCTGGAGCCGCATCTTCTAATTCGCGCGCATCTGTTTGCACTGCCGCTCATGGTCATCTGGTCGGCCGCCCTGTTCGAGGCGCGGGACTCCGGGCACAGCCCGCCGCTCTGGCTGCTGCCGATTCTGATCGTTTGGGTCAATCTGCACGGCGGTTACATGTTCGGGGTAGCGCTGGCCGCCTTCCTGGCTGTCGAGGCGGTGTACAGCCCCGGTCCGGGCTCGGGCCGCCGGATCGAGGCGGCACGCTGGGGCCGGTTCGTCCTTCTGGCGGGGGCCGCCATGCTGGTCAATGCCAACGGTATCGACGGTGTGCTGGAGCCGTTCCGCATCAGCGCCATGCCGACCTTGCAGATGAGCTTCATCGAATGGCGCAGCCCCGATTTCCAGCATTTCCAGCCATTGGAGATGTGGCTACTAGGGGCGGTGTTTCTCGGCTTCTCACTTGGCGTGCGCGTGTCGCCGCCGCGGCTGTTGCTGCTGCTCGGGCTGTTCCATGTCGCGCTTAGCCATAGCCGCCATGCGGATCTGGTGGCTGTCGTCGTGCCGCTGGCGCTGGCCGGGTCGCTGGCACCCCGGATCAACGCGATCTCCCGGCCCGATCCGAATTCTGCTGTCGCAAGGCTGTTCGCGGCGCCACCGGCGCGGGCCGACGGTCCCCCTACGGTGATCATGACATCGGCCATCGTTCTTCTATTCGGTCTGGCGGTGCTGCGGCATCCGATCGAGCGGCGGGAGAGCGACGTGACGCCGATTAGCGCGCTGACGGCGGCCCGGCAGGCGGGGCTGGACGGCCCCGTGCTCAACGCCGAACGGTTCGGCGGCTACCTGATCTATAGCGGCGTCAAGGTCTTCATCGACGGCCGGATGGAGCTGTACGGAGATGACTTCCTGAAGCGCAATCTGGCGATCGCGGATGGCGACGAGGCGGCGTTGACCGCGGCCCTCGCGCAGTACGACATCACCTGGACGATACTGCTTCCGGACGACCGTGCGGTTTTGGTGCTGGACCACCTGCCCGGATGGCGGCGCGTCTACGCCGACCGGTTCGCCGTGATCCACGCGCGGACGGGCATTATCGGGCAGAAGGCCGTGGCGAAATAAGGACCGGTTTGGTCGCTCTCACGCCGATTCGCACAAATTTGCCACGGCAGCGGCGTGCAATCACCTCGGGTGCTGAGGCCGAGACAAATTCGGGCAAACACCAAAATAGAGTTCCGGACTTGCCGCCGCTAAATTCCACAGGCAAACCTCTGGCCATTTCCTGAAAACCCTGCACAATCGCGCGCTACAAAAGAGGAACGCGCGTGGTTTCCAGAGTCAGGACGGTCGCTTTCCAAGGGATCGAGGTTCTCGATATCGACTGCCAGGTGCAGATCCTGGGAGGGTTTCCCTATTTCAACCTGGTTGGTCTGCCGGACAAGACGGTGGGGGAGAGCCGGGAACGGGTGCGCTCGGCCCTCTATGCGCTGGGCCTGGCGCTGCCGTCGAAGCGCATCACCGTCAATTTGGCGCCAGCCGACGTGCTGAAGGAGGGCAGCCATTTCGATCTGCCGATTGCGCTGGCGCTGCTGGCCGCAATGGAGGTGCTGTCGGGCGAGGAGCTGGCGCGCTTCACGGCGCTGGGCGAGCTGGGGCTGGACGGGGCGCTGGCGCCGGTGGCGGGCGTGCTGCCGGCGGCGGTCAACGCCAGCGCCCATGGTCGGGGACTCATCTGTCCGGCCGCTGTGGCCAACGAGGCGGCGTGGGCCGCCGATGTGGAAATCCTGGCCGCGCCGACACTGCTGGC
>CAZVYC010000304.1:0-5066 GCA_964631425.1 uncultured Rhodospirillales bacterium
ATTTCCGCGGCCGTCCCGATGAAGTCGATCGGGCCGCCAAACTCGATCGCGTTTTGCTGCATTCCCCGAGGCTTGGAACCGGGATCGAGCACCATGGTATGCCCTCCGGCAGTGTGGATGGCCTCAAGTCCTCGCGAGCCGTCATCCAGGGCTCCGGACTGGACGATGCCAATGACCGGTTCTCCGGCGTGCTTGGCCAGCGAATCGAACAGGATGTCAATGGTTCTGTTGCGGAAGCGCTGATTCGCGCCGTCGACCAGGTGGGCTATGGCGGTCGACGAGCGTGAGGTGACCATCTGGCTCCCCGATATAGCAGGTGCCCTCCACGAGACGTTCTGCTTCCGCTGCGACCACCACCGGCATGTCGATGGCGCGAGAGAGGACCTCCTGAAGATAGCTGATCCGGTCGCTTGGGCGGGTCAAATCTGCCATGCCGAATGTATGGCACGGTTGAGCGCGAAGCACCTCCTCCTGATGCACAACTGCGGGGTGAGTCGGTATCCATTCCTTTGACCGACACATTCGTCTCTCATAAATGGACGACCAACAGATTTGGCGGCCCAGTCGCTCGGCCGCCAGATGCGGAACCACGCGGGAGGGGGAGACATGAGCATGCGCCGTTTCGAGGGGAAGATTGCGCTGGTGACTGGCGCCGCACTGGGCATAGGGCGTGCGACAGCCCTGCGTTTCGCGGCCGAGGGCGCTAAGGTCTGCGTCGTCGATATTCTCAAGCCGGGCATCGAAGAGACAGCTGCTATGATCCGCGCTGAGGGCGGCGAGGCCTTCGCGTGCGCCGCGGATATTTCGCAGGAAGCAGATAACGAGCGGATGGTGGACGAGACGGTCGCCCGCTATGGCGGGCTGGATGCCGTCGATCTCAATGCTGCCCTGCTGGGCGAACACGCACCCTTTTTCCAGAGCACGGTCGCCCATTACGACCGCATTGTCTCGGTCAATCAGCGCGGCTGTTTCCTGGGCATGCGGGCTGTCGGTCGCGTGATGAGGCCCGGCGGCGCTGTCGTGGTCATGTCGTCGACCGCCGGCATCATGGGACACCCGACCAACCCAGCCTATAGCGCCTCGAAGCATGCGGTGATCGGGCTGGTGCGCTCGGCAGCCCCGGCGTTCGGCGAGCGCGGGCTCAGGATCAATGTGATTTGCCCGGGCCCCGTCAACACCCGCATGCACAAATCCGACCCGATGGACGACCCGATCGTGCCGCCGGAGGATCTCCCGCCTGTCGATTTCCGCGGGGTTGCCACGCCCCAGCACATCGCCGAACTGGTGTTGTTCTTGTGCAGCAGCGGAGCCGGGTTCATCACGGGCGCGGTCCACACGATCGACGGCGGCGGCACCTGCGCTTTCAATATTCCCCTACACTGAGCACGCGCCCATGGCCTCGAAGATACCCGAGCCGCGGCTGCCTTTGCTGACGAAACAGAGAATACTGGTATCCGAAATCGATCGTCCAGCAGCAGGGCCAGCTGCCTGACACCGAAGGCATCCACCCGGGCAGCCGCAAGCTCGATCGCGAGCGGCATCCCGCCCAGCTTGCGGCAGATGTCCGCGACGATGGGAGCTTCGTCCTCGCCGACGTGCTGCAAAGCACCAAGGCGTCGACGAAGTCGCGACGCGCATCGAGGCGCGTCTTGAAGAGAGCCTGCCCCGGACTTGAGCCGAGATCGGCCCGGAGGAATTACAGGCACAGTTAACTTTTAGCGCTCACTCCACCATTGCGGCCATGGCCCGTATAGCTCGCAGCCCCAGGCCGTGCCCCATTCCACGACCGGGCCGCGAAATGGGGTCGGGCTGCCAAGCAATTTCTTCCACTCAGGCTGCAATGCTCGACTGATCTGCCGAAACGCCCGATCAGCCGTTCGAAGCCGAAATGACGTCGTTGACCTGGGCCATCGCTTCGGCAGTTGCTTCCTTGATGCAGGTCCGGGTCGACGTCACCGGCTTTAACTCCGTTCCGACCCGCATGGCATAGAGATGCTCGCAGGCGGATCGGGCCGAGTCGGCGATGCGCTTCTTGAGCTCGGCCGCGTCCGACGCTTTGGTCAGATCAAGGTCGGCATAGCTGACGTGGGACGTGACCGAAGTGACTTCGACCGGCGCGCCGATGGTCGACCGTCCGACCATTTTTCGCTGCACCACAAAGGGTGAAAAGATCGTGATCTCCTGCACCGTCTCGGGCTCGGCGGAGGCTTCGCCGCTATCGAAATCATCGGTTATGGTTGTCTCTGGATGATCGCACGGAGTGACCGTCCGGCACGCTCAAGCGAGCTACTCGTTGCCGATCGCATCGATCTCCGCGTTTTGGCCCCGAGAGCTTACTACTCGCCTTTCGCTCTGTCGGACCTTGCAGCCGCCTTGTACAATGGCGTGAGCGCGCTTGGCTTGCGACAGGGCGTTGCGCTTTCGTTTGCTTTCGAGCAACTCGACCCTCGCATCAGGCCTGAGGCAATGCCGAGTGATGAGGACTTGCTTGACTGTCTCGATCACAGGGTCCCGATCAGCGGGGTGTCCGGAACGTGACGAGGTCGCAGCTACGACATGCAGGCCAGACCGCCTTCGTTGCCAGCCTCTTCCAGGCTGCCGCCTGACATCCCCGGGTTCCGACATTTCACGCGTCCCGCCCCAGCGTTTGCGACACAGCCGGCACGGACAAGCTCCGTGCAACGTCATCGCCTACGGCGCCCGCCTCGTTACGTGGTTGACCGTTGCCAGCTTGCGGATGATCGCGCCCGACGGGACTTTCGCGAAGGACTGGACGAATGTCTGGTTGGCGCCAGGCGGCAGTGGCCCATAAATGCTGTTTGCTGCCTCGACTGTACTGTAGTCCCAGTCCACGCAGGACGGTTCCGAGCTCAGCGCGGTCATCTGCTCGGATGCGGTATAGGTAATGGTGCCCGCCCCTGATGAGAGCGTGGTCGTGCCGCCGTTCAGATAGTCGACGAAATTCAATTGGAAGGCGACGATCGGCGCAAGATCGGCCGCGGTTACCGGACCGCCCGAAACCAGGTTCAGCAAGAGCAGCGAGATAGTCTGGTTTCCGATAGTATTTCCCTTGTTGTCGGTAGCGACATAGGTCGCGCCGGTGATGTTGCCGCCCGAGTCGTTCTGCAGAGCGATCGAGAGCTGGTAACCGGCAGGGAGCGTGTGGCTCGACAAGGTCGCCAATGACACGACATTGTTGATGAGCTGCGTGCTACCAGACTGCCAGTTGTCGACCATACAATAGAGCTGGGCCGGTGAGCTGTTCGGATCGAGGTAAATCAAATACTGCTGTGCGCCGTCATACGCACTCGCATCAGAGTATGCGTTCACCTGGAAGCCGAAGCCATCGCTCCCCGTGATGTCCTGGGTGACGTTGATGGTGACCTGGAGACCGGTAATGCCGTCGCAGTTGCTGAGCAAGTAGTTTGAGTTGCTGCCCAGGCCCGCTGACGGAGCGGCCGCGGCGGTCGGCGGCACCTCGACATCGGCTTCCAGGAAGGCGTACTCGATCACGTTGTTGCTGTTGTTTTGGACCACCATGAAATAGGAGACGTTCAGCAGATCGTCACTCAGCTGGCTCCAGATCGTGCTGATGCCCAGTTGATTGACATAGGGGTAGCCGCCGCTGGTCAATGCCCACCCAGCATCGGTCGCCGACGGGGTGAGCGGCAGCACTTGCAACACGGGCAGGAAGCCAGGGACGTTCTGCCGAACGAAATACCAGCCTGCGGACGAGCCTGGGGCCAAGCTGTTGCTTCCCCATTGCGAGGCCATATCACTCCTCCTTTTTTGCCCGTCGGCGCGGAAGTCAGGGTTTCTTCACCAAGCGCGAGGCCGCAACGTCGACGTGATGGCTCGCGTGTAGTTCCCTGGTCGGCAAACGTTCTTGCGCGGCGTCCAACTCGACTTCGAGCAGCAGCTGCCCAGCCCCCGGGACCATTCCGACCCGGTGAAACTTGCTGCCCCCTTCCCTCAGGTTGCCGACCTTTGCGATCGAGATGATCTTGCCGTGCTCGTCGTGCAGTATCATTGCCTTCACCTGGTCTCTCCTCTTTCCTCTCGCGAAACCGCTTTACAAGTCTGCCTCGAGGAAGGCGTACTCGATAATGTTTGGGCTGTTGTTCTGCACCACCATGAAGTAGACGAGATTGGCTTGATCATCGCTGAGTTGGCTCCAGATCGTGCTGATGCCGAGTTCGGTCTCGAACGGGTAACCGCCGCTCGTCAATGCCCAGGTGGCGGAGTTAAACGACGGTGTCAGCGGCATCACCTGCAGGATAGGCAAGAATCCGCCGGTGTTTTGCCGGACGAAAAACCAACCAGCGGATGCACCAGGCGAGAGACTATTGTTGCCCCACTGAGCCGCCATTTGAGCCTCCTTTCGGCGGGAATCGGTCGTTCATTGGTTGTGTGTACGAAAGGGGGCAGAGTCATTCAGGCCGGTCAGAAACGCGACCGTGCTAAAATGACTCCGCTCCCTATAGAGGCACAGTAACAGAGACGCATCAGAAGTCCCACATCGTTATACTTCTGACGAAGCAGAAGGTACCACTCAACGACTTCCAACTACAATCCGACACGAAGCCCGGTGTCCCGCGCCTCCACAAAGTTAATTAATGCGGCATAGACCAGATATTTGAAGCGCGCTATCTGTTGTACTTGTCTGTAAGGCGGCGGCAGCGGTGCTTGCAACTCGTTTGGTATGATATCGGTAAGCAGTTGATGGAGCATCTGCTGTGCACGGGGATCGCCCGGCGTGTTGTCCACTTCCGCAAGCCCGCCAGCAGTGCTGTAGTCATAAAATTCGAGCTGGATCGAGCTGCGCTCGATCGTCGTCTGGAAGGGCCGCCAGTCGGCATATACGCCGAGCTTGGCTTCCTCGGTGACCAGGCCGATGATGTGTACTGGCGCATTGTTGAAATTGTATTTTGGTGGCACGTTCTCATCGGTGGCAAATACGACATAAGGACGGCCTTGCGCACTGGCCGAGCCCAGCAGCGGCAGCATATTGAAGCGCCGCCCGTAGATCCCCAGCAGATTGCCGGTCACCCAGCTGAGATCGCCAT
>CAZVYC010000305.1:0-4625 GCA_964631425.1 uncultured Rhodospirillales bacterium
GGCGCTGGCATGGTCGCCCGCCCGGTCAAGGCTGTCGATCATCGCCGGGGTCACGTCGAGCCCGCGCGCCTCCAGCACCAATGGCACCACGGCCAGGCGGGCCAGCAGGTCATGGGCGGTCGCTTCCGCGGCCTGCCACAGCCCGTCATGCGCCGGAAGATCGCCATAGGAGGCGCCGTACGTGGCGAGCCGCCCTGCCAGCAGGCCGAAATGGCGGGCTTCTTCATCGGCGACGCGGATCCAGTCCTGGTGGAAAGCCGGTCCCGGAGCTTCGAACCGGGCGACCATGTCCCAGGCAAGGTCTATGGCATTGAGCTCGATATGGGCGAGCGCATGGAGCAGGGCGACGCGGCCGGCTTCGGCGTGGCGGGCGCGGCGGCGCGGCATGTCGCGCGGCGGCAGCAGGGGAGGGCGTTCGGGCCGTGCCGGCCGGTAAGGCGGCGCCATCCGCTCACCGACCGGCAGAGTGCCGGACCGCCAGGCCGCGGCAACCGCGTGGCTGAGCGCGACCTTCCCGGCCGGATCGGCACAGCGAAGGATGCCGACCGCGCCCGCGATCAGGCTGGCTGGCGGTATCACGCGGCCTTCGCGAACGCCCGCACGGGCAAGCGGATGGTCCCATTCAGGCGCACGATGCGAACTTGCCACTCTTTGAGGTTGAGTTATTGACGGTGTTCCCGGACTTTACCAATCGGCCTGCAACAACGGAGCTGGGCATGGAGATGGCGTATCGCGAGCGGTGGCAGGCCGAGGTCGCCGCGTTGCAGAGAATCCTGTCCGGCTTTGATTTAAGAGAAGAGTGCAAGTGGGGAAAGCCCTGCTACACGCTGAATGGAAAGAACATCGTCATCATCCAGGGCTTCAAGGATTATTGCGCGTTGGGCTTCTTTCAGGGCGCGCTGCTGAAGGACCCGGACAGCCTGCTGGTGCAGCTCGGGCAGGTTCAGGCAGGGCGGGTGATGAAGTTCACCAGCGCCGAGGAGATCGCGGCGAAGACGGCCATGATCGAGGCCTATGTCCGCGAGGCCATGGCGGCCGCGACGGCCGGACTGAAGGTCGAGACGAAGCCGCCCGAGTACCCCGTTCCCGAGGAGCTGAAGGAGAAGTTCCGCACCGATCCCGGGTTCAAGCGCGCGTTCGAGGCGCTGACGCCGGGCCGGCAGCGGGGATATCTGTATCATTTCGCCGGCGCGAAGCAGTCCGCGACGCGGACCGCGCGGATCGAGAAAGCGATGCCCGCGATCTTCGAAGGCCGCGGGTTCCTGGAGCGGGGGTAGGGCGTGGGTGGTAATCTCACTCTATCGGGGTCCATGAGAAGCCGCCCGCGAAGACGACCATGAGCATCGTTTTGTACCACGCACGCATCGACGCGAGCACGCTCGAAGCTCTGCGGGCAGACCCGGAGCTTTTCTGGGACCTGCCCCAACACGCCGACCCCGGCAGCGTTCAGCAATTGTACACCGACAAAGATTGGGAGGCGCTGTGCTGGCTCTTGTCGGCAAAGGCCCGAGAGGAGCAGAAGCACGACGTGGTCGGCCTTGCGCTCAGCTTAAAAAGAAAAGACGGCGAGAGCCGCGGTGCGTGGGACGGCGCCAAGGCACAAGAAGCTGCGAAGCGAGGTTTCCAGCTCGTCGAGACGAAATCGATGCCGGACGAGCCGGCACTCATCGCGATCCAGGGCCGGGGGCCTGTGGAGGGAAGGTTCCTTGAGATCGGACTTCACGCACAAATTTTCACGCCGGACGAGGTGTCTGCATTATCCGCCGCCCTGGACCGGATCACGGACGCGGATCTGCGCGCGCATTTCGATCCGCAGATGATGGAGTCCCTAGATGTCGCCGGAATTCTGTGGACGGAAGAAGACCGTATTCGAGAAAATTCTGGTCCCGGTATTCGAGCGCATCCGAGTCCTTTTCAGGCTCGCGGCGCAGGCCGGACAACACGTCGTGGTGGTTGTCACGTAATACGCTGGGCTACTCGCTTCGACGCACCGTTCCCCAGTGACGGCTATTCCTCTGCTCCTCGCCTGGCGACAGTCTTCAACACGTATCGTCGCGCTGTCCGCCGTGGCAGCGTAACCACCCCGGCCAAACCCGCCGGAGATCACGAGCGAACCCGCGCCCCTACACCACCCCAGGGGACACGACCAGGACGGACGCAAGATTGGACCAAAACCCGCGTGAGCTATCACTGGATGAGGCCGAGTTCCGTGGAGGGGTGATATGGCCTCCGGTTGCGGCGGTCTGGGATTCCGTGCCGTCGTTTACTGGCCGGAACCGCCCACCATCCGATTGACCGGACGGCCAGCGCGGATGTTCCTCGGGATCGAAGGGCGCGGCCATTTTAGCCCATGCGGCGCGCTCGGCCTTGACCAGCCTGTCCTCAGCTTCCAGCTGCCGGCGCGCCGCATAACCCGGCAGATCCGGAATCTGAAGCATGACCGCCGCGATCGTCGCACGGCAGAGATCGCCTGCATTGAGCGCCTTCGCGACGGCGCGCAATCCGCCCATTCGGCTCTCGAGCGCCACGTTACAGCCATAGGCTGCCGACATGACGCGTTCGAGCTCGCGCCGGTCTCGCACGACAAACCTGTCGCCCGCACGCTCCAAGAGCGGCGTGCGACCGAGAAACAGCCCGTCCGCATCGCAGAACGGACCCAGACAGCGCTCGCCGCCCTGGCTCAATCGCCAAACCGTCAATCCAGGAGAATGCATTGGGATCGCCTTTCAGGAGATCACTTATGTACCCTTTTTGTTCCGGATTGTCAAGACAGCATTTTGGATGTCGTCGCTCGTCTTCACGCCGGAGCGGCGAGCCGAGGGTTGAGCCAAGGCAACGCACGTCGGCGCGCAGAGTGACCCGGCCGCGGTGGACGTGCGGTCGGGATCGACATCCGGCCCGCTAGGCTTCACATTCGCCGCCGGTGAGTTACGAGGGGCCATCACGACATGCCGGTATCCGGACCATCGGCGACCGACGCGCCGGCCGACATCGCGCCCGGTCCCCGGCGGCTCAAGCTTTGGCCGGCGGCGGCGACCGGCATGGTGGCGATGATCGGCGTCGGCCCGTTCATCACCATTCCCCTGCTGCTGCAATCCATGCCCGGTCCGCAGGCCATGCTCGGCTGGGTTTTGGGTGCGCTGATCGCGCTTGCCGACGGGCTGGTGCTGGCGGAGCTCGGCGCGGCCTTTCCACGCTCGGGCGGCGCATACCATTATCTGCTCCAGGCTTACGGCCCCAAGGGTCCCGGCCGGCTGCTCAGCTTCCTCTTCCTCTGGTCGATCGTGATCACCGGCCCCTTCGGAATGGCGAGCGGCGCGATCGGCTTCGCCGAATATCCCGGCTATCTCTTTCCCGCGATGACCCCATGGCAGACCAAGTTTCTCGCGATGGGGGCGTGTCTCGTCGCGGCGTCCCTGGTCTATCGGCGGATCGACAAGGTGGGTCGCTGGGCGCAGCTGTTCGCGGGCGTCGTGGCCGTGACGCTGTTTTGGATCATCGTCGAGGGTTTTCGCCACGCTGATCCCGGCAATCTTGCGCTGCCGGCCCACGCGCTGACCCCGTCGCCCGCGCTATGGACGGGTCTTGGCGGCGCGACGCTCTACGCGCTCTATGATTATTTCGGCTATGGAACGGTGTGCTCGGTCGGTGGAGAGGTCGTCCGCCCCGAGCGGAGGATCCCGCGCGCGATCTTGCTCGCGATCGGGCTGGTCGCCGCGCTCTACATCACCATGAATCTCGCGGTGATTTCCCCGCTGCCCTGGCGTGAGGCGGCGCAATCGAGGTTCGTTGCCAGCGATCTGATCGCGCGCCTCGACGGGCCGGGGCGGGCGCCACCATCACCTGCCTCATCCTTGCGGTTACGGTCGCCGGGCTGTTCGGCGGCATGCTGTCGATTTCCCGCATCCCCTACGCCGCGGCGGCCGATGGACGGTTCTTCCGGCTTTTCGCCCGGGTTCATCCCACCCGCGACTTTCCGACCTTTTCGGTTCTCTTCGTCGGCGCGGCGTCCGCCGCCTGCTGCCTATTGGAGCTCGATCAGGTGATCCGGGCCCTGTCGGTCGCCGGCGTGCTGCTGAGCAGCCTTACCGTTGTCGCCGCGCCGACCCTTCTGCGACTGGTGCTCGACAGCCCTACCGCCAGCGCCGTAACGAGCGTGATGTGGCTCCGCATGGCCGGTTCCCTGCTGGATATACTAGGAGTGCACCATGGTAGCAGAAGCGGCGTAAATATTGGAAAGCTACATCAGACCCAGTACGGCGTTCTCACTCCCACTCGATCGTCCCCGGCGGCTTGCTCGTAATATCATAGACCACCCGGGTCATCCCCCGCACCTCGTCGATGATCCGTGTCGCCACCGACCCCAGAAACTCGTGCGGGAAGGGGTAATAGTCGGCCGTCATCCCGTCCGTCGACGTCACCGCCTCAGCGCACACGCTTGGTTATATGACCGCCCGTCGCCCATCACCCCACCGTGCGCAGCGGCAGCAGCACCGCGAAGGCCTAACAATGTTCCGGGGATACTATACGGAACTACCTCCCCGCCTCGATCTGCTCGATATCCTTCTTCAGCAGCCGATTGACGAGGGCATTGAGCGAAGTCCCCTGGGCGGCCGCGCGCTCGG
>CAZVYC010000305.1:4635-5061 GCA_964631425.1 uncultured Rhodospirillales bacterium
CCGGTGGAACGAGCGCTGCCCCTTCGCGGAAAAACTTGCCGCGCTCAGCCCTTGAGAAATCATATTCGTCTTTCATGGGTCGCGCCTATCTCGATGCTGGGCAATCTCCCGCCGCGTCGGACGACGGGCGGAGCTTCAATGACGCCGAGGCGCGCGCGCCTCGGATGCTAGAAAAGCTTGTACAAGAGAAATTGGACGCGTGTGCTTCAATGAGGCTGAGGCGCGCGCGCCTCGGATGCGGGATCCAGGCCCTCGATCTTGTCTTCCAGCCAGGCGCTTCAATGAGGCCGAGGCGCGCGCGCCTCGGATGCCGCGTTGGTCGCGCTCGAATTGGAACAGCCAGTCCTTGCTTCAATGAGGCCGAGGCGCGCGCGCCAAGGATGCAGCCACCCTACAAACCAATGGATAAAAAAGCAAAATAGCCAC
>CAZVYC010000306.1:0-5032 GCA_964631425.1 uncultured Rhodospirillales bacterium
CAATGGTTAGAGCCGGCCGCTCATAACGGTCTGGTTGCAGGTTCGAGTCCTGCCGCTCCCACCACCACGCTCTGTGGCTCGTCAGGCAGCGTGCGGCTGGGCTTTGCCGTGGAGTGCGATGCGGTCCTGGATGTCGACGGCGCTAAGCCGTTACTCACGGCGACTTAGCAGCTCGACGGTTGGCCGGGCACCGTTCCGCTCTGCGGCTTCAGCCGCTTGGCGCAGCGTTGCTGCTGGAGCAACTGGAGCAGTTGGACCTGTTGCGCTGTGTGGACGCCATCGCCGAAGAGATTGTTCAGCTCCATCGGATCGGCCGAGACGTTGTACATCTCGTGCTGCTCAAGCACCGGCGTGCGCTTGACGGTCACCGTGTATGGGAGAGTGTAGGTTCCCTCCTGAATGGGCGTCTGGTCTTGCTGAAGCGCGACGACGTCTTTCGTGCCCGGCGAGGCTATCGCGCCGGGCGAGCTCCAGAATTGCGAATTGTCGAAATAGCGCGACAGTTTCCACACATTTCCGTTCAGCGTCGCGATCACGGTCTCGATGTGGTTCGGTTGTATTACAGAATCGACGCCGATGCCGGTCCAGTTGTCCTGATTGAGGCCACGGCTCGGATCGTCGTCGGTCATGAAATAGAGCGGTGCGTCGACGCTGGCCGGATCGACGTGCCCTAGGATGAGCGGCGAGAGGTCGCGTCCCACCAGCGGCAGTGCATCCGAATGGTCTTGCGCGACCGCTTGCAGCAGCGAGGATTGCGACAACCCCGCCAGCCCTAACAGCGTCGGCAGCAAATCGACGTGGCTCGTAAGGTTGTTGATCGTGCGCGGCGTCGGGAACAGCCGCGAATTCCAGACGATCAATGGCACGCGGATCGCCTCATCATAGGCGGTGTACCACTTCTGATGCATCCCGGCGTGGGAGCCGAGCAGATCGCCGTGGTCAGAGGTGAAGATGACGATGGTGTTGTCCCGGAAGCGCGACGCAAGCAGCGTGTCGAGCACCGTCATCATCTGCTCGTCGACGTTCTTATGCAGCTGATAGTAATAGCGATAGTACCGGTGGAGCGTGGCCGGATTGTTGAGGGTCGGCTGCATCCATTTGTTGTAGCTGTTGCGATAGGACAACTGCGCCGCCGGCTTTGTGCTGAGGTCGTCATTGGTCGTCTGCTGGAACAGCCCGGAATCGAACAGGACCTGCGGCACGACGTTTTCGATGTCGAATTCGAAGCCGAGGGGAAGGAGGTTGGTTGCCAGCCCCCACAGCGTGATGTCGTGTGGATTGACGAAAGACGCCATCACCAGCCATGGCTTGTCGTGCCCGTTCAGCTCCTCGAGCAAGCTGCGGGCCTGCGCAGCGAAGCCTTCATCTCGCCCGTGTTCGCCTTGCGGCACTGACGAGCCGGAGTTCAGCGGCGAGCTGCCATGCGGCTCGGGGCCGATCCAGCCGGAAAAGCCGAAGGGATCCAGCCGCTCGGCCGCTTGGTAGAGCGCTTCGGCCTTCGGGTTGGGCACGCCCGTGTCGGGATCGTAGCTGACAAGCTGATTGTGGGTGCCGGGGATGAGCATGTCGGCGTCCGAGGCATGCCATTTGCCGCGCCAGAAGGTCTCGTAGCCCGCCGCGAGGAACCAGTCGCCCATGGTCGGGACGCTGGCCGCATCGAGCCAGAACATGTCCGGCTCGAAGGATTCTTTGGCCGCGCCCGTGGTCTGGGTCACGCCGTGCAGCGAGGGATATTGGCCGGTATAGAGCGAGGTGCGGCTCGGCGAGCACGCGACCGAGGCCGCATAATGCCGCTGAAAGCTCACCCCGTTCGCGCGCAGAAAGTTTTGCGTCTTCAAATATTGAGCGCGGAACGCCGCCAGCTGCGGGGTCTCGTAGACCGTCGGAAAGCGCATCTCATCGCACATCAGGATGAGGATGTTCGGCCGCCATCCGGGCAATTTGCCGGCGGGCTGTGCTTGGGCCTCGCTCGTGCTCTGGGCCAACGCCACGATACTCGGCGCCGCGAGCAGCGAGCGTTGTAAGAAATCGCGTCGCGAAACAGCATCGCCTTTCGGCGGATGCCGATCCTTGTCGTCAGCCATGTCGGCTCGGCTAAGCCTTTGTTTTGATGACGGTTGTCCAGTGCCCAGATTTGCCTTGGTCGGCCCACTAATCTCTTTCGAGAACTCGTCAAGCCGCGTGCGGCTGCGCTCCCGCGGCGAAGGCGGCGGCTTCGTCGTGCTGTGCCGTCAACCAGTGGCCTTCGTCGAAGCTCACCCAGCCTTCGGGGTTCCAGGGGGCGACGCGATCCTGAACGGTCACCGCGCCATGCTTCCTTAATACCTCGCTAATGCCCCCGACCTCGTCCTCGGCTACCGGCCCGACCGTCACCAGCGTTCCGCTGCGCTTCAGCCCTTCCGAATAAAGCTTCGCGTCCTTGTCGGACACGCCGTGGTCGGTCAGTTTGCCGGCGACTGCGCCGATGACCCCGAACACCACAGCGCCGGCGACGACTGTCGCCCAGGTGCCGTGATCGGTGATCAGGGTCAGGCCGGGAATCGAAAGCGAGCTGATCCCGAGCAGGAAGCCCAGGATACCGCCGACGCCGATGCCAACCTCCGCCCACGTGACCAGCGCCGATTGCTCAGTGGAATCCTCCTCGAACTCCTCTCCGGCAAAGGCTGGGTTGATGGTCAAAGTGGGATGATCGCCGATGGAGGTATTGGCCAACAGCATGATCTTGTCGCGTGCCGCACCCGCCTGGATAAGGTCTCCAACGGCCGTCTTGGCGTCCGCGAACCGATCATACAAGGCCAGAACGGTTTTTTCCCGCATGATTAGCCCTCCCGTGTAATTGAGGGGGAAGCTACCAGAAACTTCCTGAGTCGTAAAGTTTCGCTGCGGTTTATTGTCGCTGCGGTGCCGGCATGCCGGTTCGGGCCCGGCTCATCTGTCAGGTTCCGGCGTCAGGTTCCGGTCTCATCCTCGCCGTAATGGGTGGTTACGTTCGCGGCTCCACCGTGGAAGGGCACGGCCGAGCCGGGATGGAAATAGTGGCGCACATGATGGTGGTGTTCGACGGTATCGTTGGCTCCGCTCGCCAGCGCCGCCCGCTCCGCCGGTGTCAGCGGGTTTGCGTTCGGGTCGAAGCTGACCCAGCCCTCGGCGACCCAGGCCGCGCTGCGCTTTTCGATATCGATCGCGCCGTGCGTCTTGAACAGTTTGGCAATCGCCTCGATCTGGTCTTCTGGAACCTTCACGGTGACCAGCGTGCCGCCGCGGCGCAGGCCCTCCGCGTAGAGATGCGCGTCCTTGTCGATGATGCCGTGCTCGGTCAGCGCGCCGATGATGCCTCCGACGCCGCCGCCCGCTGCCGCGCCGGCGGCAATCGTGGCCCACGTGCCGGCCGCGATCAGGGGGCCGATTCCCGGAATTGCGATCGCGCCGGCTCCGGCCAGAAGACCCAGCACGCCGCCGAGCCCGAGCCCGACCTCTGCGCCCACGGCCGTGTGGGACTGTTCCGACTCTTCCTCGACCACGTCTTCGCGGGCGAAAGCCGGATTGGACATGAGGGTCGGGGGGTGACGCCCCTCCGTATCGTTGGCCAGAAGCGAAATCCGTTCGGGGGCGGTGCCTGCCTGGAGAATATCGTTCACTGCCGCCGTGGCGGCTTCGAAGCTGTCGAAGAGCGCCACTATTGTCTTTTCCGCCATGCCAATTCTCCTGCCAAACAATGTCGGATCGGTCTATTACAGAGAATAGGGTATTTCCGTGCGAGGTTCCTTGGCTTGTAGCAATGCGGTCTCAGGTATCAGGTTCGGGTCTCATCCTCGCCGTAATGGTTGATTACGTTTGAGGCTCCGCCCTGGAACGGTGCGTCCGAGCCGGGATGGAAATAGTGGCGCACGGCGTGGTGGTGTCTGACCGTATCGTCGCCTCTGCGCGCGAGCGCCGCGAGTTCGGCCGCGGTCAGCGGGTGAGCATTCGGGTCGAAGGCGACCCAGCCCTCGGCGTTCCAGGCCGCGCCGCGCATTTCGATGTCGACAGCCCCATGTGTCTTGAACGATTTGGCAATCGCCTCGACCTGGTCCTCTGGAACCCTCACAGTCACCAGCGTGCCGCCGCGGCGCAGGCCCTCCGCATAGAGATGCGCGTCCTCGTCGGTGATACCGTGCTCGGTCAGCGCGCCGATGGCGCCGCCGACCACGCCGCCCGCTGCCGCGCCGGCCGAGATCGCCGCCCAAGTGCCGGCCGCGATCAGCGGGCCGATGCCCGGGATCGCGAGGGTGCCGATTCCGGCCAGAAGGCCCAGTACGCCGCCGAGCCCGACCCCGACCTCTGCGCCTACGACCGTGTGCGACTGTTCGGACAAGTCGTCGTCCACGTCTTCGCGTGCGAAGGCGGGATTGGTCATGAGTGACGACGGCTGATCACCCGTAGACCCGTTGGCCAGAACCGAAATCCGCTCGGGCGTGGTGCCCGCCTGGACGATATCGTTCACCGCTGTCTGGGCGGCCTCGAAGCTGTCGAAGAGCGCCACCACCGTCTTTTCGGCCATTCCGATTCTCCTGGCGAAAAATGTTGGATCAAATCGCGTTATCGAGAGCGGGGTATGTCACGCGAGGTTCCTTGTCTTGTACCAATGCGCTGGCGCGAGCACGGCGGAATGACCATATTGCGTCCGATGAAGATGCCGCTCCTCGAACCCGCCCCACCGCTCGCCGAGGGGCAACCCAGCGCGCCCCTGGTGCTTGCCTCTGATTTCGCGCCGGCAGGCGATCAGCCCGAGGCGATCCGCCTGCTGACAGAGGGAATCGACCAGGGCGAGCGCGACCAGGTGCTGCTGGGCGTCACCGGTTCCGGCAAGACCTTCACCATGGCGCACGTGATCCGCAACACCCAGCGTCCTACGCTCATTCTTGCGCCCAACAAGACTCTGGCGGCGCAGCTTTATCAGGAGATGAAGTCGCTCTTCCCGTCGAACGCGGTCGAGTATTTCGTCTCCTATTACGACTATTACCAGCCAGAGGCCTATGTGCCGCGGACCGAC
>CAZVYC010000307.1:0-2650 GCA_964631425.1 uncultured Rhodospirillales bacterium
CAACGTGGTGCCCGGCATCGGTTTCTCGCCGGACAAGATGCTGCAGGCGCGCCTGTTCTCCTATGGCGACACGCAGCGCTACCGCCTGGGCGTCAACTTCAACCACATCCCCATCAACGCGCCCAAATGCCCGTTCCACAGCTATCACCGCGACGGGATGATGCGGACCGACGATAACCTGGGCGGCACGCTGTCCTATCACCCCAACAGCCCCGGCCTGTGGGACAACCAGCCGGACTTCGCCGAGCCGCCATTGCCGATCACGGGCGACGCGGATCACTGGGACCATCGCGTCGACGACGATCACTGGGAGCAGCCGGGCAACCTTTTCCGGCTGATGAACCCGGAACAGCGGGAGTTGCTGTTCGACAACACCGCCCGCGCGCTGGGCGGGGCCGCACGGCATATCCAGGAGCGGCATATCGCCAACTGCACCCGGGCGGATCCCGCCTACGGCACTGGCGTTGCCAACGCGCTCGCCCGCCTTGCTCGGAGAGACTGAGCAGCATTCAGTCCCGGAATCGATCAGAGCGATCAGATTTATCTATTTGAAGGATTTGAACAGGAACGCCATTTGCTGCATCGCACACAAGTGGCGTCCCTGCCGCATTCGAGTCGTTCAAGAGGTTGATCCATGTCCCCCGTCAGTTCCGGACAACCGGAGCGCAGCGCGCATCCGGCGCTGGCTCTTTTTGCGCTTGCAATGGGCGGCTTCTCGATCGGGACGACCGAATTCGGCACCATGGGGCTGGTGCCGTATTTCTCTCAGGGGTTGGGGATTGACGCGCCCCAGGCTGGCCATGTGATCAGCGCCTATGCGCTGGGCGTGGTCGTCGGCGCGCCCGTTCTCGCGATCCTGGCGAGCAAGCTGCCGCGCCGCACCGTGCTGGTCGGTCTGATGGCGTTCTTCGCGGTGACGAACGGCCTTTCCGCGTTCGCCCCCGATTATCACTCGATGCTGGCCTTCCGCTTCCTCGCCGGGCTGCCGCACGGCGCCTATTTCGGCGTTGCCTCCCTGGTCGCGGCCTCGCTCGTCCCGCCCGCCAGGCGGGCCCAGGCGATCTCGCGCGTGCTGATGGGGCTCACGATTGCCACCGTGATCGGTGTTCCAATGGCCAACGGCATCGGTCAGCTGGTCGGCTGGCGATGGGCTTACGCGCTGGTCGCAGTCCTGGCGCTTTCCACGGCTCTCCTCGTGCGGGTCCTGGCGCCGAGGGGCGAGGCAGCGCAGTCCGGCAGCCCGCTCAAGGAGCTCAGCGTGCTGAAGAACCGGCAAGTGTGGCTGGCGCTCGGCATCGGCGCGATCGGCTTTGGCGGGATGTTCGCCGTCTATACCTATCTCGCATCAACCTTGCTCGATGTCACGCACGCCTCTCCCGCGATGATCCCGGTCTTGCTGGGCGTCTTCGGAGTCGGTCTGACGCTGGGAAACCTCGCAGGCGCCTGGTTTGCCGACAAGGCGCTGATGCCGACCATCGCCGGCGTGCTGATCTGGACGGCGGCGGCGCTCGCGCTCTACCCGTTCGCGATCCACTCGCTCTGGTCGATCGCGACCGTGGTGTTCCTGATCGGCGGGGGCGGCGGCCTTGCGACCCCGCTTCAGGCCCGGCTGATGGAGGTCGCGGAGGGCGCGCAGACCCTGGCCGCCGCTCTCAACCACAGCGCCTTCAACATCGCCAATGCCCTCGGACCCTGGCTTGCCGGATTGGCGATCGCCGCCGGATTCGGTTGGCAGTCAGCCGGCTGGGTCGGCTCAGCGCTGGCTGTGGGCGGGCTGGTACTTTGGGCGGTGGCGGTGATCGACCAGCGTGGAACGATCCGCGTCGCCCAGGCTGCCGAATGACGACCGCCAATTGCGTCCCGCCCAACGGGATCCTGCCTACCATCGACGTCCATAGAATCGATACGTCGCGATGCCCGCCGTAAAAGACGGCGTCATCATCTTTCGTCGCGCAGCAATTGCAGGAAAAGCATCTACACGTCCGGCGCCCAGGCTGCCGGTTCCTTCGCCCGAAGGATGGTTTCCGCAAGCAGAGTGCCGTTGGCACCGTATGAGCCTTCGGCCTGGACGTTTTCTCCAACATAAAGTGGGACAGTCAGGTAAAGGCTAATTGCCTCTGTCGCCACTACGTCGACCACCCCTCCCGTGCGCGTCCGCATCGTGAACGTGTCGCCGCTCAAGCTGAGGATCGTGCCGGACACTCGGTGACCCCCGACCGGGGGAGGCACTGCAGCAGCCACCGGGCTGGCTATTGTCGCACCCGCAGGGCCGATGCCAAAGATAGCCAGTTGCTTGTAGCTCGCGACGTACACCTTTCCGTTCACCGGGACGGGAACGATGTTCGCATTGCCGTGCTGGGGCCAAGTGCCAGCGGTCCGGGTAAGCAGGGTAGCGCCTGACGAGGCGTCGAAGGCGTAAAGCGTCACGTCACGGGTAGTAGGATCAACCGGCCGCCTTACAGTCCAGATGATCGCTGTGCCGGCCAGCGTGCCGTTGGACGAGATGGTGGTGAAATTTCCGCCATCCTGCAAGGTCACAGGAAACTGCGTCTTTGGTAACAGCCTCTCCTGCACCAGCGTCGGCTTCGTCGACGTCGAGGTCTGAAGCCGCCAGACGATGATCTGGTTGCCGCCGCTGCTGACGATGCGC
>CAZVYC010000307.1:2660-4897 GCA_964631425.1 uncultured Rhodospirillales bacterium
TCCAATCTCCGCCGAGAGGACTTGCATGGACGACGATGCCGTCCGAGCCGCCAAAATAGGATGGCCCGCGCTCGCACTGGCCGCCGCCCGTCTGGCTGGTGCCCATCTGGTAATCGCCAACCACGTTGTTCGGCCCGCCGGGGGTATACTTGCCCATAGACGTCCGGTTGAGGAGGTACATGTCCCATCTCTTGCCGCCGGCGACGAGCAGGTATGGAATGGAACCGGGCTCCGTGGGCAAGGCCATCAAGCCGCCCGCGCCGAGGTCGCTGTCGTGCTGGTCCAGGTTCGCAACGTTGTAGGGAGTGAAGAAATCCTTCACCTGTGTGAGATTGAGATCGATCTTCACTGCACTCTCGGAAAGGTCGAGCGACGTGCTATAGGCCGTGCCGCTCGGGTCCGAGTTACCGGTCGCAAACATCAGGTTGCCAGTCCCCTCGGCAGCCAAGCCGTAGCCTGACATCCATATGGACGTGAGAAAGAAGTTGTTGACCGACGACGCTTCGAGATCCGTGATGACGTTGGAGGCCAGCGGGGTCAGCGATGTCGAATTCCAGCCAAGAATCCAGCCGCGCGCCACATTGCCATTGTGGTCGCAGAAGCCCGCGAAGCCCGCATAGATGTTCCCGTTTTGCGCAAGAAGCGCCGCGCGCTGCCGAGTGACGCCCGCTTGGAAGTTATACGTCGAGCCGTCCGCGAGCTTGTGAGAGGCCGAGACGGTCCGCGGCGGGATGGCATCGTTGAGAGTGCTGGGGTCGATAGCATGGAGGACGAAGGACTGCGTCCCCGCCGTAGGGGGTTTCCAAGTCAAGACCATCACATAGATAAAGCCAGTTGTCGGATCGATGACGGGCGTCGAGTTGATACCGACTACGACACTGTTGTTGTTGCAACTGCTGGGTGTAACGGCCGGACCGAGGTTTCGATGCAGCAACACAGCGCCAGTGGTCGCATCAATCGCATAGAGGCTGTTGTTCTCGGTCGCGACATAGACGACGTCATGCGTGCCCTGGCCCGCGATCGTCTGGCTTGCCAGGATGAGCGGCTGTGCATCGACCTGCTCATCCAAGGCAACGGAATGCAGGAGATTGAAGCTGGAACTGCCGACATTGGTCGGCGTCAGCACTGCTTCCGCGTTGTTCCAGCCATTGCGACGGTTGTTGAAGTGGTAGGTCGTGACGCTGACGGAGGGCGGCGCAGCACTGGCGCTAATCCGCGGCGTGTTCGCGGGATGCAGCACTGCCGCATCGATATCACTGTTGATCGAGGCTTCACCGTGACCGCTGGTGTCGATCTCCAATGTATTGTCGACGACAAGTTTACGGCCCGTCGTCGGCTCGACGACGGGCGTCGAGCTGACGCCGACCGGATTGTTGCCGACCTGAGCCCAGGCCATGCCAGGCGAGCAAACGGCAAGGCCCAATATCCATGCGACGGCTTGCGGAACTAGCTTCCGCAAAACCGCTCCTCCTGTCTCCCGATCCGGGTCGACCCTTGCTCTCGTCATGATTGTTGCCCTATTCAGCGGCAGAAATCAGCGGCAGAAATCGGCTTGACAACAGTGCCGCATTGTCGGCCGAGGCCCTGAACGTCGAAATACGTCACGTCGTGACGCCGTACAGCATAACATTTCTGTCAATATATTAAACGGATGGCGGCACGCCTTATTCGGAAATGTGCGGGTAATCCTTTCGGATGCTTGGCGCGCACCGGACCGGCATTGGCCGCCCCCTGCGGGTCAGGTCCGATTTGTTGAAGTCGAAAAAGGCCAGCTAGCGTGCGCCACCGTCGGCGCCAGCGCAACGCTGCGATACGCGGAGCATCAGCTTTTGGCGGTTTCGGCTACCTGAGCCAGGCGGCCAGAGCGGAATTCCGTGATTTGGTCAGCGAGCAAGAACGACGGCGATCATGCCGCCAGCGGCGCGGTCTGGTCGAGCCGGCGCAAAATTTCGTCCCGGCTCAGATCCGGAACCTCCAGCAGTGCCCGCTGAATGCCGGCCTCGCGATACCCCGCAAGTCCAGCCTGGTCGGCAGGCGCACGGAAGACGGTGATCTGCAGGCTCGAAAAGTCGCGTCCGGCCGTGTCCGCCGCGCGCCGTAACCGCTGAACGGCCTCGTTGGGATCGAAGCCGTCCCTCGCCCGCGGAAACCAGCCGTCGCAAAACTCAACGACCCGTGCAAGCGTATGGTCGGTCTCGCCGCCCAGCAGAATGGGCGGGTGCGGGCGCTGGGCCGGC
>CAZVYC010000308.1:0-2017 GCA_964631425.1 uncultured Rhodospirillales bacterium
AGAGGCGATCTATGGCACGCGGCCATGGAAGATATTCGGGGAAGGCCCGACCCGTGTCGTTGCCGGGAGCTTCGGCGATACGAAACGCGCGACGTTCACGGGTCAGGACATCCGCTTCACCACACGCGGGGAGACGCTCTACGCCATCGCCCTGGCCTGGCCGGGCCAGGGTCAGATCACTATCACCTCGCTGGGGACAGATTCCGGTCTTTTTCAGCGAGAGATCGCGACCGTAGAGTTATTAGGCTACAGAGAACCGTTGCGCTGGACTCGCGGCGGCGGCGGCCTGCGCATTGAACTGCCGGAGCAGCGACCTGGCGATCATGCCTTTGCCTTCCGCATCACACCAGGCACGCAGCCCTAACGTTCTTCCCTTGGCGCGGGGTGCGGTCAATTGGGACAGTCAGTGCGGGCAGGGGAGCTGTGACGGTGTCGTTGGGATCTGAACGCGGATCGGCGATACATCGCCGCACAGGGGAGTAACCGGCTCCCTACGCGCTGATCGACGCCCTGGCCAGCTGTCCGCCGTCGGCAGGCAATGACACGCCGGTGACAAACGACGCATCCTCCGAGAGCAAGAACGCGATCACCCGCGCGATCTCGACCGGTTCGGCGATATGTCCAAGCGGCACCTCGCCATTGACGACCGCGCGTATGGCCTCGATCCGATCGGGCGGAGTCGAGACCCACATCAGCGGTGTATCGGTAGCGCCCGGCAGCACGCAGTTGACGCGAATGCCCTCACGCGCGTAGTCGAGGGCCATGGTCCGCGTGAGCGCCTCGACGCCGGCCTTGGAGGCCGCGTAGGCCGTCGCGCCGTTAATGGACGTTCGACCAAGGATCGAACCGGTGGTGACGATAGCGCCGCCACCGCGCCGGCGCAGAGCCGGAATCGCCGCCGCGCAGACGATGTAGGTGCCTTTGAGATTGGTATCGACCACGGCGTCCCACTGGTCCTCGGTCAGCACGTGGACGGGATGGTCGATTTCGATGCCGGCGATATGGGCTACCGCGTCGAGGCCGCCGAAGGCGCGCTCGGCCTCGGCCACAGCGCGTGCGGAGTCGGCCGCGAGGCGCACATCCATCTCCACGGCCAGGGCATTGGCCAGACCGGCGACGGTCTCCTCCAGGCCGTCACGCCGCACATCCGCTGCAACCACGTGGTATCCCCGCTCGTGCAGCAGGCGCGCCGTCGCACGCCCGATCCCGCTCGCCGCGCCCGTCACCAGCGCTACCTTCGCCAAGCCTCTTCTCCCGCGGTCATGATTCCCCGATGGGCTGCGCTTTTTGCCCGATCTTGCGCTCCGTACCGGCCAGCAGACGCTGGATGTTATCGATATGGCGCAGCCAGATCAGGGCCGCGGCAAGGATACCATAGATGAGGTAGGGGAAGGGATAGTGCCCCCAGATCACGTAGACGGCCATCAGGGCCACGCCGATGAGCGCGCCGCTCAGTGAGGCCAGAGAGACCATGCGCCCGATGGCCAGTATCCCCAGTGCAAGCGCCATGGAGATGAGCGCTGCCGGCCAGCAGATCAACAGAAACACGGCGAAGGAAACGGCGACGCCACGCCCGCCTTTGAACCCGATGTAGACCGGCCAGTTGTGTCCGACGACGGCGGCAAAGCCCGCCACGACCTCGGCGATCGGCCGCTCGTTTCCCGAGCTTAGCCAGCGCGCAATCAGCACCGCCGCCACGGCTTTAAGCAGGTCGCCGGCGAAGACGGCCACGCCCGCGCCCCAGCCCAGCGTGCGCATTGCGTTCGTCGTGCCGATCTTGCCGCTGCCGTAGCGCCGTAGATCTATCCCTCCGTTGAGCGCACCGACAATCTGCCCGCTGGGGATCGAACCCAGCAGGTAGCCGATCACGGCCAGGGCCAGGTAGAGGGGCAAGCCGCTCATGCGCGCAGGCGCCGCGGGGCGTCCTCCTTCTCGTCGCGCCCATCCCGAAAGATCAGGCGTATGGTCGTCCCTTGAAAACCGAACGCCTCGCGCAACTGATTCTCCAGGAAGCGCT
>CAZVYC010000308.1:2117-4859 GCA_964631425.1 uncultured Rhodospirillales bacterium
CGTTGCTTCGTCTTGGCCGAGACAAACAGTGTCGGCACGTACGGCATGAAGTTCAACTCGCGGCTGACCTGCTCGGTGTACTCCTTCATCGTGGTGGAGGTCTTCTCGACGAGATCCCACTTGTTGATGACCAGGATCATGCCCTTCTTGGCCTCCTGGATATAGCCCGCCACGTGCTGATCCTGCGCCGTGAGCGGTTCGGTGGCATCGACGACCAGGGCGACCACGTCGGCGCGCGAGATGGCGCGAATGGCCCGCATCACGCTGTACTTCTCGATCGACCCCTTGACGTGGCCGCGCCGCCGGATGCCGGCCGTATCGATCAGCATAATCTTCTGCCCGTTATGGTCGAGGAGCGTATCCGTGGCGTCGCGGGTCGTCCCCGGCACCTCCGAGACCATGACGCGCTCGAAACCCAGCAGGGCGTTGAGAAGCGACGACTTGCCCACGTTGGGCCGCCCCACGATGGCCAGCCGCAACGCCACATCGTCCTCCTCCTCTTCAGCATCGGCGGGCGGCAGAACGGCCACCAGCGCATCGAGCATATCGCCGGTGCCGAGGCCCTGGAGGGAGGAGACGGGGATGGGCTCGCCCAGTCCAAGCTCGTAGAATTCGGTGGAGGTGAGGCGGCGATGCGTGCTCTCGGCCTTGTTGGCGGCCAGCACGGTTGGCTTCGATGTGCGGCGCAATAGCTCTGCCACGGCCATATCGTCCGCGGTCAGCCCTTCCTTGGCATCGACCAGAAAGAGGATAGCATCAGCCTCGCTTATGGCGACCTCGACGCTCTCGCGGATGGCGCGGGCCATCGTCTGGTCCTCGCCGGGCGTGAGGCCACCGGTGTCGACGACCAGGAAGTCGCGCCCGTTCCAGTCGGTATCGCCGTAGATGCGATCGCGCGTGGTGCCCGGTCTATCCTCGGTGATGGCTACCGGCTCGCCGATCAGCCGGTTGAAGAGCGTGGATTTGCCCACGTTGGGCCGCCCCACGACGGCGACAATTGGCTTGCTCATAGATGTAACCCGGTTACTTTCAGCGGTCTCCCGCAGTGGCCGCCCGGCGCTCGCCGGGAGCCATCAATATCTCATATAATGCGGTAAAGCGTTTGACCCGCGCGATGGGCCGGCCCGCCTCCGCCTCCAGATCGTCCACGGTCATATCGTCCAAGGTCAGCCGGCCCGTATGATCAAACATATCACGCGGCAGTACCAGCGTGTCGCCCAACTCACGGCCCTCCAGCGCGGCGAGCAGATCGCGCCCCACGATGAGGCCGGCGACGGTCACCTCGGAGCCGAAGAGCCGGTTAGGCACCACGTGCAGATCGACGCGCAGGTTGCCGATACCATTCATCTCATCCACAATGCCCTGCAGAACCGGCGCAATCAACGTGGCGCAGGCGAAGCTCAGGTGTCGCGGCACCGGCAGCGTCGCGGGAAGCTGGCTTCGCAGCGTCTGCCAATCATCCAGCAATTGCCGGACCAGACCGACGCCGTTCTCAAGCTGCGACCAGTCATCGTAGGACTCTGCCGCCGGCACGTCGCGCCCGGCCAGCAGATAGAACTCGTCAGAGGCGTAGACAACGGGCACGCCGTGGCGCCGCAGGTTGTCCTGTTGGTACGGCTCGATTTGCTCCAGCACGCGGGCGGCTTCATCGGAGCGGAACGTGCGCAGCGGCATGCCGCGCGACATGGTGCGTTCTGTACGGATGCGCGTCAGGCCGACCGGCACTGCCGCGATCGAGCGCACGGCGGGAAAGCGTGCCAGCAGGTCGGCGATGCTCTTCTCCAGATAGGGGCCGTCGTTGATCCCCGGGCAGGTGACAAGCTGGGTATGCACGACCACGCCGAGCCGGTTCAGGCGGTCGATCTGCGCCAGCGGGTCCTCGGCAAAGCGATTGCCCAGCAGCTTGCGGCGCATTTGAACATCGGTGCTATGCACGGAAACGTAGAGCGGGCTGAGATGCTGCTCCTCGATGCGTGCCCAGTCATCCTCGCTGAGGTTGGTCAGGGTGACAAAATTGGCAAACAGAAAAGAGTAGCGATAATCGTCGTCTTTGATATTGAGCGTGGGGCGCATGCCCTTAGGAAGCTGCGTGACGAAGCAGAAAGGGCAGTGGTTATTGCACTCTGTTATCTGTTCGAGGCCGGTGCCGAGCAACTCGAGTCCCAGCGGATCGTGCGGTCCGTGCGACAGGCGCAGCGTCGATGTGCTGTCAGCGCGCTGCACCTCCAGCGTCAGGTCATCGTCGGCCGTGTAGAAGCGAAAGTCAATCACATCGCGCAACGGATGGCCGTTGACGCGCAGAAGACGGTCACCTCGCCGTAAGCCGGCACGGCCGGCAACGGAACCCGGCGCAACCGCGGCTATCTCGCCGTAGCCGTGCGCCTGCAGCTCTATCTGGGGTGTAAGGAGGGTTAGCGTCATGGGTTCTCGTGGTCGAAGACATGAAAAAGTTGGCCGGCCCAGATAGACCCGCCGCAGAATGAATGATAGCACACCGTACTATTTACGGCCCTCTCGTCACGGTGAAGCTAGCCCAGGCTCCCCTGCCGCTATCCTGCCCGATCGCGCCCACGCCGTGCGGTCCGGGCGGCGCTGCTCGGGGTACCGTCACCGGCAGACTGAAGGCGCCGTTCCCATCGGTGGTGACCATGCCCAGCAGCGGCGCAGTCGCGGGCGCGCAGCTACCCGGAGCGCAGTAGAAGCGCACGGCTACGCTCTCATTGGCCCCAAAACCCGTCCCGT
>CAZVYC010000309.1:0-4841 GCA_964631425.1 uncultured Rhodospirillales bacterium
CTGGCGATCGGGCTGATCGGGGGGCCCAAGGAGCCGCTGCACGTCACCTTCCTGATGGTTCCCAACATTGCGTTGCCAAGCAGCGTCAAGCTTTCCCTCGATGAAAAAGATCCGCAGCCGATCGAGCTTGCATGGCGCTTCTGCGTTCCCGGCGGCTGCACGGCGGAAGCCCAGCTCAAGGACGACGAGCTCAAGCGCTGGAAGACGCAGACCGGCAATGGCTCGCTGCAGTTCAAGGAGGCTGCCGGCCGGGAGGTCACGCTGCCTTTGTCGTTCCATGGCCTTTCGCAGGCGCTGGACGGCTTGGCCAAAGCCCCATAGGCGCTGGTTTCCGCAGCGTAGTGAACGCCTCGCCGAACTCGAGCGCGAGTTGGGTGGACGGCTCGCCCAGCGAACCACCCGCAAGATGTCGCTGACCGGGGACGGGCACGCGTTCTTGCCGAGAGCTCGCCGGATCCTGCAGGAGGCGCAGGACGGCCGCGACGAGCTTGCGGAGCGGCGCGGCCAACTGACGGGTCCGCTCAGGCTCTCGGCCCCGACCAGCTTCGGTTATCTACACCTCGCGCCGGCACTGATCAGCTTCATGAAGCGGCACCCTGGGATCGCAGTATCCCTCGAGCTCGACGACCGGTTCGTCGACATCGCCGCGGGCGGGTTCGACGCGGTGATCCGCCACGGTCCGGTTGGCGATGGCCGCATCGTCGCCCATCGGCTTGCGCCGGGCGGGCGCGTCCTCATAGCGTCCCCGGCATATCTCGCCAGTCATGGAGAGCCGCGCTCTCTTGAGGCGTTGGAGGGCCACCGGGCGATCCTCTACTCGCACCGCGAGACCGACTGGCGGTTTCAGGCGGCGGGCGGCGTGCGCGTGGTCCGCCGGACCGCGGGGCTGCGGGTCAACAGCGGCATGTTCATACGTGATGCAGCGCTCGCCGGCCTGGGGGTCGCCCTTGTGCCGTCGTTCATCGTACCCCAGGAACTGCGATCGGGCGCCCTCAAGGCGCTGAACGTCGGCTACGAGCCGGAAGGCGCCGACCTCAGCCTCGCGTACCCGCGCGACCGCAGCGCATCGGCGAAGCTCCTCGCTCTCATGCGTCATCTCCGCTTAGCCTTCGGCAGCCCGCCTTATTGGGAGATGGCTCGATCCCGGACGGCTCCCGGGAAGGCCGCAAATAAACCCTCCCAATCCTTCTTGTAGGCGTCCCAACCTACGATATTCGCGGGGCGGGACGACATCGAACACGAACGGGCGCTTTTGAGGGTGCTCCGCCAGCCCGTAAATTACGGCCGCCACCCGGCATCTGGCAGATCGTCAGAACAGACGATCACCGTCGTCGATACGTTTGCCTATGGCCACAACATCCAAACGGGAGAATTCACGCGCAAGGACGGCACCAAGTTCAAGCTCGTTGCGCGGACCACGGATATCTACCGGAAGAAGGGCGGAAAATCGCTGATTGTCGAGGGACAACTCGGTGCCGGTCGACCTCGACACGCTGAAGCCAGACCTTCTATCGAAACCCGTGACAAGCGACGTTTCCGCACTCGCGAGACGAGGGGGCCTAGTCGGGGTCTCGCGAGCGGTGCAAAGCAACGACCGCTAGTGGCGCGGGGGGTGACGCATGTCACCTTTGACCGCGATGTGTGAATGCAGAGGCGGCCCCGGGGCGGAACGACGGCAGTGATGGGTGGATTCCCGCACAACAGCCCAAACCCTCACCGGAACCCCGTCTCGATGAAGCTGCGCAATTTCCGGCTGTGCAGGCGCTCCAGGCCGCCGGAGCGGAGCGTCTCGAGTGCGCGCAGCCCGATAGCGAGGTGCTGGTTGACGCGCTCGCGGTAGAACTGGTCGGCCATGCCTGGCAGCTTCAGGTGGCCGTGCATCGGCTTGTCGGAGACGCAGAGCAGGGTGCCGTAGGGCACGCGGAAGCGGTAGCCGTTGGCGGCGATGGTGGCCGATTCCATGTCCAGCGCAATGGCGCGGGAGAGGTTGAGCCGCTGCACGAGCTCACGCTGCTCCTTGAGCTCCCAGTTGCGGTCGTCCACCGTCATGACCGTGCCGGTCCGCATCAGCGCCTTGAGGTCGTAGCCGGTAAGGCCGGTCACTTCGGCAACCGCACCCTCTAGCGCCTGCTGCATCTCGGCGAGCGCGGGCAGCGGAATCCACGTCGGCAAAGGCTCGTCCAGCACGTGGTCGTCGCGCACATAGGCGTGCGCCAGCACGTAGTCGCCGAGCTTCTGAGTAGCGCGGAGCCCGGCACAATGTCCCAGCATCAGCCAGGCGTGCGGGCGGAGCACGGCGACATGATCGGTGATCGTCTTCGCATTCGAAGGACCGATGCCGATATTGACGAGCGTGATCCCGCCGCCGTCCGCCCGCTTCAGATGGTAAGCCGGCATCTGCGGCGCACGGCCCGGCTTTTCCCCGGTCGGCGCCGCCGCCGACTCGGGCGCGCGACGGGGCGTAACGCGGTTGCCGGGCTCAACGAAAGCGGTGTAGGCGTGCGGCCGCTCGGCCAACATCGGCGTATCCTCCCCCGCCATCATGGCGAGGCCCAGCCGGACGAACTCGTCGACGTAGAACTGGTAGTTCGTGAAGATCACGAAATCCTGGAAATGCTCGGCACCCGTCGCCGTGTAATGCTTCAGCCGCTGCAGCGACAGGTCCACCCTGGCGGCGGTGAACAGCGCAAGCGGCTGCCGCTCGGCCATGGGCGTGAAATAGGCGCCGTTCGGCACCGAATCGTCGAGGCCGGTCAGGTCGGGCAGGTCGAAGAAGTCGCCCACGGCCGCGAGCCGCTCGGCGCTCAGCGCCGCCTCGAGATGCAGATTCTCGCCCAACGCGAAATGGATCGGGATGGGCCGATTCGACACCCCGACCTCCAGCGGAACCTCATGGTTCCGGATCAAGGCCGCGAACTGCTCGCGATAATAGTCGCCGAACAGATCCGGACGGGTGAGCGAGGCGCGATGGGTGCCGGCCGCACGCACGAAGCCATAGGCCTCGCGGCTGTCGATCCGCGGCTGGTTCTGCGTTGTCACCTGGACGAAGGGGTAAGAGGCGCGCACCCGGCGTTCAAGCTTTCGGCCGGTCGCGAACGTGTGAAACCGATCCTTGAGGTGGCGCGTCCCCAGGTCGTAGATCATGCGGACATAGTCGAGCGCGGCGTCAGCGTCGAAAAAAGATCGCGTCGCCGGCGGCTCGGGAACATCCAGCATGGGTTGCCTATCCTCCTGCTCAGGCCGGCACGAGCCGTCCGCGGGCGCGGACGACGCGATCGAGACCGCCACCGGCTCTAAGGTCAACACGAAAGACGACAGTGCAGTATAACATCAACACGAAAGAGCTGCGCGCGATGCGCGTTCCTGTCTCCGCTGTTGCGCAACAGCAAAGTTTCGTGTCCCCAGAATTCACAATGCCGCATGCGTGGCGGAATCCCTGAACGAACCGCGCTCTATTGCCAAGATCCTGTGCGGCCGAGTTAAAGCATCGATTTGGCGTGCTGAAGTACGAGGTCGCACACCTTGTGCGTCAGCTGCGCCTTCATACCGCCGCCTCCCAAGGCAAAATTCTGACCCTGACCCGTTTCCAGCAGTCCATTGTTGCCGGCCGTGAACCCGCTGTCGGTCGAACCTCGGCTGGATCCGGTTACCTTCGACAGGAGGGAGTCCTTGACCGAGGACGCCGCGTCGCCGCTCAGGTAATTGTTCCGGACACAGTATTGAAGAAGCCCGGCGAGGTTGGTCGGGCTCGCGTTATCCACCGACGGGAGGGCTCCGCCGAGGCCGCCCAGGCCGCTGTCGGGAGCGCCCTGCCCGGCTCCCAGGGAATTCTTCAACTGGTCGAGCGACTGCGCCCGCACGGGATTTCCCGCCAGCAACAACAACCCGGAGGCGCCTGCAACGACAAACGCGACGGCAATTCTCGTGACGATGCTCATGATGATTCATCTCCTCTTTGGAGGGTCAGGCGGCCGGGCACAGCATCGGGTCCGGCCGCGTTTGTAAACTACCGACAGAAGATGCTTGATCACGAGCGTGAGTGCACCGTCCACCGGAAGCCCGTAATGCTCTGTGATCCTCTTGAACATTATTCCTAGAGAGGCGCTTGTAACAGCCATAGGCGGAGATCCGCCGCTTCATGCTAGTGCGGTCTCTGAGAACATTGGTTGCCATCGTGCGGCGACTTTACCGAGTCAAAACAGGACGGGCAGATTTTCCTTTCTCATAAATGATAGTAATGATAGGATAAAGGAAATCATCACGCGACACCATGCTCGATCCGGCTTCCGGTGCGAGCAAGGAGGGAGAAATGGGGAGGAAGTTGCTCTGCGGCGCGCTGGGCGCCGCGGGACTCGTGTGGGCCGCGGCCACGACCGGCGCGCACGCGCAAGCGACGCAGGCGACCGCTGGCGATTCCAGCGCCGCGCTCGAGGAAATCGTGATCACGGCCGAACGCCGCGAAGAGCGGCTCCAGGCCGTCCCGGTCACGGCCCACGCTTTTGCGACCCAGCAGCTCATCGAGCACCATATCGAGACCAACACCGATCTCTCCAAGCTGGTGCCGGCGCTGAGCACGTCGCTGGCGGACCGGAGCGACGAGCAATTCACGCTGCGCGGCCAGACCGGCTACGGCGCCTCGTTTTCCGGCCAGCAGGTGGCGGTGCCGATCTATTACGGCGAGGTGCCGCTGCCGATCGGCGACGGTAACGGGCCGGGGCGCTTCTTCGACCTGCAGAACGTCCAGGTTTTGGAAGGGCCCCAGGGGACGCTGTTCGGCCGAAACTCGACCGGTGGCGCGGTGCTGTTCACGCCCAGGCGTCCCTCCGACGCTTATGAGGGCT
>CAZVYC010000310.1:0-4805 GCA_964631425.1 uncultured Rhodospirillales bacterium
ATTGTAGACAGAATGGTCCATCGCCTCGTTCAGAAGGCGGTATTCCTCGGTCTGCTTCAGTTCGTCGGGCAGCATCGGCAGCAGCTTCGCCGCCGCATGGCGGAGATTCTGCAACTTTTTGAAGAAGTCGGTGTTCTCGCGCGTACGGCTGGAATACTGGATTTCCTTTTGCCGAACGGAGACCTCCGCCATATTATTCGGAAACTCGCCGCGCGCGTTCCACAGATCGACCTGGAAGGCGAGCGTGTCCTCGCGCGGGACGCTTTCGAGAACCCATTGCAGGGGCGTGTTCGAGACGAGCCCGCCGTCCCAGTAATACTCGCCGTCGATCTCGACTGGTGGAAAGCCGGGCGGAAGCGCGCCGCTCGCCATGATGTGCTCGGGGCGCACAATACAGGTGCTGCTGTCGAAATAGATGAAATTGCCGCTGCGCACGTTGACCGCACCGACGCTGAAGCGCATCTCGCCACTGTTGATGCGGTCGAAGTCGATCAGGCTCTCGAGCGTGGGCTTGAGCGGCCTTGTATCGTAATAGCTGATGGCTTCGAGCGAGCCCGGCGGCTGAAACCACGGGCTGGGGAAGCGCGGCGAAAAGAAGCCGGGCGCGCCGTTCATCACCGATTCCCCAGCGCTCAGCTGATTGAACATCATTCGGCCGAAGTCGCCGTGCAGGAACGGCGAATCCTTGCCGCCCAGGAAGCTTGAGAGCGAATTGTCGGTGATCTGCTCCCAGAACTGGCGCAGCCGCTCGACCCGCTTTTCCGGCGGATTGCCGGCGATGATCGCCGCATTGATGGCCCCGATCGAGATGCCGGCGATCCAGTCCGGTTGCAGGTTGGCATGGACGAGCGCCTCATAGACGCCGCCCTGGTAGGCGCCCAGCGCGCCGCCGCCTTGGAGCAGCAGGGCCACGCAGTCGAATGGCGGCCGGGTGGCAAGCGGGAGGTGCGGGTAACGGCGTGCGGACATCGATGCTGCGCTCTGCATGTTGCGTCGCAGCGCATATCTAGTGCATCCGGGAAAGAATTGCTCCCCGTTAATGGGGGATTGCAGCGATTCTGGACAAAAAAGGGGCTAGCCTGCGACGACAGGGTTCCGGATCGCGCCAATTTTCTCGACCGCGGCTTCGACCATGTCGCCCGGCTTGAGGAAGCGGCCGTCGGCCCAAGCCACGCCCTGCGGCGTGCCGGTGAAGACAATGTCGCCGGTCTGGAGCCGGGCCCGCTCATCCACATAGGGCAGCAGCACGTCCAGCTTCCAGGTCATCTCGCTGGTGCGGGCGTCCTGCCTTGTCTCGCCGTTGACGGTGAGCGTGAGCCTGAGATCGGGCGTGCCCGGGCCGAATTCGTCGCGCGTCACTATCCAGGGGCCGAGACCTGTGGTGCGGTCCAGGCTTTTCGAGGAGAACAGGTCGAAGCCGATGCCCGAGCGTTGCAGATCGCGGGCGCTGATGTCGTTGCCCACGGTATAACCGAGCACGCTGGCGATCGGGTCGGCGCGATCGGCGACCGGCTTGCCGATCACCGCCACCAGTTCGACCTCGAAATCGAGCTGCTTGGTCAGCAGCGCATGGACGATCTCGTCCGCGGCGCCGATCAGCGCGCGATAGGATTTGAGGAACGCGATCGGCGCCTTGGGCGGCTCCATGTTCAGTTCCTGCAAATGCTTCAGGTAGTTGGCGCCGACGACGAAGACCTGGCTCGCAGGCTCGATCGGCGGCAGCAGGTGCAGGCCGGCGAGGGGACGCGGCGCGCCGAGCGAGAGGACTGCCGGATCAGGCCGATCGGTCAGCTTAGGCGCCCAATCCGCGAAGGCATCGGCGATCGGGCGCACCCTATCGCCCTCGACCAAGGCCCAGAAAATTTCCCCGGCGTCCCTGCAGCGCGCGAGCTTCATCGCTGTCCTCCCTCAATTTATTGCATTAGGCGCCATTACTGGGGCGGGCCTCGGTGCCTGCCTCGCGATGGCGAAAGGCGGGCAAGGAGGGCCACCACATCTAAGCCCTACTAAGCTTGCCGCGTTAAGAGCGAATTCTACGCATAATCGAACAACGCCATGAAGCCGAAATCCATGTGCAAGGTCTGGTGGCAGTGGAACAGGGTCCGGCCCGGATTATTCGCCACGACATCGATCTCGGCTTCCTGATACCCGCCCAGCATGACGACGTCCTTGATGATGCCCGCGGTTTGCTTGCCAGCGATCCGGGTCAGCTCGAAGCTGTGCCGGTGCAGATGGATGGAGTGGATGTCGTCGCTCTGGTTGCGGAGCTTCAGGCGATAGCGGCGGCCCTCGTGCAGGTGGAACATCGCCTCCATCTTGTCCATCGAGAAGGCGACGCCGTTTATCGTCCAGCGGTTGAAGCCATGGTCGGCGGCGTTGTTCTTGACGAACAGCATCTCGATGATCTCGTCCGGCTGGGCGGCTGCGGCGCCGGGCTTGCCGAAGGCGGTGTAATCCCATTTGAACGGCTTGGGCTGGACCCATTCGGGCTTGCCCTTGGCGTTCGCATATTCCACTACGACACCCATGCCCTGTTTGCGGTCGTCATCGGCCAGGTCGCCCATGGTCCAGACGCCGGGATGGTTCATCTCGACGATCGCCGAGATGCGCTCGGCGGTACCGAGCCACAGGACCGGCACATCGATCGCCGCTGGCACGGGGTTGCCGTCGAAGGCGACGACCTTGAACATGTGCCCGGGCAGGGCCAGGCTGCGGATTTCGGTCGCGCTGCCGTTCAGCACGTGGAACAGCACGCGCTCGCCCGGCTTCACCCTGATCGGGTCGCCATGGCCGAGCGCCCGGCCGTTGATCGAGAAGATGTCGTAGCCGACCTCGAACCCTTTCGACGCGCCCTTGGCGAGCGACACCTTCATCGCGTTTTCACCCGCATCCTTCAGGTCCTTGATTTCCGGACCGGCCAGGAAGTCCATGTCCATGTCACCGCCCCTACTTAGCGCCGGGACGAATTCCTTGAGCACCAGGAAGACTTCGCGGTCATAGGCGCCGGGCTCGTGGCGGGGCTCGATATAGACCGGGCCGACTTGGCCGTTGTACTGGCCGAGGCTGAGGTCGGAGCCGGCTCTCAGGTGGGTGTGATAGAAACGGAAGCCGGCGGGCCTGGGCGTGAAGGTGATCCGCCGCGAGCCGTGGGCCGGGATATAGGGCGTGCCTTCCTCGGCCGCGCCGTCGACATCGACCGGCACCAGTTGCCCGTGCCAATGGAGTTGCTCGGGCGTGTCGGTGTCGTTGACGAGATCGATCGTGACCTGCTGGCCCTCCTTGAAGCGTAGCAGCGGGCCCGGGAACTGGCCATTATAGGTGGTGGTCGAGATGATGTGGTCGGGCGTCAGCTCGACCAGGCTGTGGCCGATCTTGATGGTGTAATCGGCGGGGCCGCTCGGAGCGGGAGCAGTGGCCGGTGCGGGTGCAGCCGGCCTGCCCTGCATATTGGGGTCGCCCAGCACCCCCCGCAGCGGTGCGGAGGCCAGCACGGCCGCGCCACTCAGCCTCAAAATATCGCGCCGCTCCAGAGACATCGTGCCTTCTCCCCTTCAGTCGGGCCGTGCCAGGAGCGTTGCTACCTGACCTTGTACAGCGCGGCATAGCTGAAATGGTTCATCAATCTTAGTTTGTCGGGTAACAGCCCAGCTGGATCGCCGAGCCCTTCAGCGTTCAGAACTAAGACGAAATCGAAATGCTCCGACCAGTTTTCGAGATAGGGGGCGGGCCAAAGCGGATCGCGCGATCGGCCTTCGATCAGAGATCGTACGTCGGGAGGATAGCCAAATCCGCTGATGCCGGCATAGGAAGCCAGGGGCATGATCGGGTGCTGGGATGGGTCGCTGAACAGCAGCGGCCAGAAGGCGCGCCGATCGAGCACAAGCAAGGCGGGAAGATGCCGATCGGTTCGAAAAACCCCGAGCGCCAGCATGCCGGGAGCGGCATGCGCATCATTCTGTTCGAATGGCGCGATCACGGCCAAGACCTTGCTGCCTGGCGGGACGGCCGCGATACTGGCGCGCAGATTCGCGACCGGTGCCTCATGAGCCCGCCACACTACGCTCACCTGATAGACTTCGACGATCAGCACGATCGTGAGCGTCACGGCCGCGGACTGAGATACCCATGGCTGCAATCGGGGTGGACAAATCCCTGCGGCGAGAAGAAGCGCGAGCATCACCGGGATGCGGCTGTCGATGAAAATGCCGCCCGACAGCGCGAAGGGCAGCAAGAGGATAGCCACGGCCACGGCCAGAACTGCAACGGGAATGCCAGGGCCGGTGCGGCACTTCCGCTTCACGATCCAAAACAGGGCGACCCCGAAGAATGCGATCGCGACGAAAAGCCCGGGCATCGCCTGGTAGGCCTCGAACGGACCGGGCAGGAAGAACAGCTTCCTGAGGTACGACCAGCTGGGCGCTTGCGCCGGGCCGGTGTGCCGTGGAGCGAAAATCCAGAGGATCGCCGGGCCGATAAAGGTCGAAGCGAGGACGACCGCGCTGCGGACGACAGCAGGATGGGCGCCTGGCCGATGACGACGCGTCAGGAATTCGTCGGCCTCCGCGGCCCCGACAAGCAGCACAAAATAGGCCGCTCCCAACAGATGCGTGAAGAAGAGCGCGAATGCGCAGACCGCACCGGCCAGAATGCGGACGGTCAACGCGCTGTGGCGCAGCCAAAGCCATAAAGCCGCGGCGCCCAACGCGCCGCCGAGCGAGATCAGATAATTGAGGAAGCCCAGCACGAACATGAAGTTGTAGGCCATCAGCGCCGCTGTCATCGGCCAGTACAGCCGCCGGCCAAAT
>CAZVYC010000311.1:0-4794 GCA_964631425.1 uncultured Rhodospirillales bacterium
GCGGCGCCGGCGGCGTCATCCCGCCCAACGCCAAGCTGATGTTTGATGTGGAGCTCCTGGGGTTAGAGTAGTGGTGCACCCAAAAATCTTCGCCCAACGGGGAGAGGAAGGGGCCCGTCGCATCAGCGACGGGAGGGTGAGGGGGCCGTCGCGTTAGCGACGGCTGCGCGAGGTGATGATCATTCGCACGGACCTCTCTTGCCTTCGACCCCAGGCAGCGCCATTGTGTGTACACATACGGATACGCATTGAGGCGACAATGTCGGCAACCAAAGCGCAGAGTAGTAGTGTCAACTTCCGAGAGTTTCGTAAGAACCTGTCGGGCTACCTGCGTCAGGCCCGCCAGGGCGCTGAGTTCGTCGTCACCTCGCGCGGTGAGGAAGTCGCGCGCATCGTGCCGCCGGCTTCCCGGGCGAATGAACGTCGACAGTTGGTCGGCATGTTCAAGGGTCAGTTCCAAATGGCTCCCGGTTTCGATGAGACTCCCGCCGACTTGATTGCGGCGATGGAGAGCGATGGCGCGTGAGGTTGCTGCTCGACACGCACGCGCTGATCTGGCTCGTCGAAGACGATCCCCGCCTCCACGACAAGGCTCGCGACGCCATTTTGGACCCAGCCAACGATGTGTTCGTCAGCATCGTTTCCTTCTGGGAGATCGCGGTAAAAATTCGCGTCGGCAAGTTCGCGGGACCGGACGTGGAAAAACTGATGGCAGCGGTGACTGGCCACGGCTTGACGCTGTTGCCGTTTGAGCCGCGCCATATCGTTGAATTGCTCAGGCTGCCCTTCTATCCCGACCACCGCGACCCGTTCGACCATCAGTTAATCGCCCAGGCCATCGCGGAAGCGCTGGTTTTCGTTTCGGAAGACGAGAACACGTCGCGCTATGCGGTGCGACGGACGACATGTTCAAATGGGCCAACTACGGTGTAACGATGCTTGTCTCGCGATCCGACCCGGCGTGCCGCACGTGCCGGACAACCAGCTCATCAACTTCAAGCCGCCCGATCCGCGCGCGCTGTACCGTCAATCTTGCCGATGGCAGATAGCCGATCGCCAAGGCGCCGAAGGGTGCTGCGCCCAACGCTACCGCTCCAAGTTTGATGGCGGCTAGGCGCTTATTCGTATCGCTGCGAGTGAACCATGGTGCATCTCCCGTACGAACCGACAGGATTGCCAATCACCTACCCACAGCCCGTACCATTGCGTTGACCAGCGGCTTCATATGGAAGTTGCTCTCCGGCATCGCCGCGAGGGTGAAGCCCATCGCCTCCAGCGCATGCCCCACCACTGGCCCCGCCACCGCGATGCGTGTGCGTCCGAGGCCAGCCTTGAGCTCCGCCTGCAGCCCCCGTTCCTCCGCCACCTTGACCAGGCGGTCGAGCTGCGGCGTGCTGGTGAAGGCGATGAAATCGATCCCGCCCGTCGCCATGGCGTGGATGGCGCGCTCGACCGCGTCGGTCTCCGCGTCCGAGGCATAGCGATAGGGCACGATCGCATCCGCCGTTGCCCCCGCGGCCTCCAGCGCATCGAGCAAGGGCGGATTCGGATTGCCGGGGTAAAGCTGCACGCCGACGGCATGACCGCGCAGATCCAGCCCCGCCAGGGCGCGGATCACCCCCTCGGTCGTCGGGACTTCTGCGGCGACGCCTGGCGGCAGCCCGATCTCGCGCAGCGCCTTGGCCGGCTTCGGCCCTCGGATGATGGTCCTCAGTCGACCGATCGCAGCCACCGCTTCTTGCCTGATCCCGGCCCGATCGGCCGCGCCGATCAGCCGTCGGAGGCCTTCGCCGGTCAGCAGGATCAGGTCGTGAAACCGGTCATGGATTAGCCGCCCCAGCCACGCCTCTACCGGCGCTGAATCATCCAGATCCAGGATCGTCACCAGCGGGCACCGCACCGCCTTCGCCCCCTCGCCCTCCAGCATCGCGGCGAACAGGTCCAGCTCCCGGCTTTCTGGCACCAGCACGGTGACGTCGGCCAAGCGACTCATCCTGCCCCCGTCGACAGCGACACCATGATTCCCCAGAAGGCGCATGGGATCTCTCCGCGGACCTGCCAGGAATGGAGCGTATTGCGCTGGACCACCAGGTCGCCGGCGCGGATGACGATCTCGCCCTCATCAAGCATCAAGGTCACCTCGCCCTCCGTCACCATGATATAGTCGACCGTCATCGTGCGGTGAAAGCCGTCCTTGTCCAGGCCGGCGATCTCGCCGCGCTCCAGGCGCGCCTTCAAGCGTACCCACGGCTCCATCCGGATGAACACGCATTTGCTGCCGCCCGGGGGCGGCTCGATGTGGGGTGCGGTGGAGGGCAGGAGGCGCGTCGGCTCGCCGTCCGTGCTCCGGCCCAGCCGGTCCTCGGCCGCGCTTTGCCACAAGACCATGTCGGCGACGGTTTCGTCCGCTGCGAAGTAAGATTTTCCCGCCGCGTCATTGGCCGTGATCACCCGCCGAACCATCCTGATTCCCCTGCGATGCCGCGCCAGGACGGCAGGTTAGCGCTCGTATGCGATGCTGACCACTTCGATCGTCTCCGGCCCCGCCGGCGCGCGAATATCGACTGTGTCTCCCACCCGCGCCTTCAAGAGCGCGCGTGCAATCGGCGAAATCCAGCTGACCTGGCCCTTGTCGACGTCGGCCTCGTCGATGCCGACGATGGTGATTGTGTGTTCAACATCGTCCCGGGTGGCATAGGTCACGGTGGCGCCGAAGAACACCTGGTCGAAATTGGTCCGCTGTGCCGGGTCCACGACCTCGGCCGCTTCCAGCCGCTTGGACAGGAAGCGGATGCGCCGGTCGATTTCCTTCAGCCGCTTTTTGCCGTAGAGGTAATCGCCATTCTCCGACCGGTCGCCATTGCCCGCGGCCCAGGCGACCACCTCCACCACCTTGGGCCGCTCGACCCGCATCAGGTGCCGCCATTCCGCGCGCAGCGCCTCGAACCCGGCTGGGGTCATATAGTTTTTGGTCCCGACGGGCAGCGCCGGCGCATCTTCGGCCAGATCGTCATCCGCCTCGTCGGTTTCCTTGGTAAACGCCTTGCTCATAACATCCTGAATCATTCTGCCGCGATCGCCGCCTGCGTCGCGGGTGCGAGTGAGATTGCGCCGATGGCGCGGAGCATGCCGAACCTGTCCCACTCATCCCAGGTTTCGACGATCTTGCCGTCCGCGATGCGCACGATCACCATCCCGGTCAGCACGATGTCCTTGTTCGTCGGCGGCACGCCCAGCCCGTCGCCGGTATGGGTCATATGCGCCACCCATCGCCCCACCCCGTATTCGCCCTTGTCGATCGTGTGCTCGACTGTGAATTTGATGTCGGGAAACGCCGCCAGCAAGCGCTTGATGAAAGGCCGGAAGCCCGACGCCCCCTTCAGCGGACCGCCGGTTTCGTTCACGCTGTAGAACAGCGTTTCCTCGGTGACGAATTTCTCCATCATGTCCGGTTGCTGGGCATTCCAGACCTCGGCGAACCAGCTGCGGATCAGATCGCTCGGCTGCATCACGGGCCCCCCTTCGATATAAAAGGGAACTATGCACCCGCCGCGGTTGGTGGGCGACAGGATTCCAGCTTTGCTATTGCAGATTGCGCTCGAACAGCGCCAGCAGGCGGTCCCAATGCCGCTCCGACGCGTCGCGGTCATAGACCGGCAGGCCTGGCACGGCGAAACCGTGCTCGACGCCGGGATAGATTTCTACCGTATGGTTGGTTCCCGCCGTCTTCAGCGCCGCTTCCAGCCGCTCGGTCTCGCCGGGCGAGAGATAGGGGTCGACCTCCGACACGCCGACATAGATCTCACCCTTCATCCGCACGGCCTGCAGATGCGGGCTGTCCGGCGCCTCGGTCGCCAGCCTGGCGCCATGGAACGAGGCGGCGGCGGCGACCCGCTCAGGGAAATTCGCGGCCGCGGTCAGCGACAACGCGCCTCCCATGCAATAGCCCACCGTGCCCAGCTTCGGCCCTTTGACCGCCTCCTGCATATCGAGGAAACTCAGGAAGGCCTTCGTATCCGACACGATGCCGGCATTGGTCACCGACGCCACCAGCGCCATCAGCCGATCGCGGTCGCTGAGGTCGACCGGTGCAGCCGGCCCGTGCCGATAATAGAGATTGGGCAGCAGCACCGCATAGCCATGCGAGGCCAGCCGCTCGGCCATCTCGAATAGCACCGGCCGAATGCCGACGCCATCCATGTAGAAGATCACAGCCGGCCAAGGGCCGCGCTTCTGGTCCGGCCCTTCCGGCAGGAAGAAATGCGTATCGACAGTCCCATCGGCAGTCGTGATCGTCGTCTCGGTGTGCGGCATGGCTTCCTCCCGTTGATGCAGAGGCAAACTGCCTGAAAGCATGGCGCGGCGCTACGCCCGCGATGGCTGTGCCGCCCCGCGCCCATCCGTCGCTTGCCCCAGAGGGGTACGCCGCCTAAGGTCGCGCCCGCTTGCGGCGAAAAAGGCGACGGGACCTGGATATTATGGCGGATGTGAAGATAGGCGCGGTCAAGAAGGTGGTGCTGGCCTATTCGGGCGGGCTCGACACTTCGGTCATCCTGCGCTGGCTCAAGGAAAATTACGGCTGCGAGGTGGTGACCTTCACCGCCGACCTGGGTCAGGGCGAGGAGGTCGAACCGGCCCGCGCCAAGGCCCGGATGGCCGGCGTCAAGGAGGTTTTCATTGAAGACGTCCGCGAGGAATTCGTCCGCGACTACGTGATGCCGATGTTCCGCGCTAACACCCAATATGAAGGCGTGTACCTGCTCGGCACCTCGATCGCCAGGCCGCTGATCGCGA
>CAZVYC010000312.1:0-4744 GCA_964631425.1 uncultured Rhodospirillales bacterium
GGATGCCGAGCTTCTCATACGTCGCCAGCAGCTCGGGATCGACCTCGTCCAGGCTCTTCGGTCCCGCCTTTCGCTTCGGCGCGGAGTAATAATGCGCGTCCTGGAAATCGATCGGCGGGTATTTCAGCATCGCCCATTCCGGCTCCTCCTTGGTGAGCCAGGTCCGATAGGACTTCAGCCGCCATTCGAGCAGCCATTCGGGCTCGTCCTTCTTGGCCGAGATGAAGCGGATGATGTCCTCGTTGAGCCCCTTGGGTGCGGTTTCGCTCTCGATATCGGTGACGAAGCCGTACTTGTACTTCTGCTCCGCGAACATGCGGGCCTGATCGAGGCCTTCAGTCGTTCCATCCATCAGCGTAAACCCTGTTCCGCCAGATCGGCCTTGGGCGAAGGCACCGCGAACGGCATCGCCATGTCGACCAACGTGATCTCTTCGAGCGCATCGCGGATCGCGCGATTCACCCGGTTCCAGTTTCCCCGCATCGAGCACAGAAGCTCGACCCCGCAATGATCGCCCGAGCCCTCGACGCACGCGGCGAGGGCGATCGGACCTTCCAGGGCCACGATGATCTCGGCGACGGTGATGTCCGCGGCCGGCCGGGCCAGCTCATAGCCACCGTTGCTGCCGCGCTGAGACGTGAGCACAGAGGCACGAGCCAAGAGTTTCAGGATCTTGGCCGCGGTCGGCTCAGGCACCGCGCAACGTTCGGCAAGGCGCGAGGCGGTATAAACCTCGCACTCTCGTGCCGCCATATGCGACAGCATGACGACCGCATAGTCGGTCAGTTTGCTCAGCCGGATCAACGAACGCCCCAATAGGACCAAATCGGTACTCTTTAAATACGATCCGGCCCCTCAAGGTCAAGTGCGGGAATGTAGGATGGGTAGAGTGCAAGCGAAACCTATCGCGCCGCGGATGATGGGCTTCGCTCCGCTCTACCCATGCTACGGAAGCCGCGCTATGCGAAGACGTTAGTATAGGAGCCATCCCGCATTGCCCCTCGACCTCTGGACCCAAATCGTGGCCCTGCTGCAGATCGCGTTCATCGATCTGGTGCTGGCCGGGGATAACGCCATCGTGGTGGGGCTGGCGGTCGCAGGACTGCCCGTGGAAAAACGCCGGACGGCGATCTGGCTCGGCCTTGGCGGCGCTGTGGTGCTCCGCATCCTGTTCTCGGTCGTAGCGCTGACCCTCCTGCAAATTCTGGGGCTGACGCTAGCAGGCGGCCTGCTGCTGGCGTGGGTCGCCTGGAAGCTATACCGGGAGCTTCGCGCCGGCCCGCACGGGCAAGAGACGACACCCTCCCGGCGCAAAACGCTGCCCGGCGCGGTCGGCGCGATTCTGTTGGCCGACGTCTCGATGTCGCTCGATAACGCGCTCGCGGTTGCGGGCGCGGCCCACGATCATATAAAGCTTCTGGTTGCCGGGCTGGCGCTGTCGGTCGCCTTGATGGCGGTCGCAGCGGAATGGGTGGCGCGCCTCATCACGCGCCGTCCCTGGCTCGGCTATGTCGGTCTCGCGGTCGTGGCGTACGTCGCGATCGACATGATCATCCGGGGAAGCCGAGAGGTAATGCACGCGCTGTGATTGCACGGGACGCAAAGGACGCAGAACCGGAGACTCCGGATGATGCGCTCCCGACCTCAGAGCTCCTGATCCAGACCGTCGAGCATGGCAGGGCCGACAACATGTCGGTCGGGGACCTGATCGACGGGCTGGGCGACCGGGCCTTCGCCATCATCTTCCTGTTGCTCGTGTTGCCCACGGCGATCCCGGGACCGCCGGGGCTGCCGGTCGTCTTCGGGATTCCGCTGATGTTCGTGACTGCGCAGCTGTGGTTCGGGCGGCCGAAGCCCTGGCTGCCAGAGATCATCAAGCGGCGGCGCTTCTCCCGTCCGGCTCTGCTCGCCATGCTGCGGGGGGCACAGCCTAAGCTCGCGCGCCTGGAGGCGGTCTGCCGGCCGCGGCTCCACCGCCTGAGCGGCCCCCGCGGCGAACGCTGGATCGGCGCCTTCTTCTGTTTCTGTACGCTGTTCCTGGTCAACCCGATCCCCGTTCCGTTCAGCCACCTGCCCCTGGCAATCGCCCTCGTGATCCTCGCTCTCGGCTTGGTCGAACGGGACGGGATCGTTATTATCGCCGGGCTGATCGCATCGGTCGCGGGCATTGTCATCAATGTCTCGCTGGTGGGCAGCGCCCTCGTCCTCGGCACCCGCCTCTTCCACTCCGTGTGACCATGAGAAGCCCGCGAAGACCGTTCGGCCCGCAGATCATTGTGTTCGGCAACGAGAAAGGCGGCTCCGGCAAATCGACGGCCGCTGTGCAGGTGGCGATCGGGCTGCTGCGGCGCGGACATGCCGTCGCCACGCTCGATCTGGACGCGCGGCAAGGCACACTGTCCCGCTACCTCGCCAACCGAGAGGCGCATGGCGATCTTCCCGTCCCCCCGCATCTTGCGATCACCCTGGGCGCACTGCCCGCTGCCGACGAGGCGGCGCTCGACGCGGCGCTCGCCGGCTTCGGTGATCGCGAGTTCGTTATCGTCGACACGCCGGGCAGCAACAGTCAGCTGGGCCGCCTGGCCCATGCGCGGGCCGACACGCTGGTGACGCCGATCAACGACAGCTTCATCGATTTCGATCTGCTGGCAAAAGTGGACCCGGCGACGCGGCGCATCCTCGGCCCCAGCGTCTATGCCGAAGAGGTCTGGGACCGCCGCAAGGAGCGGGCGATGGCCGGCGGCGGGCCGATCGACTGGATCGTCATGCGCAATCGCCTGGGCTACAGCGAATCGCGCAACAAGCGGGAGATGGGCCAAGCCCTGGCAGAGCTGGCCAAGCGGATCGGCTTCCGCGTCGCCCCGGGCTTCAGCGAGCGGGTGATTTTCCGGGAGCTGTTCCTGTCCGGACTCACCTTGTTCGACCTTGGCGGCGCGGTCGGCGGGCCGCCGCTGGCCATGTCCCATATTGCCGGCCGGCAGGAGGCCAGGGCACTGATCGATGCCATCCTGGCGGGGCCGAAGCCCGCCAGCCGTCCTTCAGCGGAACCGGCTGCTTGATCACCCTGTTGGGCTATGGCATTACGCCGGCGGCCGCCGGTTCCGTTCCTGACGCGTTCTGCGCAGTTTTGACCAATTCTCCTGCCCTCGAGGATCATGATGGCGCATCCCCCGGTTCGCAAAGCCGTATTCCCCGTAGCCGGCCTCGGCACGCGTTTCCTGCCGCAGACCAAGACCATGCCCAAGGAGATGCTGCCGCTGGTCGACCGGCCGCTGATCCAGAACGCAGTCGAGGAGGCGCGGGCCGCCGGCATCGAGGAGTTCGTTTTCGTCACCAGCCGCGGCAAGGGCGTGCTGGAAGACCATTTCGACATCCACCCAGAGCTCAACAGCACACTGGAGCAGCGCGGCAAAACCGCGGAACTGGCCGGCATCAAGCGCACTGAGATCGCTTCGGGCCACCTCTACTTCACCCGCCAGCACATGCCGCTCGGCCTCGGCCATGCGGTATGGTGCGCTCAGCAGGTGATCGGGCGGGAACCCTTCGCAATCCTGCTGCCCGACGACGTCGTGCTGTCTGACCGCCCATGCCTCAGCCAAATGATGGACGTTTACGACGAGTTGGGTGGCAATGTCGTCGCCGTGGTCGATGTGCCGCGCGAGCAGACCAACCGCTATGGCATTCTCGACGTGTCGAGCGATGATGGCCGTGTCGCGGCGGTCAAGGGCTTGGTGGAGAAGCCGCATCCAAGCGCGGCGCCCTCCACGCTCTCGATCATCGGCCGCTATATCCTGCAGCCCGAGATCTTCGATCATTTCAACCTGGCCGGCGTCGGCGCCGGCGGCGAAATCCAACTGACCGACGCGATGGCGCAGCTGATCGGCACGCAGCCGTTCCACGGCTACCGCTTTCAGGGCAAGCGGTACGATTGCGGCGACAAGATCGGCTTCCTGGAGGCCAACATTGCCTTCGCACTGCGCCGGCCGGATATGGCGACCAAGCTCAAGGCCGCGCTGAAGCCGCTGCTGGCCGACGAAACACCTAATAGCTCTTCCTGACGGTCGAGATCGGGGTTCCTCATGCGCATCGCGATGATCGGGACAGGTTATGTGGGCTTGGTATCGGGCGCCTGCTTTTCCGAGTTTGGCGTGGAAACAATCTGCGTCGACAAGGACGCCAGCAAGATAGAGCGGCTCAAGGCCGGCATCATTCCGATCTATGAACCGGGGCTTGAGGCGCTGGTGACGAAGAACGCCACCGCGAGGCGCCTGTCCTTCACCACTGACGTCGCATCCGCGGTGAAGGGGGTGGACGCGGCGTTCATCGCCGTCGGCACGCCGAGCCGGCGCGGCGACGGCCATGCCGACCTGACCTATGTCTATGCGGCGGCGGCAGAGATCGCGCGCGAGATCGACCGGCATACGGTGATCGTCACCAAGTCGACCGTCCCCGTCGGTACTAGCCGCGAGGTAGCGCGCATCGTTCGCGAGACCCGGCCTGACGCCGATTTCGATGTCGCCTCCAACCCCGAATTCTTGCGCGAGGGTTCGGCGATCGGCGACTTCATGCGGCCCGACCGGATCGTCATCGGCGCCGAGAGCGAGCGGGCGCAGACGGTGATGCGGCAGCTCTATCGCCCGCTCTATCTGATCGAGACGCCGATCGTCATGGCGTCGCTGGAGACCGCGGAACTGATCAAGTACGCGGCCAACGCCTTCCTGGCGACCAAGATCACCTTCATCAA